>CAZTZM010000273.1:0-13939 GCA_964618005.1 uncultured Myxococcales bacterium
TCCGGCGCGCGCTCGGCGCGGCGCTGGCGACCGGTGCGGCGGCCCCGCGCACGGCCGGTTGGGGCAGGCACCTCCTGATGGCCGGCGCCATCGCCGCGGCCAGCGGCGGCGCTGGTTACTGGGCAGGCCATCGCGCGGGCCTGCGCGCAACCCGGCCGAGCGCCTCCATCCCACTCCTCGCGCCGGCGCTCGCGCCGATCGCGCAGGCGCCGCCGTCGCCCGCCATTTCACCGACCCCGGCTCTGCCCGCGCCGCCACCAACATCATCCCACCGCGAGGTCGCGCGTCCTGCGCAACACGTCGCCCCCAAGCCCGCCTCGTCCCCCGCCGAATCGCTGGCGATCGAGGTGCGGGCGCTGCGCAACACCGAGCGGGCGCTGCGCGACGGCCAACCGGGGCTGGCGCTCGCGTTCCTGCAAGAGCTCGATCGCGCGGTCCCGAAGGGCCAGCTCACCGAGGAACGTGACGCCGCCGCCACGCTGGCCCGCTGCGCCCGTGGCGATCATCCGTTCGGCGTGAACCTGGCCGACGACTTCGCCCAGCATCACCCCGACAGTGTGTATCGCGCACGCGTCGAACAGGCCTGCACCGCAACGGATTCGACGATGACCGGCGACTCACCGAGCAGGAGGTCAGACCAATGAAGACTCGACGCCCGTATCATCGCCTCGCCGCTCTCTGCGCCCTCGCGCTCGCCCCTGCTTGCTCGAAGACCACCGACGGCCCCGTCAACATTGGGAACACGCAGGCCATCGGCGCACAGCTGTCCGACTACACTGCCAACTGGGACGGCTACGTCGAGGCCTACACCTTTATGTCAGGCTCGGATCGCCTGCGCGTGACGATCGCGGCCGACGGAAGCGGTACGGTTCGCGCTGGCGACATTGACGTGATCGCGCCACCCACCGATCCGAACGTGGGCTATCCGCCCGGCCCGATGGACCCGGTCCCCAATCGATTGCGCGAAGGCTTCCTCTATCCAATTCGCGCCGTCCAGGTGCAAGCAGACAGGATCCAGTTCGGAATCGATCAGGATGAAATCTACGCCGCCTGGTGTGCGCTACAGACACCGGTCCTGCGCTCGAGCCCGGACGCCGGCGCCGATGCGGCCGTCTACGGCTGTCTGCCGAACCTGGGCTATATCGGAGGCTCAACGGACTGCGCATTGCTGGAGCCCGACGGAACGCAGCAGCCGGTCGACTGCGTCAAGCTCGCCATGTGTGAGGGTCCACAGATCTGCTCCTGCACGGCCACGGCTTGCAGCCTCTGGCAACACGTCGCGGCCGACGCCGGTCTAGCGGATTATTTGGACGAGATCGACGGCGCGCTGGACTCGACCGGCAACACCCTCGTCGGAACCCTGGTGATGGGTACCACCCGCGTCACCATCCATCTGCAGAAGCAGTAACGGGCGCCTACGCCTCTGGGTGCGCCAGCAGGCGGCGGACCCAGAGGTCGGTCAGCTTTTCCTGCACCGTGTTCTGGCGCAGGCGATCGGCCAGGTTCTTCCAGTCGACGGCGTCCTGCAGCTGGTCCTGGTTCGAGCAGGAGAAGACGACCGTCTCCTTGCCCGTCTCCGGATCGATGTGCCGCTGCAGGCACTGCGCGCAGATCTCCTTCATCATGCACTGCATGGGCGAGTTGATCGACGCGATGGCGATGTGCCCCGGCCGGAAGTACTTCACCAGCTTGCCGTGGCGGGCCACCTTGACCGCCTCCATCATGCGGTCGCTGCCGATGGCGATGACGCGCTGGCAGTCGGGGAGCGGCACGCGGATCTCGCCCAGCTCGCCCTTGGCGTAGGCCTCCATGGCCTGGACGACGTTCCCCAGGAAGGCGTGGTCCTGCGGGCGGCGCGGATCGGGCAGGTCGCCGGTGTCGACGCTCCAGACGATCTGGTCGGCCGCCGCCTCGATCTCGTCGATCTTGTAGATGTCCTCGCGCTTGCGGTAGGCGGCGAAATAGAGGACGCGCCCCCCGGCCTCGCGAATGGCGCGGCCGATGGAGAACAGCACGGCGTTGCCCAGGCCGCCGCCGGCCAGCACCACCGATTCGCCCGGCGGCGTCTCGGTCGGCGTCCCCGTCGGGCCCATGACCACCACCGGCTCGCCCGGCTTGAGGTGCATGACCAGGCGCGAGCTGCCGCCCATCTCCAGCACGATCAGCGACAGCAGCCCCTCGGCCTTGTCGACCCAGGCGCCGGTCAACGCCAGGCCTTCCATCAAGAGGCGTGAGCCGCCGCCGTCGCCGGTGCGGGCGATCGCCTCGTAGTTCTGCAGGCGGAAGAACTGGCCAGGCTCGAAGTGGCGGGCCGCGGCGGGCGCGCGGACGATCACCTCGACGATGGTCGGCGTCAGCCGGTCGACGCGCACCACCGTGGCGCGCCACAGGTCGTCCAGCTTGCCGGCGAACGCCTTCCAGGCGGCGTCGCGCGCCGGCTGCCCAGCGGCAGCCAGCGCCGCGATCTCCGGGGCGAACAGCGCCTCGACGTGCGGGGCGCCGTCCTTGGCCGAGGCCATCGCGCGGACCACCGACCCGGCGTACACCGGGTGGTTGTCGCCGTAGTAGCTGACCGTGTGGCCGTCGCGCAGGTAAGACGTGAAGAAACCGACGCCGCTGCCGGCGTCCTCCAGCTTGACGACGCCGTCCTCGCCGCGCAGCGCCTTGAAGCTCTTGAAGGCCTTGGCGCGGTGATCGATCTCGAACGATCCCGGGCGCTCCTTCTCATACGTCACGTTGGGCGAGGTGCCGGCGGCCACGAACAGGCTGCGCGCCGGCAGCGTCACCTTCTCGCCCGTGCCCTTCAGCTCGCCCTCGACCAGCGCCAGCTTCTCGAACTCGACGCCCTTCAGCGCGCCGTGCTCGTCAGGGACGCAGGCCAGCGGCGAGAGCTGCTCGACAAAGTTGACCCCCTCCTCGAAGAACTTGGTGATCTCCTCGTGGTTCAGGCGGTAGGCGGGGCTCTCGGCCATGCCGCGCCGATAGACCAGCGACACGCCGCCCCACTTCGACACCAGCGGCGCGAAGTTCGGGACCTCGCCGGCCGCTTTCGCCCGCGCCCGCTCGGCCCGCACCTCGCGCCCGTGGTCCAGGAACTCGCGGGCGATCTCGCGCTCCTCGTGCGTGTAAGTCAGCTCCAGCGTCGCCCGCTCATCGTGGCCCAGCACCTCCCACCGGTCGAGGAACTTCTCGACCTGGATCGGGTAGTAGGCCGCCGCCTCGGTGGTGGTGTCGATGCCGGTCAGGCCGCCGCCGATGACCACCGCCGGCAGGCGCACCTGCAGGTTGGCCAGCGAGTCGCGCTTGAACGCCCCCGAGAGCTGCAGCGCCATCAGGAAGTCGCTGGCCTTGCGCACGCCGCGGATCAAGTTGTTCTTGATATTGATGATGGTGGGTTTTCCGGCGCCCGCCGCGATGGCCACGTGATCGAACCCCATCGCGAACGCCTCGTCGGCGTCCAGCGTCCCGCCGAAACGGACGCCGCCGTAGAGGCGGAAGGTTGGGCGGCGCGCCAGGTTCAGGTGCAGCGCGGTCAGGAAGCTCTTGTCCCAGCGGACGGTGATGCCGTACTCGGCCACGCCGCCGAAGCCGGCCAGGCGCCGCTGATCCAGCGGCGTCGACAGCTCTTCCCAGCGTTCGACCGCGCGCGGCGGCCAGACGTCCGCGCCCAGCAGGTCCGCCGGCAGCGGCTCGACCTTGAGGCCGTCGATGCCGACCACGCCGAAGCCGGCGTTCAGCAGGTGCTGCGACAGCGTCGACCCCGCCGGCCCCAGGCCGACCACCAGCACGTTCTTGCCGATGTACGGCCGCGCCACCGGGCGGGCGCGGTTCAGCGGATTCCAGCGCGTGAGCAGGCCGTAGATCTCGTAGCCCCAGCGCATCCCCAGCACGTCGGTCAGCACGCCGGTCTCGGCTTGCGGGATGTTCACCGGCTCCTGCTTCTGGAAGATGCAGGCCTTCATGCAGTCGTTGCAGATGCGGTGGCCGGTCCCGGGCAGCATCGGGTTGTCGACGACGATCATCGCCAGCGCGGCGATCGAATCGCCGTCGCGCCGCAGGACGTGCATCTCGCCGATCTTCTCGTTCAGCGGGCAGCCGCGGAGGGTCACGCCGATGGGGTTCTTCTTCACCCCGCCGGTCTTGTTGTCGTGCATCCCCTTCGAGCACGAGTCCTTCTCGCGCTCGTGGCAGTACATGCAGTAGTCGGACTCGGAGGCGACCTCGCGCCGCGACATCCGGTTGTCGGTGAGGCCGAACCCGTCGCGCGCGCGCCGGTGCTCGATCGGCCCGTCGGTCAGGTTGGTGAGCTTCGCGTCCGGCCGCCGCAACGGGACCAGGTCTTCGAAGTCGACCGCGTGGGCGTGCTTGAACGCCACCCAGCCCGCGACCGCCGCCTGCGCCTCGGGCTTGAACCGGTGCACGGCCGCCCAGCGCTCGAGGAGATCCATCTCCGGCTGCACCGCACCGGCCTTCTCGCGCTCGACCAGCGCGTCGACCACCGAGGCGATCGTCTGCTCCTCGTCCCCCTCGACCAAGAGATCGGGGAACGTGCTGCAGAGCTCGCGCATCGCGACCCGCAGCTCACCCGGATCCTCGGCCTGGATCTTGTCCTCGGGATAGCGCTTGCTGGCCCGCCGGACGATGAAGTGCTTCAGCCGAAAGATCGCCGCCTCGCGCGAGGCCACGTCGAGGAGCTTCTGCCGCGCCGACTCGACGCCGAACAGGCGCGCCACGAACGCCCCCAGCGGCCGCGCCACCTCGATCAGCAGCGCCGACTCCTGCGGGTGCGTGACCACCTCGCCGGCCCGGTAGGCCTCGAACCGCTTGCTCAACCCCTCGTCCGCCGCCGCCAGTTCCGCCCGAAACAGCTCGTCGAGCGCCGCCAGCTTCAGGGGCTCGTACAGATCGCCGTACCGGTAGCCCTCAATCCCCAGCGCAAAATCCCGCTCCGGATCCCGCGGCGCACTCCCCGCGCCACTCGCAAACGCAAACTTTTGTTCTCTCACGCTGGCCTTCTACATCAACTCTTGGTGGATCGGAGGCGGGCTTTGTCCGCCCTCCGACAGCGCCTGGGCTAAATGGGGGCCGCCAGGGCCCTGCCGCGTCACGCTCTGACGTTACAAAACTGCTGATAGTCGATGAGCTCGATGTCTTCCGGCTTCTTGCCGTCGCCGCAGACCGGGCAGGTCGGGTCGTGCGGGCGCTTGAACTCGCGGAACTTCATGGCCAGCGCGTCGAACACCAGCTGGCGTCCCACCAGCGGCTTGCCGATCCCCAGCAGGACCTTGACCGCCTCGACCGACTGAATGGAGCCGATCACGCCGCACAGCATGCCCAGCACGCCCGCCTCCTGGCAGGACGGCGCCATGTCGGGCGGCGGCGGCTCGGGGTAGAAGCAGCGATAGCACGGGCCCTGGAACGGCATGAACGTGGTGACCGTCCCGTCGAACCGGTAGATGCTGCCGTCGACCACCGGCTTGCCCAGCTTCAGCGCCGCGTCGTTGATCAGGTAGCGGGTCGGGAAGTTGTCGACGCCGTCGACGATCAGGTCGTAGTCCTTGATGATGTCGAGGACGTTGTCCGAGTCGAGGCGCGTCTTGTGCTGAATGACCTTCACGTCGGGGTTTAGCTTGGCGATGGCCGCCGCGGCCGACTCGACCTTCGGCATCCCGATCCGGTCGGTCGAGTGGATGATCTGCCGCTGCAGGTTCGACGCGTCGACGGTGTCGTCGTCGACGAAGCCGATCGTCCCCACGCCGGCCGCCGCCAGGTAGAGCCCGACTGGCGAGCCGAGGCCGCCGGCGCCCAGCAACAGCACCTTGGACTTGAGCAGCTTGATCTGCCCCGCCTCGCCCACCTCGGGGAGCATGGTGTGGCGCGCGTAGCGAAGGCTCTGCTCCTGCGTCATCACGTACGGGCGATCGAAGGTCAGCCCGGCCCGCTTCCAGGCCGAGAAACCACCGGCCAGCGACTTGACGTTCGTGTAGCCGAGCTCGGCCAGCGCGTTCGCCGCCAGCGCCGAGCGCGTCCCGCCCGCGCAGTAGAGGACGATCTCCGACGACTTCTGCGGCACCTGATCCTCGATCCGCAGCTCGAGAAACCCGCGCGGGATCCAGCGCGCGCCGGGGATCGAGCCCTCGACCCACTCGTCCTTCTCGCGCACGTCGATGACGATCGGCCCGGCGCCGTTCCCGTCCCCCGCCTTGCCCTTCTGCGCCTCGACCGTCTTCCGCAGCGTCTCGACGTCCGTCTCGCGGATCTTCGACTTCACGTCCTTCAGGTAACTACCGAAGCTCATCTTGCCGAACTCCTCCGTTGAAACTCAAAAGTCCCCTTCTGATGCCGCCCGCGGACCGGGGTGACGCGCAGAAGGGGCCGAAAAGAGGGCACATCTTGTCTCATTCGTGCCCAAAGAAAAGGGCCCGGCCGAGTATCCCCGGCCGGGCCTTCTTAACGCGAGAGGCTGACGGTCTAGTAGAAGGACACGTTGTTGACGGTGAAGTTACCGGTGCAGCCACCGGCATCGCCCGTCGCAACGTTTACCTGCCACTGGACGTTCAGGAGCTCCGTGGGATCGACCGGGGTCGCGTTGGTGTTGTCGCCGGCGCCGCCGCCCGTCTGGCTCGCGAACGGGATGCTCACGTCGGTCGCGGTCGCCGGCAGCGTGAAGATCTCGGAGGAGGCGTAGCAACCCGCGCTCATGCCCGCCGTGGTGGTCGTCGTGCACGTTCCGCTGTTGGTCGGCGTCGAATGTTCCTCGTCGACGGCCGAGAACTGGATGGTGCAGCCGGCGCTGAGCGTCCCGGAGATGTTGAACTTGACGCCTGTGTAGGCCGAAGCGTTAGCGCACGCCTTCAGCGGCAGGCCGACGTACGCGTACGGGTAGGCCATCGAAGGGACGCCGGTGTCGATCGTAACTGCCAGGTTGCCGGCCGATGTATCGACAGTCGGTGAAACGAGACCCGCTTGGGCCCCCTTATACGGCGCGCTCACCAGCGGGGTGCCCGTGGCCGAGAAGTCGGTGATGAGCGCGGCGGCCGGGGCCGCGCACGACCCGGACGAGCCAGCGCCACCCGTGGTGCCACCGGTGCCACCGGTGGTCCCGCCCGTGCCGGTCGTGTGGGTGCCGCCGGTGCCCGTGCTCCCGCCGGTGCTGCCGGAAGTCCCGCCCGTGCCCGAGCCACCCGAGCTGCCACAGCCGATCGAGATCAGCCCGAGCCCCAAGAGCCCAACAAACGCCCGCTTCCTGATTTCCGTCATGTTCAATCTCCGATAGGTCAAAAGTGAGGGAGGTGCGCGTAACCCAACGCGACGCGATAGGCGGCACGCCGACCGCCGACACCGACTATCGCATTTGCCCGATTTTTGCAAATGCGTGCCACGCGGCCCCGGCTCGGCTATGTTCACGGCAAGTCCGGGAAACGGCCGTTGGCATCACCCGACCGGCCGTCTATACTTCGGACTAAAGGAGAATCGATGTCAGTCGCAGCCGAGACCGAGACCCAGGCGAGCACCCAGACCCCGGCCCACACCGAGGCGCCCGATGCGCCCATGGTGGCGCTCAGCGACAAGGCGGCCGAGAAGGTCAAGGAGATCCGCGGCGAAGAGAACATCGAAGAGAGTTACGCGCTCCGCCTGAAGGTTCAGGGCGGCGGCTGCTCGGGCTTCTCATATGACCTCTACTTCGACCAGCCTCAGGAGGGCGACCGCCCGCTCGAGATCAAGGGCGTCAAGCTCATCTGCGACGAGATGAGCCTGATGTACCTGCTGGGGACCGAGATCGACTACGTCGAGGGTCTTCACGGCGCCGGGTTCAAGTTCAACAACCCGAACGTGAAGTCGACCTGCGGCTGCGGCAGCTCCTTCAGCGTCTGAGGCGTCCGTTTGGCATCCGCCCAGGCCGGTAGGCCGGGCGGATGAGACCCAAGCGTCCGTCGTCATCTGTATGGTTTTTTGTCCGATATGGTTAGCCATATGGAGACGACCGTACAGATTCCGGATCCACTCCTCGCCGCGGCCAAGGAGATTGCCCGGCAAGACCGGACGACCCTCGCCGCGCTGGTCGAGGAGGGGCTGCGCAGAGTCGTCGACGAACGCGAACGGCGCGCGAAGCCCTTCAAGCTCGATGACGCCTCCGTCGGCGGCAAGGGCATCAACCCCGAATACGCGGGAAGCTGGGACGCGGTCCGCGATGCGCTCTATATGGGCCGCGGGGCATGATCGCGGTCGACACGAATCTGCTCGTCTGCGCCTACCGTCGGGACTCGGAGTGGCACGCGCCCGCCGCGCTCACGGGTACATGACGCGCGGATCGCGGCGCTCTGCCTGGAGCACGCATTCGGGAGATCTGGACCGCCGACCGCGACTTCGGTCGGTTCGGTGCTTTGAAGACGCGCAACCCCCTCGTCAATTTGGAGCAAGATTAGAGTGATGGCCGACATCCACGACCTCCTGACACGCGAGCTCGGGCCGGCCCGTGTGCTGCGCACGCCCGAGGCGCGGGAGACGTACGGGCGGGATGAGTCGGGGTTGGGGTTCTTCCCGCCGGAGGCGGCGGTGCTGGTCGAGTCGCGGGCGGAGATCGAGCTCGTGCTCAGGCTGGCGGCGGAGCACCGGATTCCGGTGACCCCGCGCGGGGCGGGGAGCGGGATGACGGGGGGCGCGCTGCCGCTGAAGGGCGGCATCGTGCTGTCGACCGAGCGGATGAAGCGGATCGTCGACATCAGCGTCGACGACCGTATCGCGGTGGTCGAGCCCGGCGTCATCAACGCGGACCTGCAGGCGGCGGCCGAGGCGCAGGACATGTTCTACGCACCAGATCCGGCCAGCCTCGGGTTCTGCTCGCTGGGCGGCAACGTGGCCGAGAACGCCGGCGGGCCGCGGGCGTTCAAGTACGGCGTCACGCGCGACTGGACGCTCGGCCTGACGGTGACGTTGATGGGCGGCGAGACGCTGAAGCTGGGACGGAAGACGCCCAAGGGCGTGACCGGCTATGACCTGACCGCGCTGTTCGTCGGCAGCGAAGGGACGTTCGGCGTCACCAGCGAGATCACCGTGCGCCTGATCGGCAAGCCCGAGGGCGTCGGGACGTTCATCGCCGTCATGCCCGACGCGATCTCGGCCGGCCGCGCGGTCAGCGCCATCATCCGCAAGGGCTACCGGCCGCGCGCGCTGGAGCTGCTCGACAAGGCCGCCATCGAGCACGTGCGTCCCAAGGCGCCGTTCACCTTCCCCGCCGATGCAGGCGCCATCGTGCTCATCGAGCTGGACGGCGACCCCGACGGGATGGAAGCCGGCGTCCTCCGCTGCGGCAGCGTGTGCGAGGAGCAAGGCGCCCGCGAGGTGATCGTGGCGCGCGACGACGCCGACCGCGAGCGGCTCTGGCAGACGCGCCGCCTGGTCTCACGCTCGCTGCGCGAGGCGCACGCATTCAAGATGTCGGAGGACATCGTGGTGCCGCCCGGCTCGATCGCCGAGATGCTCCGCCGCTGCGACGCCATCGGCGGCCGCCACAACCTGCTGATGGCCACCTTCGGTCACGCCGGCGACGGCAACCTGCACGTCAACGTCCTCACCGACGAGAACCACCGCGAGCCGTCGGTCAAGAAGCGCATCGACACCGCGCTGGGCGACATCTTCCGCGCCGCCCTCGACCTCGGCGGCACGCTCTCCGGCGAGCACGGCATCGGCATCGCCAAGGCCAAGTACATGGCCTGGGAGCAATCCGCCGAGGTCATCGACTGGCAGAAGCGCCTCAAGCGGATGTGGGATCCGCTGGAGCTGCTCAATCCCGGCAAAGTCTTCGTAACCTGAGCGCTGCGCGCCCCTACTTCACCTCGATCCCGTCCTCTTCTTTCAGTCGGTCGATCTTGGTTTGGCACTGGGCCTTGATGTTGGCGCGCATGCCGGCGTTGTCGTCGTGCAACGAATCGTCGAGGATGCCCGCGTAGGTCTTGCACTGGATGCCGGCGGGGTCCTGCTTGCAGAAGTGGTTGCGGACGCGCTCGCAGGGATTGCGGCGGCTGTCCACCATGATCAGGACCAGCCAGATAGCGCCGGCGGCCAGGCTGCCGAGGCCGACGGCGGCCAGGGCGCGGAAGCGCTTGCGGTACTGGTTGACGTCGATCTGAGCGGCTTCGCGGCGAATCTGCTCCAGCTCTTCGGGGGTCTCGTCCATGGCGTCGGGGGCGAATGTTATAACGGCGCTGCATGCCGCGCGCGGCTTTGAAGGTAATCACCAAGGCGAACCGCCGACCGCACCGGGGAAAGTGGCCGCCCGACCCGGCCCGGGTCCGGTCGATCCTCGATGAGCTCGAGAACCTGTACCCGGATGTCGACTGCGAGCTGGACCGTGAGACGCCCTTCCAGCTGGTCTGCGCCACCATCCTCTCCGCCCAGTGCACCGACGAGCGGGTGAACATGGTGACGCCCGAGCTGTTCCGGCGCTATCCGACGCCGGAGGCGATGGCGCGCGCGCCGCTGCCGTCGCTGGAGAAGATCATCCGCTCGACCGGCTTCTACAAGCAGAAGGCCAAGAGCCTGAAGGGAACCGCCGCCGGCTTGCTCGAGCGGTTCGGGGGCGAGCTCCCCCGGACGATCGCCGAGCTGACCACGCTGCCGGGGGTGGCGCGCAAGACGGCGAACGTCGTGCTGGGGACGGCGTTCGGGATCGCCGAGGGGATCGTCGTCGACACGCACATCCAGCGGCTGTCGATGCGCCTCGGCCTCACACGCTCCGCGGAGCCGAAGGGGATCGAGCAAGACCTGATGAAGGTGTTGCCGCAGGAGAGCTGGATCCGCGCGGGTCATCAGCTCATCTGGCACGGGCGGCGCGTCTGCTTCGCGCGCAAGCCGAACTGCGGCGGCTGCACGCTGGCGCCGTTCTGCCCCTCGGCCGGCCTGGAAGGCTAAGCGTCCGCCGGTACCGGGCCGCGCAGCTTGGCGCCGCACGATTCACGCACCAGGAGGTGCGCCTGCAGGACGACCTGCCGCCGCTTCTCCTTAGCCTTGCCGGCGATCCGATCCAGCAGCAGCTGCGCCGCCACCGTCCCGAAGCTCTCGGCCGGCTGGTTCATGACGGTCAGGAACGGCGACAGGACCGCCAGGTGCTCGACGTCGTCGAAGCAAACCAGCGCGATGTCGCCCGGCACGGCCAGCCCGCGCTCGCGCACCGCCTGCATCGCGCCCAGCGCGGTCATGTTGTTGATGGCCATCACCGCGGTCGGCAGCGGGTGCAGGCTGAGGATCTGGTGCGCGGCCGAGTAGCCGCCGGCGCGGTCGGGCGCCGTCTCGGCGACCAGCTCCGGATCGTACCGCAGGCCCGCCGCCTCCAGCGCCTCGCGGTAGCCCTGCAGGCGCTCGCGCGCGCTCGACACGTCGTCGGGCTCGACGATGGCGGCGATCCGGCGGTGGCCGATCGAGATCAGGTGGCGCACCAGCCGGCGCGCGCCCGCGACGCTGTCGCCCTGCACGAGGTCGCAGTCCAGGCCGCGCACCGACCGATCCATCAACACGAACGGGAACTTGCGCTGCACCAGCGGCAACAGGTTCCCCATCGAGCGGTCGCCCATCGGCGCGATCAGCAGCCCCTCGACCTGGTGCGAGATCATGTCCTCGACGTACTGGCGCTCCAGCGCCAGGTCGTTCTCGCTGATGCAGAGGAGCAACCGATAACCGGCGCGCCGCGCCACCGTCTCGGCGCCGCGGACGACGACGGCGAAGAACGGGTTCACGATGTCGGGGACGATCAGCCCCAGCGCGCCCGTCTTGCTCGACTTCAACCCGCGCGCGACGCCGTTGGGGATGAACCCCATATCGGCGATGGCCTTCTCGACCCGCCGCCGTGTCTCCGGCCGCACCCCCACCGCGCCGTTGGCGACGCGCGACACGGTCATGGGGGAAACCCGGGCTCGCTTGGCTACATCACGCAACGTGCTCATGAGGTGACCGGCTATCGCGCCGATGGGTCAGAAATTTGCGTGGGCGTGGCCGAGCCTTGCTCGGCGGCGCCCGTCGCGGGGGGGTTTGGGGACCCTGCCAGGGTCCCCATGGAAAAATACACCTCGTCGTACGCGCACGTTGCGTCTTTGTCGGCGGGCTGCGGGTAGTCGACCAGCTTCCCTTCGTAATTCCGGAGCGTCCACTTGTCTGGACCACGCGCCACGACATAGTCCGGACCGATGGAGACCTTTCCCATGCCGCCCGGGGTGTCGATCACCAGGTGGGGGATCGCCAGCCCGGAGATGTGGCCGCGAAGCTCCTGCATGAGCGCGATGCCGGTCTCGACGGAGGTCCGGAGGTGCGAGGTCCCGGCGGCGACATCCCCCTGGAACAGGTAGTAGGGGCGGACGCGGCAGCGCAGCAGCTCCGTGAACAGCTTGCGCAGCACCCGCGCGGACGAGTTCACCCCGCGCAGCAGCACCGACTGGTTGCCCAGCGGGATGCCGGCGTTGGCCAGCTTTTCGCACGCCGCGCGCGCCAGCGGGGTCAGCTCCTTCGGGTGGTTGAAGTGCGTGTTGATGTAGAGCGGGTGGTACTTCTTCAGCATCGCGCACAGCTCGTCGTCCACGCGCATCGGCAGCACCACCGGGACGCGCGTGCCGATGCGGATGATCTCCACGTGCGGGATGGCGCGCAGCGCCGACACGATCCCCTCCAGCCGCGACGTCGACAGCGTCAGCGGGTCGCCGCCCGAGATCAGCACGTCGCGGATGGCGGGCGTGCGCCGGATGTAATCCAGCGCCTGGTCCAGATCGCCGCGCGAGATGGGCGACTCTTCCTTGCCGACCAGCCGCCGCCGGTTGCAGTGGCGGCAGTAGATCGCGCAGCGATCCAGCGCCAGCAGCAAGCAGCGATCGGGGTAGCGATGGAAGATGCCGGTGGCCGGCGAGTGGCTGTCCTCGCCCAGCGGATCGACCAGATCCCCCGGCTCGTTCTCCAGCTCCTTGGCGCGCGGGATGACCTGCATGCGCACCGGGCAGGCGGGGTTGTCGCGATCGATGAGCGAGAAGTAATACGGCGTCACGGCCACCCGGAACCGCCCGGGCGCCGCGTCCAGCCCGGCCGACTCCTCGGGCGTCAGCGGCAGGCGCGCGGCGATCTCATCCTTGGTGGCGATCCGGTGGCGCAGTTGCCAGCGCCAGTCGCCGAACCCGGCGGCCTCGACGTCGTCGACGACGGGGAGCGCGAAGCTCACAGATCGCCTCGCGCGTCATGGGTCTCACCGGCGTCGCGCTTGATGTCCGCGTCATTCCCGGTCGTCGGATCGTGATCGGCGCTGGCGTCCTGGCCGGCGTCGATCCCGCTGCTTCCCGTCGCGGACATCAGCTCGACCACCACGATCGTTTGCCCCCCCACGTCGAGGCTCCCCTGGGTCGCGCTGCCGTTCGCCAGCACGGCGCCGCCGGCGTCCAGCGCCACCACCGACACCGTCAGCGGGCCGGTGACGTCGGGGGCCAGCTCGACGCTCAGGCTGGCGGGCAGCGTGATGGCCGCGCCGCCCGACGCCGCCGCCGTGAACGAGTGCGGCGTCGTCTGCCCCGGCGTGACCGTGACGTTCAGGCTGGCAGGCGACAGCGTCAGATCGCCGGCCACCTCGACCAGCAGGATCGAATCCGAGCGGTGGCAGCCGGCCAGGGCGGCCGAGGCGGCCACGGCGGCCCACGAGAGCAAGCGGCCAGGACGAAGCGGCGACATCAGAACCTGTAATTCCCGAGCTCGGTGCTGGGCGGGGTCGTGCCCGGCGTGCGGAGCGCGAAGTAGGCGCCGACCGCGCCACCGGCGACGGCGACGCCCAGCGCGGCCCACAGCCACCCGTGCCCGCCGTGGCTCTCGGTGTCAGCCGGCGGTGGCGCCTCGGCCACGTCGCTCGGCGGCGCGATGACGGGCGCCGCGGGGACCTCGGCGGGCGGCGGCTCGGGCGCCGCCAGGACGCTGGCCA
>CAZTZM010000274.1:0-9516 GCA_964618005.1 uncultured Myxococcales bacterium
GCCCGTCCCGGTCCCCGTGCTGCCCGCGACGCCGGTGCTGCTGCCGCCGGAGCCTCCCGTCGACGACCCGCCGCCCGAGCCGGTCGTGCCGCCGGTGGCCGCCGTCCCGGCGCCGCCGCCCGCGCCGGGCTGGTTGTCGCCGCCACCGCCGCACCCCAGGAGGGCGACCGCTGCGAGCGTCAGCGTGGCGAGCGGGGCGGACCCAAGGGCGTGACGGGGGGACCTTGTCATGCGCGAGCTCCTCGACGGCCTAGTACGCCGGCGAGAGTCCGCCATCGGCGGGTTTGACGCAAATCCTAAGCGGCGCGTTCGATCAGGCCGGCCGCGCCCATCCCGCCGCCGACGCACATGGTGATCACGGCGTAGCGGCCCTTGCGGCGCTCCAGCTCGTGCAGGGCGGTGGCGATCTGCCGCGCGCCGGTGGCGCCCAGCGGGTGCCCCAGGGCGATCGCGCCGCCGTTCACGTTGACACGGTCGACGGGCAGCCCCAGCTCGCGCACGCAGTAGGCGGCCTGGGAGGCGAACGCCTCGTTCACCTCGAAGAGGTCGATCTCGTCGATCTTGAGGCCGGTCTTGGCCAGCAGCTTGCGGACCGCCGGGACCGGGCCGATCCCCATGATCGCCGGCGGCACGCCGGCCACCGCGAAGGCGCGGAAGTAGGCGCGCGGCTTCTTGCCCAGCGCCTTGGCCTTCTCGGCGGTGGTCAGGATCAGCGCCGCGGCGCCGTCGTTCAGCGGCGAGGAGTTCCCCGCCGTGACCGAGCCCGTCGGATCGAAGACCGGCTTCAGCGCGGCCAGCTTCTCCAGGGAGGTGTCGGCGCGCGGCCCCTCGTCGCGGTCGACCGTCAGATCCCGCCAGACCTCGCCGTCGAACACCCGGGTCTTCACCGGCACGACCTCGGCGGCGAAGTCGCCCCGGCTCCAGGCGGCGACCGCCTTCTGGTGGCTGGCCAGCGCGAAGGCGTCCTGATCGGCGCGGCTGACGTTGAACAGGCGCGCCACGTTCTCGGCGGTGTTCCCCATGGGGATGTGCGCGTCGGGGAACCGGTCGACGACCGCCGGATTGAGCGCGATCTTGTCGCCGCCCATCGGGATCATGGACATCGACTCCAGCCCGCCGGCCAGGCCGGCGTCGATGGCGCCGGCCGCGATGCGCTCCGCCACGATCGCGGCCGCCTGCAGCCCGGACGAGCAGAAGCGGTTGACGGTCATGGCGGGCGTGGTGTCGGGCAGGCCGGCCAGGAAGCCGACCTGCCGCGCCACGTTCAGCCCTTGCTCGCCCTCGGGGTGGGCGCAGCCCAGCACCACGTCCTCGACGTCGGCGGGCGGGATCTCGGCCCGGGCGATCGCCTCGCGGGCGACCAGCGCGCCCAGATCGTCGGGACGGGTGTTCTTGAACACGCCGCGCGGGGCGCGGCCGATGGCGGTCCGGACCGCCGACAAGATCGCAACGTCACGCATGGGGGCTCCTCAGTTACGCAACGGCTTGTTCTTGGACAACATGAATTGGATGCGCTCGCGGGTCTTGGGTTCCCCGCACAGCGACAGGAAGGCCTCGCGCTCGAGGTCGAGGATGTGCTGCTCGGTCACCGTCGCGCCGGCCGGCACCGCGCCGCCCGAGATGACACGCGCCAGGTGGGCGCCGATCTTGGCGTCGTGGGCGCTGATCTGGTGCGCCCCCTCCAGGTTGTGCAGCGAGGCCCGAATGGTGGCGGCGCCGCCCTCGCCGATGGCGCGGATGAGGCGGGGCGGGGGTGGCCGGTAGCCGGCGCGGGCGATCCCCAGCGCCAGCTGCTTGGCGTCGGCGATCAGCGTCTCGCGCGCCATCGACACCGAGTCGCCCTGGCGCAGGAAGCCCAGGTCGCGCGCCTCCTCCGCGCTGGTCGAGACGCGGGCGGTGGCCAGCGTCAGGTAGGGGCTGCGGACCAGCGACAGCATGTCGAACTGCGGGTCGTCGGAGGCGCGGGCCGAGGCGCGGGCCGCGAACTCCATGCAGCCGCCGCCGGCCGGGATGAGGCCCACGCCGACCTCGACGCAGCCCAGGTACAGCTCGGCGTTGGCGCGCGCCGCCTGGCAGCCCATCACCACCTCGGCGCCGCCGCCCAGGGTCAGCCCGAACGGCGCCGCCACCACCGGGACGGTGGCGTAGCGGGTCCGCACACAGGCGTTCTGGAACCCGATCACCATCTCCTCGATGGCCTTCACGTTCCCCTGGCCCAGCGCCACCATCAGCGCGAACAGGTTGGCGCCCGCGCAGAAGGCGTCGGGGGCGTCGTTGCCGATCACCAGCGCGACGCCCTCGCGCTCGGCGCGATCGACCGCCTTCATCGTCATCGCCACGATGTCGGGATCGATGGCGTTCATCTTGGCGTGGTACTCCAGGCAGAAGACGCCGTCGCCCAGGTCCAGCAGCGACGCGCTGCCGTTGCGCTCCAGCTCGCCGCCCGCGGCGCGGACGGCGTCCAGCGAGAGCGCGCGCGGGTTCTCGGCGATCGGCGTGAAGCCGCCGCGCTGACCCAGCTGCGCCCGTTTGGCCGGTCCGTCCGCCCGGTAGAACGTCGTCCCGTCGCCCTGGGCGGCGATCTGCGCCCGCACCCAGCCGGGGACGGTGTAGCCGGCGGCCTCCATCTTTTCAGCGGTGGCCTTCACCCCCAGCGCGTCCCAGGTCTCGAACGGCCCGCGCTCCCAGCCGAACCCCCAGCGCAGCGCGCGGTCGATGTCGACGATCGAGTCGGCGATCTCACCCAGGCGGTTGGCCGAGTAGATCAGCGTCTCGTACAGCACGGTGCGGGCGAGGGCGGCGGCGCGGTCGTTGCCGGCCACCATGCGGCGCAGCTTCTCGTCGACGTCGTCGACGCCCCGGGTGGCGCCGATCGAGTCGAAGCGCGGCTTCTTCTGCGGCCCGTACTCGAACGTCTTGAGATCGAGCTGCAGGATCTCGTCGCCGACCTTCTTGTAGAAGCCCTGCTTGGTCTTGGCGCCCAGCCACTTCCTCTCGACCAGCTTGGTGAGCACGGGCGGCGGCTCGAACACGGCGCGGCGCTCGTCGTCCGGCAGCGCGTCGGCGCAGTTGCGGGTGACGTGCACCAGCGTGTCGAGACCGACCACGTCGGCGGTGCGGAACACGGCGCTCTTGGGGCGGCCGGTGGCGGGGCCGAACACCATGTCGACCTCCTCCACCGTGTAGCCCTGCTTGACCGCCTCGTCGAGCGTTCGCATCAGGGCGAACGTCCCGATCCGGTTGGCGATGAAGTTGGGCGTGTCCTTCGCCCGCACCAGACCCTTGCCCAGCAGGTCACCGCACAGCGCCTCCGCGCGCGCCAGCGTCTCCGGCGTGGTGTCGGGCCCGGTGACGATCTCGACCAGCTTCAGGTAACGGGGGGGATTGAAGAAGTGCGTGATGCAGAAGCGGCCGCGGAAGTCGGCGCTCCGCCCCTGCATCAGCTCGGCGATCCGCAGCCCCGAGGTGTTCGAGGTGATGATGGCGCGCCCGCCGTAGCCGTCCAGGCGCTCGTACAGCTTCTGTTTGATGGCCAGGTTCTCGATCACCGCCTCGATGATCACGTCGCTCTTGGCGGCCGCCTCTTGCAGGTCGTCTTCCAGGTTCCCCGGCGTGACCGCCGCGTCGAACCGCGGCGAGAAGAACGCGGCCGGCTTGGCCTTGCGCGCCGCCTCCAGCCCGGCGATGGCGATCTTGCTGCGCGCCTTGCGATCCCCCGCCGGCGCGTCCTTCGGGAGGATGTCGAGCAGCCGCACCCGCAGGCCGGCGTTGCCCAGGTGCGCCGCGATGGCGGCCCCCATCACCCCGGCGCCCAACACGGTTACATCGCGGATGCCGTGCACGATCCTTGGATCGGTTGCCATCGTTTCACGATAGCTGAGATTTGAAACTTGGGAAGAGCGGCCCCCGGCGGCGCCGGCTCATCAAGGCGCCCTTCGAGCGTAAGCGGCGATCGCTTCCCACTTGCATCGAAAGTGCCTTCTGCCCTCTAATCATTTTTTGATGAAGACTGTCTGGTCCCGGTGCGCGGCGACGCTGCTGGTGATCGTCGCATCGTCCGGGATCGCGGGCTCCGTCCGCGCGGCCGACGAAGCGACGCCCGACCGCGCCCTCACCGAAGCGAAAGATGACTTCGAGTCGGCGCAGACCTTGTTCGTTCGCGGCGAGTACGACGACGCGGCGGCCAAGTTCCTGGAGGCGTACAACAAGAAGCCGTTCCCGGCCTTCTTGTTCAACGTCGCCGTCTCCTACGAGAAGGCGAAGAAGCTGGACAAGGCCAAGGAGTACTTCGAGCGCTACCTGCGGGAGGATCCGAACGCCAGCGACGCCGCCCAGGTCAAGCTGCGGTTGGACGTGCTCGGCCAGCTGCTGGCGCCGCCCCCGCCGCCACCGGCTGCGCCCGCCGCGCCCGAGGCTGCCCCCGGAGCGCCTGCTGCGCCGGGGACGGCGCCCGCTGCTCCCGGCGCACCGCCCCCGCCGCCGCCGGCCGCTCCGCCCGCTGTCGCACCGCCGCCGCCCGTTCTGCCCGCCATCGACACGAAGGGTCTGGTGGTCATCGACTCGAAGCCGCAGGGGGCCACCATCTACCTGAACGACAAGCGCTCGGGCCCGTTCGGCCAGACGCCCTGGCACGGCTCGCTGGAGTCGAAGCCCGTGCGGCTGATCCTCGAATCGAAGGGATACAAGGGCGAGGAGCGTGCCATCAGCCCGCGCTCCGACAAGCTGATCGACGTCTACATCGCGCTCTCGGAGGAGCACTACCTCGGCTGGATCGAGATCACGTCGAACGTCGTCGGCGCCGACCTTTACATCGATCGCAAGGACATCGGCGCCATCGGCCGCACGCCCTTCACCGGCGACCTCAAGCCGGGGCAGCACACCATCTTCCTGGAGAAGTTCGGCTACCAGCCGGTGCAGCAGGTGATCGACGTGCCGCCGGGGACCGCCACGCAGCACAACCTGGTGATGCAGCCGAGCCCGGCCGGCTGGGTGACGATCACCGGACGCACCACCTCGGGGGCGCGCCTGATCGTCGATCAAAAGCCGGTCTGCAACACGCCTTGTCGGGCGGAGGTCGCGCCCGGCAAGCACAAGATCGTCGTCGAGCGAAAAGGCTTCGAGGACTACGAGACCGACCTGGAAGTCGGGCGGGGCGTCGACACGTCGATCGACGTGCAGATGTCGCCGCGCCCGTCGCGCACGCACGCCATCACGTCGGGCGTGGTGGCGCTGGTGCTGGTCGGCGCCGGCGCCTACGTCGGGCACCTGTCCGAGCAGGCGCACGACTCCCTCGCCAACGACATCCACAACCACGCGCTGATCGACAACACCGACTCGCGCTTCCAGCACGGCCAGATCGAGGCCATCGGCGCCGACGTTCTCTACGGCGTGGGCGCGATCGTCGGCTTGGTGGCCATCTACGACCTTCTCTTCGAGCACGGGGCGGACAGCACCGGCGCCGTCGATCACAAAACCATCAGCGTGGCCCCGCTCTTCAGTCCCCAGGGGACCGGGCTGGCCTTCACGGGGCGGTTCTGATGCGCGCGACACAGGCCTTCATGGTGTTCGCCTGCGCGGCCGGCCTGACCGCCGGTTGCGATTGGCGCACGTTCGACAACCTGCAGGATCAGGCGCCGGTGCTGGTCGTCGGAACGCCCTCCAGCTATCCGTCGTCGAACGACTTCGGGGGCGCGATCCTGGCCCTGACCCCGCCGGCCGACGGCTCGGCGGCCGCCTGGTACCTGGGCTCGGGCGTCGAGGTGACGGCGCTGGGGCTGGTCACCATCGATCCCGCCGGGAAGGCCAGCGCGCGCACCGTGCCGGCCAACCAGCCGTCGCTGGAGGCGCTGCAGAACAACCCGGTCACCTCGATGGCGGAGATTCCGGGCAGCAACCCGCAGTCGGCGTTCCTGGGCGCGCCGACCTTCGACAGCCTGCTGACGATCGACTTGACCACCTCCACGGTGACGCCGTTCGTTCCCGCGTCGGCCACGGTGGCGCTGGAACCGGGGCTGGGCCTCGGCGTGGCGGTCGCCAACCTGGGCGGCGCCGCGACGCCCGATTTCGTGGCCGCCTCCAACACGTCGCTGCACGTCTTCCTGGACGGCTCGACCACCGACCTGACGCCGGCCGCCGCCGACCTGACCGCCTGCCCGATCACGATCACGACCAGCCTGCCGGCCGAAGAGCGGGTCAACCGCGCGGTGGTGGTGGGGGCGCTGACCGGGGCGACGCCGGTGATCGCCGTCGGGACGCCGGCTGCCTCGGCGCCCGGCTCGGTGGCCTTCTTCAGCGTTGGCGCGGGCGCCGTGACCTGCGCGTTCGCGCTGGGGCCGCCGGCCGCGACGCCCGACCCGACGTTCGGCCGGGCGCTGGCCGTCGGCGACTTCGACCACGACGGCGTGGCCGACCTGCTGGTCGGGGCGCCGCCCACGCGCGTCTACCTGTTCCGCGGGCCGATCGCGGCGGGGGCCGCGCCCACCGCGGTGATCACCGGGCCGATCGGCAGCGCCGGCTTCGGGTCGTCGCTGACGGCGATGGACCTGGACGGCGTGGCGGGCGACGAGGCGATCGTCGGCGACCCGAAGTACGCGGCCGGCGGGGCGCAGCTGGCCGGCAGCGCGTTCATCTACAGCGGGCCGAAGCTGGCGACCCCGCTCAGCCCGACCCTGGCCGACCACGCCCCCGGCAGCGGCGAGGCCTACGCCACCACGCTGGCGGCGCTGCCGTTCTGCGCCGCCCAGCCCTGCCCGGCGCCGACGCGCCTGCCGCTGGTCGGCGCGCCGGCCAAGATCTTCACCTACTTCGACCTCGGCCTCGGGGTCGCCGACCCGCGCGTTCAATAACGACGCCGGCCTCCGGCTCGAAGAACATCGGCGGGTGCTGCGCCGGCAGCGCCATCGCCTCGACCAGCTTCGCCAGCTGGCGGGCCAGGTCACGGCGCGCCGGCGCGCCCAGGGTGTCGAGCGCGGCGATGATCCGGTCCTGCGCCGCCGCGGGGGCGCGCGCCAGGGCTGTCTCGCCGGCGGGGGTCAGGCGGATCTCCCGCCGGCGCGCGTCCTCCCGGGCCCGCACCCGCGTGACCAGGCCGGCCTCCACCAGCCGGCTGACGACCACGGAGACGGAGCTCTGGTGGGTCAGGGTCCGCGCGGCCAGCTCGTTCAGCGACAGGGGCTGCGCCCCGGCCAGCCGCTGCAACACGAACAGCTGCGCGGCGCCCAGCCCGAGCGACCGCTCGGTGCGGCGCGACGACTCGCGCAGGACGCGCACGATCCGGCGGATCGAGTCCAGGACCGCGCGGGTCGCCGGGTCCCGAAGGACGCCGGCGTCCGCGCGCGGGCGGCGCGCAGGGGGGCTCAGTTGCCTTTGTGGCTCTTCTTGGACTTCTTGGCGCCGCTGTCGGAGGCGACGATGCTGTTCAGCCCGTCGTCACCGGTCCGGCCGCCCGACGGGTTGTCGGGGTGGACGCCCTCGGAGTCGAGCAGGTTGTCGAGCGAGTCCTTCTTCTTCGGCTCGGCCGCGGCGACCTTCTTCGACCTCTTGGTCGGCGTTGAGGCCTTCTCGATGTCCATCGTCGGCAGGGTGGAGCTGGCGGGGGCGTCGACGCCCGCGGCGCGGCCGGCCTTCTTCGGCGGCTCTTTCTTTCGCTGGGCCTCTTCGCGGCGCCCCTGCTCCTGAACGGCGGCCAGGTGGTTCTTGTCGATCCCCTCCTTGGGGCCGACGACCTTGTTCTCCCATTCGAGTTGCTTGTCGATCCCGCTCGAGACCTCGCCGTTGTCCGAGGCGGCCTTCTTCTTCTTGTCGGCGTGGCTGACGCCGGCGGTGACCATCAGGAGCGCGATAGCGGCCGACGCCGCGAGCTTGAAACGCATTTGGGGGAGACCTCCGCGGTGGGGTTACGTCTCCGATTATCGCGTACACAGCGACGGCGGCAACCACATTGTGGGGCGGATCATGAAGCGCGCTGGCGATCTGTGAGGACGCATGCGCGCTGCTCCTACACCGAACTACATAGGCGGTTTGTCCGCGATGCGTATACTTGCGCGCCGTTATGGCGCCTCCAGCGAAACCTTCGAAGATGGCCCGCGTTCGCAACATCGGCATCGTTGCGCACATCGACGCCGGCAAGACCACGGTCAGTGAGCGGTTCCTGTTCTACAGCGGACGGATCCACAAGATCGGCGAGGTCCACGAGGGCGAGGCGACCATGGACTGGATGCCGCAGGAGCGCGAGCGCGGCATCACGATCACGGCCGCCGCCACCAGCTTCACCTGGCAGAACTTCGACATCCACCTGATCGACACGCCGGGTCACGTCGACTTCACGATCGAGGTCGAGCGCAGCCTGCGCGTGCTGGACGGCGCGGTGGTGGTGTTCGACGGCGTGTCGGGCGTCGAACCGCAGTCCGAGACGGTCTGGCGCCAGGCCGACAAGTTCCACGTCCCCCGCATCAGCTTCATCAACAAGATGGACCGCGCCGGCGCCGACTTCGGCGCGGCGGTCACCGAGATCCGCGAGCGGCTGGGCGCCAAGCCGGTGCCGATCCAGCTGCCGATCGGCGCCGAGGATCGCTTCACCGGCCTCATCGACCTGGTCAGGCAGAAGGCGCTCTACTTCTCGGGCGACGAGGACGAAGGCGCGCGCGAGGACGACGTGCCGGCGGCCATGGCCGACGAGGTGGCCGCGGCGCGCGAGACGCTGATCGAGGCGGCGGCCGACGTCGACGACGCGATCGCCTCCGCTTTTCTCGAAGGGACGCCGATCGACGAGGCGGCGCTGAAGGCGGCCATCCGCAAGGCGACGATCGCCTGCAAGATCGTCCCGGTGCTGGCCGGGGCGGCGCTGCGCAACAAGGGGGTCCAGCCGCTGCTGGACGCCGTGTGCGACTACCTGCCGTCGCCGCTGGAGGTCCCGCCGATCGCCGGCACGGTCCCTGGCACCGAGGAGCCGGCCACCCGGCCGCCCGACGACGCCGCGCCGTTCTCCGCGCTGGCGTTCAAGGTGGCGATGGACGAGGGACGCAAGGCGGTCTTCCTGCGCATCTACTCCGGCGTGCTGAAACCAGGCGACGACGTGCAGAACGCGCGCACGCGCAAGAACGAGAAGGTGGCGCGCCTGTTCTCCGTGCACGCCAACCGCCGCGAGCGGATCGAGCGGGCCGGCGCCGGCAGCATCGTGGTGGCGATGGGGCTGAAGGACGCCGGCACCGGCGACACGCTGGCCGCCCCCAAGGCGCCGATCATCTTCGAGCGCATCGACATCTACGAGCCGGTGATCTCGCGCGCCATCGAGCCGAAGACGGCGGCGGAGAAGGAGAAGCTGGACTTCGCGCTGGCCAAGATGGCCGACGAGGATCCGACCTTCCGCTGGCACGAGGACGTGGAGACCGGCCAGACCATCATCCGCGGCATGGGCGAGCTGCACCTGGACGTCATCGTCGACCGGATGCGGATCGAGTACGGCGTCGAGGCGACGGTGGGGCGGCCGCAGGTCGTCTACCGCGAGACGCTGGCCAA
>CAZTZM010000275.1:0-10367 GCA_964618005.1 uncultured Myxococcales bacterium
CGAAGACGTCCTGTGTCAGGCCGGCCGCAGGTGGGGACGGAACTTGCTTTTGTCCGTTCCGCAGTCCGGGCAGCGCCAGCTCTCGGGAATCCGCGCGAACGGCGTCCCCGGCGGCAAGTTGCTCGGTCCGTCCGCGACCCCCTTGGCCTCCTCGTAGACGTAGTAGCAGCCGCGGCAGATGAAGGCGGTCGCTGCCTGCGCGGGAGTCGCGGCGGCCGGCCCGGACGGGACCGCCACCCGCGACTCGGGCACACCCACCCGATCCCCGACGACGACCTTGCCGCCGGTGCGGGCCACCAGATAGATCCCCAGGTCCTTGTGACCGAAGGAGCTGCGGAGCTTGCCGGGGATGTCCATGTCCCGCAGGCCGGTGATCGGGTCGACGTTGGTCGCCCCGCAACGCCCGTTGCGGCGATCGACCCGAAAGACCACGTCGCCCAGCAGGACGTCACCGCCGATCCATTCGAACTCGGACCAGGGCGCGGCGCCGTCGATGTAGAAGTTGGCGCGAAACCGCAGGGGGTCCAGCTTCACCCCCCACTGCTCGTCCAGGCTGCGCAGGGTGGCCAGGTTGATGCACGAGACGACGTTGTCCGGCTTGTCCATGAAATGGCCGTCGCGCGACCAGACCAGCTTGGGGGCGGCCGCCAGCGCCGGCACCTGGCGGAAGAAGAACTCCTCCACCGCCCGCTGCCCCGCGCCGGTGCCGAGATCGGCCCGCACCAGGAGCTCGCGGGGCGCCGCGCCGGTGGGCGGCCGATGGACGGTGAGCTGGAGGGTGTCGGCATCGACGTGCGTCTGAACGCGCGCCAGCGCCTCGTCGAGCATCAGCATCAGGAAGAGGCCCTTCTTCGCCCAGCGCGGCCGCTCGGCGTCGATCGGAACGCCCGGTCGCGCCAGCGCGAACACGCGGTCGAACGGGAATGGCTTTCCCTCTTCCATCACCACGCCGGGCAGCGCCTGCGGGCTGAGCCCCTTGATGGGATAGCGGTAGATGCCGCGCACCGTCGGCCCCAGTGTCTCCGCTCTCCCCGTCGCGCGCTGCAAGCGGGCGCGGGCCGGGGCCAGCACCCGCGCGGCCGATCGCCGCTGGAGCCGGAATCGCGACGGCTCGCCTCCGGGGCGCCCCGGGTGGGCGCGCGACGGGGGCGGCTCGTCCAGCAGGAGCTCGCGCAGGAAGTCATGGTCCCGGTCCAGGGTGTCGTCGACCGCGTCCGACAGGCGGGCGACGCCCTGGTCGATCTGCGTCGGCGTGAGCCCGGCGAATCCGATCAGCACGCTTCGTCGAGCGAGCGAGCCGGCGGTCGAAGGCGCCACATCGACGGCGGCCGCCGAGGTCATCGAGTAGACCCGCACCCGCTGCCCCAGCGCCAGCTCCTCCAGCCGAGGCGCCTCCGGCACGCCCGCGGGGAGGCGCCAGAAGACATGAAGGCCGGCGGCCTCGCCGCTGACCTGCACCGTTCCAAAATAGCGGCGCAGCGCGGTGAGGAGCGCGTCGCGGCGCTCCTTGTAGACGGCGCGCGTCCGCGTGAGGTGCGTCCGGTAACTGCCGCTACGAAGGAACTCCGCCAGCACGGCCTGATCGAGCCAGGAGCTCCCACCACCTAACATGGTCTTCATGGCTCGGGCGGCGTCGGCCAGCGCGGGAGGGACGATCATGTACCCGAGCCGGAGCCCCGCGCCGATTGTGGTCGAGAAGGTGCCGAGGTGAATGGTGCAGTCGGGCGCGCTCCCGGCCAGCGCTTGCATCGGCGACCCGTCGTACTGGTACGCGCTGTCGTAGTCGTCTTCGACGATGTAGCAGCCGCTGCGGCGGGCCCAGCCGATCACCTGCGCGCGCCGCTCGCGAGACAGCGTGTACCCGGTCGGGTACTGGTGCGCCGGGGTCAGGTACAGCAGGCTGGCGCCGGCCTCGGGAAGCTGCGCGGTCACCAGCCCGTCCTCGTCGACCGGGACGGGGACCAGACGGGCGCCTATGGCCTCGAACGCGCACGTCATGTCCCGGTAGCAGGGCATCTCGGTTGCCACGGTCACACCTGGCCCGCCCAGCAGTCGGGCCGTGAGGCTGAGCCCCTCCTGGGTTCCGCCGACGACCAGGATCTGCCGCGGCTCGGCCATGATGCCGCGGCTGACCGAGACGTGCTCCGCGATGGCGGTGCGGAGCGCGGGAAGCCCCGCGGCGTCGGCCGGTTCGGCCATCCCGGCAGCGCCGCCATACGAGAGCCGGCTCTGAATCAGGCGCCGCCACATCTTGACGGGGAAGAGATCCGGGCTGGGACGTCCAGGCACGAAGTCATAGAACCGGTGCTGGCGGGTCGCCCCCACCCGGGCGCGCGCCCGAACGAGCGCCGGCGCCGGCAGCGGCTTCCCGGGCGCCGCCGCCGGCGGCGGGGCGGCGTCGGCCAGGACCGACTGCGGCGCGTCGGGCGGGAGGTCGGGCGTGGCGAAGAACCCGGACGCGGCGCGGGCCTCGAGCAGGCCGTTGATGGTCAGCGTCTCGTACGCATGGACGACGGTGTTGCGGGCCACGCCCAGCTGGTCCGACAGGGTGCGTGACGACGGGACTCGAGTGCCGGCGGGGATCCGCCGCTGGCGGATCAATAAAGCGAGCTGAGCCGCCAGCTGCGCGGCCAGCGGCGTCTTCGACGAACGATCGAGCTCAACCGGGATCTTCATCTCCGACGCAGAGCCGAGTCCCCTCGCGCCCCGGTCAGGCCGACCAGTCTAGCCGAGCGACACATAGAGGTCATCCCCCTCGCTGCGGACGGGGAAGGTCCGCAGTCCTTCCGTCGCCTCCTCGCCCAGCGGGACACCGCTGCGGAGGTCGAACTGCCACATGTGCTCGAGGCAGGTCAGCCGCTCTCCCTCGACGGCACCGAGATCCAGCGGGACACCTTCGTGCGGGCAAAGCGCCTGGACGGCCAGCCACTCGTCCCCGACCCGCACGACGAGCACGCCGATGCCGTCGACCAGGAAGCTCCGGACGCCGGCCGCGGGAACGTCGCTGATCGCGCCGATCCGCCGCCAGGCGCCGGGCGGGGGCGGCGCGCCCGGTACGCGCGGCGCGGGCGTGGGACGGCAGGCTCCGGCGGACGGACAGGGGACGAGCAGGGGGGTCTTGGCGATCATCGAACGCACTCCTTTGCGTCAATCGAAACGGTCGTATCGGATCTCGTGCGGCGGCAAGCGGCCCTGCTGCACCAGGACCCGCACCGCGGCGTCGACCATGGCGCGCGGTCCCGCCAGGTAGGCCCGCGCGCCCGCAACCGGACCGCGCAGCCACTGGCCCAGCACCGCGTCCACCGTCCCGGCCCGAAACGAGAGAGCGGGATACTGCGCGGCCAGGTCGGGGGCGGGCTCCTCGTCGGACAGCGCCACGGTGATCCCGAGCTGGTCCGGGTGGCGCGACCGGAGCGCCGTGAGCTCGTCGAGAAGGAACAGATCTCGGCGCTTGCGAACGCCGAAGAACAGCCGCGCGTCGGCGAGGTGGCCCGCCTCCACGGCCCGGCGAAGGATCGAGAGCATGCCGCCGATCCCGCTCCCGCCGGCCACGCAGATGAGAGGTGTCCGTTCGCCGGGCTGGTAGGTCGCGCGACCGAGGGGGCCGAACATCGTGACGGGAGCTCCGTCGACGGCGCCCGACGCCCCGAACAACCACGCCGTGAATTTCCCGCCGGCCTTGCGCTTCGCCACGAACGACAGGTCGGTCGCGCCCGGCGACGAGCCCGCGATCGAATACGCCCGCGCCCCCGGCAGGTGCGACGTCTCGAGCAACACGAACTGACCCGCCGCGAACTCCAGCGGCCTCTCCAGCCCCACGTCGAACCCCACGACCTCCGGGGCCAGCGGCCGGCACCGCCGCAGCACGCCGTTCACGGCGGCCGGGCGGGGGATTCCCGGCTGCCGCGGCCGGAGCCGCGGGGCGGCCAACGTGCAGTCGGTCAGCGCGGCCCCCTGGCACGAGAGGATCTCGCCCGCCCCGCAACGCCGGGCCCCCGGCGCCTCCGGCCACTCGGCCTCGGCCCGCCCCGCGACCAGCCGCACCTTGCACGATCCGCAGGTTCCAGTGGCGCAGTCGTACGGGAGATCAATCCCCTCGGACAGCGCGGCGCGGAGGATCCGCTCCCCCGGCCGCACCTGGAGCTGGCGCACGCCGTCGTTGGTCTGGATGGTCAACTTCAACATCGCGCATCCCGATCACTTCAGGGCGGACGCCTGCCTCGCGTTCTTGGCGTCGTTGACGTAGGGGCTCCAAGGGTTCGGGGCGATCGGCTTGCTCTTGTAAACGACCCGGAACTGCCCGTTGGCCCGGATCTCGCCGATCATCACCGGCTTGGTGCAATGGTGGTTCGGGTTCATCGTCACCTTGAAGCCGGTGGGCGACGTGACCGTCTGTCCAATCATCGCCTTGCGTACGGCGTCAACGTTGGTCGTTCCGGCCTTCTTCACCGCTTGCGCCCACATGTTGAACAGGACGTAGGCCGACTCCATCGGGTCGTTGGTGACGGCGCTCTCGTCCTTGATGTAGGCGTGCCAGTGGTCGACGAACGCCTTGTTCTCCGGCGTGTCGAGCGACTGGAAATAGCTCCACCCCGCCATGTGCCCCACCAGCGGCTTCGTGTCGACGCCCTTCAGCTCCTCTTCGCCGACGGAGAACGCGATCACCGGGATCTTCACCGCCGAGATCCCCTGGTTCCCCAGCTCCTTGTAGAACGGCACGTTCGCGTCGCCGTTGATGGTCGAGATGACGGCGGTCGGCTTTCCCTGGCTGCCGAACGCCTTTATCGCCGTGACTTCCGTCTGCCAATCGGAATAGCCGAACGGCGTGTAGTACTCGCGAATGTCCTCGTCAGCCACCCCTTCGTGCTTCAGAAAGGCGCGCATGATCTTGTTGCTGGTGCGCGGATAGACGTAGTCCGTGCCCTCCAGGACGAAGCGCTGGAACCCGCCGCCCTTCTTGCTCATGAGATATTTGATGGCCGGGATCGCTTTGTTGTCGGGCACCGAGCCGCCGTAAAAGACGTTGTTCGAATCCTCCTGCCCCTCGTACTCGAGCGGGTAATAGAGCAGGCCGTTCAGCTCCTCGACCACCGGCAGCACCGACTTGCGCGACACCGACGTCCAGCAGCCGAAGATGGCGGCGACCTTCTGGCGCTGCAGCAGGTCGCGGGCTTTCTCGGCGAACAGCGGCCAGTTCGAAGCCGGATCCACGACCACGGCCTCGACCTTCTTGCCGAGCAGGCCCCCTTTGGCGTTGAGGTCCTGGACCTGCATCAGCATGAAGTCCTTCAGGATGGTCTCGCTGATGGCCATCGTGCCCGAAAGCGAGTGCAACACGCCGATCTTGATGGTGTCGTCGGCAGCCGCGGCCTCCCGCGGCCACAGGCCGCAGAGCGCCAGCGCGAGACCGGTAACGATAGTGGTGACCACTTCTCTTCGATGACCCAGGCGTTTCATGGCTCGTCCTCCTCTTTTGATTGAGGTCGCCATCCTAGGGGCGGCGCTCTCGACGCCGTGAGAGCCAACTCGCGGATATTTGATGGAGCCAGTGCACTGGCACGCCCGAAACATTGTCGAGGGCGGCCGGCGCGGATCAACCCCAGGTTCCATATCCTCGTCCGACACGCCCTGGGCGGGGGGCGCGCCTGGTCTTGCCGCGGCTCGATTTCGACGCTGGAGAAAGACGTGCTCGACCGGAGACAACCCGCTGACTAACGCTGGCGCGAGCGGCGATGGCGCGCGCGGCTCACTCCGAAGAGGGCCAAAAGCAGAAGGCCGATGCCGGTGGGCTCGGCACCGTGTCCGGCCACCGCGCATCCGCCGGACGCAGTCGACGTGCTGGTCCCGTCCGGAGCGTTGGAGGCGCCCGCACGACCATTGGCGGTGGTCGGGGCCGAGGTCGTCGCGCCGCCGTCGGCGTTCGCGGCTCCCGTGCCGGCTACAATCGGCGTGCTACCCGTCGATTTGCCGCCCGAAACCGCATAGCCGTAGCCACCGAGCGGCGACACGCACACCATCTCGACGCCGGCGTCGGTCGCAACGCCTTTGCCCCCGGGGACCGGCGCGATCACCGCCGCATCGGCCGCCGTCGTCGAGCCCTCGATCGCGGGTTGCGGAAGCGCAATGCCCGTGCACTTCCAGAGCGCGGGGCAGTCGGCGTCGGCGGCGCAGATGGTCGCCTTCGGCTGGCAAGACCCGGGAAACGAGGTCGTCGTGGTGCACGTGGGCGGCGCGCCCGCGTCTACCGGTGGCAGCGTCGGGGCCTGCGCGCCCGAGTCCGGGAGGAGCGCCGGGCCCGAGCTGATCGAACCGCCGCTCGCGCTGACCGTTCCGCCGCTGCCGTCGGCGCTTCCAGCCGAACACTCTCCGACCACGCTCGGCTGGCAGGTGAAGCCGTCACCGCAATCGGCGGCCGTGTTGCACGGCAGCTCCCATCTGAAAACGCACTGCTTGGTGGTCGTCGTCGCGCAGGTCGTCGGATCGCTCGTGGTCGGCGTGCCCGCGTCGCAGGGCGTGTTGGGTGAGCAGGACACCAGGGCCACGCCACCCGAGCAGCCGCCCGAGGTCTGCTCGTGGCAGATCATTCCAGCGCCGCAGTCAGAGTCCACCGAGCAGGGCTTCGGCTCGCAGATCATGATCGTGCTCGTCGAAGCGCTCCCGTCTAGCCCGTCTAGGGCGAGCTTGGCGCAGTCTGCGTTGGGAGGACAGGCCGGCGCTGGCTCGCTTGTGACGCCTTCCGACACGCAGGTATAGCCCTGCAGGCAATCACTATCGGCCTTGCAAGTCTGCGCGGCCGCCGGCGCGACGAGCCCAACGGCGGTGACGAAGAAAGAGGCAGCCACGATAGTCGAGTGCTTGGTAACCATGGGGACTGGTCATGCAGGTCCCGTGCCGCCGGCCTGTCGGGCGAGCCGGCTGATGAAGACCAGCCTTCCCGAGACGCCGGCCCCCACTCCCCCATCAGATTCCTGATTCCGAAGGCGGCTTCCTGCACGCGGAGATGCTGTTACCTGCCGCCGGAAAAGCTCCTCTTGGTTCTCGTCAAATCCGGCCATGTAGACGGTTTGCTCCGCCTGCGGTGGTATCAGAATTCCGAGACGGCTCTGCCGTCACAGGCCGCCGTGGAAGCGGCCGAAGAGATGCGCGCACAGCAGCGAGATGGCCAGGACGCCCGCCCCGAAGGCGAGGACGTGCGGCGTTCGGCGCAGCGAAAACCGCCCGACGCGGCAGACGAGCAGATAGCCGACCACCAGGTTGAAGAAGCCCCACAGCACGTTGGTCCGCGCGGGCGACAGGCCCTCTCCTGGCGGCGTGGCGAACGGGCTCTGGAAAGGGCTGCCCGAGACGCCGTGCACGAAGTGCGGCACCGCGTTCGCCAGGAAGACGCCGGCAAAGAGATAGGCCAGGTAGTGGTACCACCGGGTCGGGGTTTCCATCGTTGGACGCTCCTCGCGGTAAGCATAGAGCCGAGGTCTCGGGTCCGCGAGCCGGCGTCAGGGTTCCAGGCCCAGGGCCGCCCGCTGGGACAGGCTCAGCACCGGCATCAGCAGGGCCAGGTCGGCGCGCGCAGCCGCGGGATCGCGCTCCGCTTTGAAGCGGGCCATCACAGCTGCCAGCTCGGCGTCCGAGTGGTTGGGCCACAAGACGTCGGCCTGCGCGCGCTCCTCGGCATCGACGTGCAGCAGGTATTCACCGATGATCCGCATCGTCGCCCGATACAGCTCCGCCCATCGTCCGTGGTCGACGATCTCCACCCACCGGCCGAGCAACGCTTCGAGCTCCTGGTGCTCGCGTTCGATCCCCCCCGCGGCTCCGCCGATCGAGGCAAACAGCGGGTGAATGTAGCGCTCTTCGTTCTGGGCGTGGTCGGCGAGAATGGCGGCGATCTCGTGAACGGCGCTCGCGAGGCGGGTCCGGGTCGCGGAATCGTCGAGGTCCGCGGTCCCCAGCTCGTGCCCGAGAGCAAAGAGGCGGTGTCGCTGCGCCTTGTGTACGAGCCCATAGAGGTCTGTTCGCATGGCATCCATCCTTTCGAAGGACAATCTGCCCGGCGCGCGGCACGCGCGATTGTACGAATCCGACATCGCGCGCCTCGCACGAGCGGCGCCGGCTCTGGCTCGATCAGCGGCGTCCGCGCCAAATGGTGGGCGGGGTGCCTGCGAAGGCGCGGAACTCCCGGACGAGGTGAGACTGATCGTAGTACCCGGCGTCCTGCGCAACCGCCGCGAGCGCGGGCGCCGAATTCATGAGCGAGACGGCGCGCTGGAACCGGGCCAGGCGTGCGAACCGCTTCGGCATCATCCCCACGCGCAGAAGGAAACGCCGCTCGAGCTGCCGCTCGCTGAGCGCGAGCTCCGCGGCGATCGCCGCGAGGGGCGCGCGACCAAGGGGATCGCTCAGGCGTTCGAGGGCGCGGGTCACCACGGGATCGCGCGCAAATGGACGCTCTTGCAGGAACCGTTCGACCACCGCCACGCGGGAGGCGTCATCGGGCGCCGCCGCGAGCCGCTCGGTGACCTCCCGGGCTCGTGCACCCGGAATCAGCTCGTCGAGCGGGACGCTGCGATTCGCCAGCTCCGCCACCGGTGCGCCCAGGCGCGCCGCGCCCTGCGGCGTGAAGCGGACGAGCACCGAGCTGGTCGCGCCCAGGTACGAGTACGTACGCACGCTCTCTTGAAGGCCGGTCACGCCGGCCAGAGAAAGCAGCTGGTCGCCCGCCCGCACCCGGCCGCGAAACTGAAAGCCGAGCACGGCGCTCGTCGAGGGCAGCACCGGGTTCTCGCCTGCGGCGTTCTCCAGCACGTCGATGGCGACGACGCTGGTCCGGAGGCTTGGATGGGGGGCGAAGGTCGCCACCTGACGAAGATAGCAATCAGGCGGGCTCTCTACGAGGCCGCGACGGTCGCGGACAGGCCACGATTCGACCGGCGATTCAGACCGAAGAGAGCCATCTTCGCGGCCTTCAGCAGCCGGGACGGGAGCACGAGGTTCAGGAAGCGAACCAGGGCCGTGTCGAAGCCCAAATTGTACTGGTGCTTGGCGCGGCGCTTCTCCGCGATGGCGAGCAGCTGGCGCGCGACTTTTTCGGGGGAGGCCGCCAGCGGATTCTGACCGGCGCCCCGGCTCATGGACGCCATCTGCGCCAGTCCGGCGCCGTAATCGTCGCGGCCCTGGGGAGCGAGGTGCGCCATGACCTGACCGATCTGGCCCTCCGCCTTCGTGACGAAGGGCGTTTTCATCATCCCTGGCACCACGGCGATGGCGTCGACGTCGAATCGTGCCAGCTCGAGGTTCTGGGCCTGGGTGAGGCGCAGCAGAGCCGCCTTGGCGGCGGCGTAGAAGCCGACGAAGGGGTTGGCGTCCAGCGATGCCCAGGAGATCACGTTGAGCACCTTGGCCCGTCCCTCTCCGCGGCTCGAGAAGCGTTTGAGTGCCGGCAACATTCGGTTCGATAGCTCGAACGGTCCGAAGGTGAGCACCTCGAAGAGCGCCGCCGCCTCACTCCGGGTGGTGTGCTCGATGGGCCCGTAGAGGATGCTGCCCGCGGCGTTGACCAGGACCGCCAGGCCGGCCGGGCCGCAGGCGCGATCCACTTGCTCCGCCGCCGCCGCAACCTGCTCGGGATCCGCGACGTCCAGCAGCACCGGCGTAATGGCAGGGTGAAGCCGCGCCACCTTGTCGGCGTCTTCCGCCCGCCGGACACCGGCGAACACGCGGTACCCGCGCTCCGCGAAGAGACGGACGGCCTCCCGGCCCAGTCCCGATGCGCTACCCGTGATCAGTGCGTTTCTTTCCATGATGACCTCCTGAAGACTAATTATGTCACCAAGTGACAGTTGTCAATATGTGACACATTGACATTTAACGCCACGGTTCTATCGTCAAGGACGTGAAGCGCCAGAAAGACGCGCCCGAAGCGGCACAGGTCGAGGCGAAGGGAGGCCTGCGCGAGAGGCGCAAGCGCCAGCTGAAGAGCGAGCTGTCGCGGCAGGCCATCCAGCTTTTCACCCAGAAGGGCTTCGAGCAGACCACCATCGACGAGATCGTCGATCCGCTCGCGGTGTCCAAACGCACGCTCTTCCGCTACTTCGCGACCAAGGAAGACCTGGTGTTCGCCTGGTACGAAGAGCTCACCGACGAGCTGGTCCGTGCCTTGGAGGCGCGGCCCAAAGCCGAGGCGCCGTTCGACAGCGTCTGCGAGACGCTGCTATCCCTCCTGCATTACTACGACGAGAACGCCAAGTGGGCGCTGGCGATGACCCGGCTCGCGAAGGCAACGCCCGCCCTCGTCGGGAAGAGTTTCGAGAAGCGCTCCATCTGGGAGCGAGAGCTCGCCAAGGTGCTGGTGAAGCGATTGCCTGATGCAC
>CAZTZM010000276.1:0-20090 GCA_964618005.1 uncultured Myxococcales bacterium
CGGCGCCAAGGGGACCGGCGGCAGTCCCGGCACCGGCGGCGCGACGGGCACCGGCGGCGGCGACGCCTGCCCGGGGGCGGCCTACGACGCGTCGTCGCCGCCGCAAGCGCTGACGCTCTCGGGGAATCTGGGCGCGCACGATCCCGCGGCGCTGGTGGTCGGCAGCGAGATCTACCTCTACGCGACGGGCCTCATAGCCAAGACGTCGACGAACCTGACCAGCTGGACCGGCCAGCCGAACCCGCTCAGCCCGCTCCCCTCGTGGATCGCCTCCTCGGTCCCGGGCGCAACCAACCTGTGGGCGCCCGACATCTCGAGCTTCGGCGGCGTGTATCACCTCTACTACGCGGCCTCGACGTTCGGCAGCAACACGTCGTGCATCGGCCAGGCGACGCGCGCCTCGCTGACCAGCGGCAGCTGGGCCGACCAGGGGAGCGTCATCTGCTCCAACGTCGGTCACACCGGCGACAACTGGAACGCCATCGATCCCAATGTCGTCATCGACGACGCCGGAACGCCCTGGCTGGTGTTCGGCAGCTTCTGGAGCGGCATCAAGATCATCCAGCTGACGTCGGCCGGCGCGCGCGCCGACACGGGAACGCCGATGGGGATCGCCAACCGCCCCAGCAACGGCGGCGCGCTGGAAGGCGCCTGGGTGTTCAAGCGCTGCGGCTATTACTACCTGTTCACGTCGTGGGGCAGCTGCTGCAGCTCGCCCTACGACTACAACATCCGCGTCGGCCGCAGCACCAGCGTGACCGGCCCCTACGTCGACATGGCCGGCACGCAGCTCTCCAGCGGCGGCGGCACGTTGCTGGTCCAGGGCAACACCAGCTGGGTCGCCCCCGGCCACAACGCCGTCATCACCTACAACAACAAGACCTACAACATCTATCACGCGCTCCAGGGCAGCTCGAGCGGCCCCGCCACGCTCCGCATCTCCGAGATCGCCTGGGACAGCAACGGCTGGCCGATCTCCGGCGGACCGTAGCGCGACGGGATCACTCCGCGGCGACCTTGAGCCCGTCGAGGACGGCGGGAGAACGGGGCGCCGCGCGGGCGGCCTCGAGGAACTCCTCCCTCGCCTCGGCGCGCTTTCCCAGCTTCAACAGCGACCAGCCCAAGCCCGAGCGCGCGACGGCGTCGCTCGGATAGCGGGCCAGCACGCGCCGGTAGAGCGCCTCAGCCTCTGGATAGCGCCCGCAGTTGTAGACCGCGAAGGCGAGCCGCAGGCCGGCCAGGTAGTTCGCGGCGTCGAGCTCCAGCGCGGCGCGCGCGCCTTGTTCCACCTCGGTCCACTGCCGCAGAGCGATGAGCGGCAGCAGGCTGCCCACACGCGCCTCGACCGAGTCTCGCGCGACGGCGATGGCCTGGCGATAGGCGACGATCGACTCGGGGTAGCGGGCCGCCAGGTAGAGCAGCCAGCCGCGCCGCAAGCGGGCCAGGTAGCTCTCCTGCTCGCCGGCGGACAGCGCCCCCAGGTCGTGCAGCGCCTCGCCGTAGTGGCCGGACGCCTCGTGGTCGTAGGACCTCTGGTAGATGCGTGCCGCGTCCGGCAGGAACAACGCGGAAGCCTTCGCTGGTCCGTCGGCGGGCGGGTCGGCGGGGAGCGCGGGTCCGGCGCCGGTCTCGGGCCCGGGCGACGGCGCGACCGCCGTCGTCGCGCGATGCCGCCTGCGTCGCGCGGACGTCGTCGTCGAGCACAGGGTGACCGCCAGCAAGACCGTCAGTCCGATCAGACGCCGAGGATACGAGCGAGCATGCATGTCAGGCCCCGTTGCCGCGCCACTGCGGCGGCCGCGCCCGCGGGGGGAGATGGATGACACGGCCCTCGGGAAGCGGCGGCGCCGCCACGCCGGACGCCGGCGGGATCAGCTCGGCGCGCGAGGGCAGTCCGCGGCCGGGATCGAGCTCGACCGCGGCCGGCCACCCCCCGGAACGGAGGACCGCCCACGACATGACGGCGCGCCGTCCGCCTGGGCGAGACTGGCCTGAGCGTCCCGCGATCACCAGCTGATTCGCCTCGCGGCGCAGCCGGTATTCCATCGGCGCGCCGGTGCCCGACAGGAACGGCGCCACCGTCTCGCGCAGAAACATCCACGGCCGGCGGGCCCCGAACGCCGGCGGCAGATGATCCCGCCAGCAGACGCTGGGATCGGCGGTCAGCGGCACCCGCCCCAGCGCCGCGCGCAAGAGGTGCAGGATCGAGTCGGCGGGCGCCTGCACGTCGAGGATGGTGAGCTGCGCCGCCGTGCGCGTGAAGAACAGGACGCCGCCCCGATCAGAGCGCAGCAGCGTCTGCCCGAACGGATCGACCTCCGACGACAGCCGCTCGAGGTGGCCGTTCACGCGATAGGCGACGCCGGTCCCCGGCGCGAACACCAGCCGATCCGCCAGCTCGCGATCGGGATCGGGGCTCTTCCAGATCTCGCCCTCGCGCGGGACGAAGCCCGTCACCAGGCGCGACGCGGCGCCGCTCGAGAGGACGCCGGCGTCGAACACCACGGGGCGCGTCGGCGCGCCGAGCGTCGGCGTCGCCTGAAGCTGGAAGTGGAGGTGCGGGCGCGGCGACCGGCCCGAGCTGCCGCACAGGCCGATGACGTCGCCGCGGCGGACCGCCTGCCCTTCGCGCACCGTCGCCGAGCGCGGCGCCAGGTGGGCGACCAGCGAGTAGAGCCCGGGGCCGTGGTACAGCACCACGACGTTTCCCCAGTTGCGCTCCAGATCCATCCCCCCGACGGGGTTGTCGGGAACGTCGTGCTCGACCTTGACCACGGTCCCGTCGGCGGCGGCCAGCACCGGCAGCCGGTAGCAGTGATAGCTGGCCAGGTCGTCGGGGCGCGCGCCCGCGGCGTGAAAGCGTCCGTCGGGCCCGGCCACCTCGAAGTCGAACGCGTGCCGCCACGGCCCCCGGTGCGTGAGGGGGCCGTCGATCCCCTGCGTGCAGAGCCAGGCGCCTCGAAACGGCAGGCCGATCGGCATCCCCGTGCCGGCCGCCGCCCGCGCGATCCGGGTCAGATAATGGTGAAGGTTCCGCTCCGGCGAGCCGGGCGCGAAGTCGACCGCCTTGGGGAACCGATCGCGCGTCCGCTGGCGCATCGCGCACAGCACGATCAGCACCACGAGGTTGAACGGGAGCACCAGCACCGGCAGCCCCCAGAACGCCAGCGAGCGTTGCAGCGCCAGCGTCACCAGCGCGGACAGCGCGGCGCCGGCGGCCGCCAACGCGAACGACGCCGGGCCGGGGACGAACCAGGTGCCGCCCAGCGCCATCGCGGCCAACACGCCGTTGAACAGCAACGGCGCCGCTGTCCCCGGCGGCAAGGTGAGCTGGCGCAGGAACGGCGCCAGCGCCAGCGCGCCGGCGGCGCCCAGCAGGAAGGCGACCCGACTCCCGACCACCAGCGCCGCCAGCACGAGCAGTCCCGCCGCGACCCGGGGAACGAAGACCAGCTCACCGAGCCCGGCGAGCGCCGTGGCGAGCGGCCCGTCGGGCGCGACCGCGATCGGCGCCGGCGTTCGGGGCGTCAGCCCGAGCGAGGGGGCCGCGAGAATGAGCGCGTAGGTCGCGATCAGGAACGGCACCGTCAGCGCAGGCAGCTCCAGCGCCTTCCCGGCGGTGGCCACGAAGGCGGACGCCAGCAAGACCGTGACGCCGCCCCAAGCGGCCGCCAGCGCCAGCGCGCCGATGCCCGCGCCGAAGAGGTGTCCGACCGCCAGACCAGAGAAAAGCGCGTTGTAGCCGGCGGGGCCGTCGCCGAGCGTCCCTTCCGGCAACGCCAGCGCGCGCGCCAGCAGCGCGGCCCCGGCCAGCGCCGCCAGGCCGCCCAACCCCGTCGGCCCGTCCAGCGCCGTGGCCACCAGCAGCAACGCCCCCGCGATCGGCGCCCGGGCGATGACAATCTGAGCGTAGGAACCGAGAACAGCCCTGGCGGCGCGCCGGGCGCGAGCTAGCGAAGCCAATCGGGCAGGACCTCGAGCTGGTTGAGATCGTCGACGGTCTCGGCGCGGCGGATCGGCGCCACCGCGCCGTTCGCGCCGATCATCACCACCGCGGGCCGCAGGGTGATGAACTGCATCCACTGCGTGACGTTGTAGGCGCCGACCGTCCCGAAGACGATCCGATCGCCCGTCCCCAGCGGCGGCAGCGACACCGCGTCGCGCATCACGTCGATGTTCATGCACAGCGGCCCGTAGATGACGGTCGGCTCCGCCAGGCCGCGCACCTCTTGCGCCAGGCTGACCTCGTGCCGGTACCAGAAGGCGGTGAACAGCAGGTTGACCCCGGCGTCGATCACCAGCGCGCGCCGGCCGTCCGGCAGCCGCTTCGTGGCCTCCACCGTCGAGATCAACGTGCCGGCCTCGTCGACCAGCGCCCGGCCGGTCTCCAGCACCAGCGTCGGCATCTGCGCCGCGGGGCAGTCGAGCTCGGCCAGGCCGCCGCAGATCGCCTCGGCGTAGCGCGAGAACGATGGGCTGGCCTGCTGGCCGTCGAGGTACTGCCCCTTCAGCGTGTTGGGCGAGGCGAACCCGCCGCCCAGATCGATGAACGACAGCCGCACGCCGTGGCGCGCCCGCAGCTCGTTCGCCAGGCGCGCGATCCGCGACGCCGCCGCGCCGTAGGCCTGCGGGTCCTGGATGAACGTCCCGATGTGCGTGTGCACGCCGATCAGGTCCATCCCCTGCCCGCCCACCACGCGCGTCACCGCCTCGTGCGCCTGACCAGACTCCAGGTTCAGGCCGAACCGGCTCCAGGCCTGCACGCCGTCGATCGACATGTTCACGCGCACGGCGACGCGCGCCCGGCGTCCGCCCGCGCGGGCGATCCGCTCGATCCGCGCGATCTCGTCCAGGTTGTCGATGTGAAGGATCGATCCGCCCGCGACGGCGCGCGCCAGCGCGGCGTCGGGTTTGTACGGCCCGTTGAAGTGAATCCGCTCGGGCGGGACGCCCAGCGCGACCGCCTTGTCGTACTCGAACGGCGAGACCACCTCGGCGAAGGCCCCCTCGCGGTGGAACACGCGGCAGACGGCCTGCAGGTAGTTCGTCTTGTACGACCAGGCCAGTCGCACCGACGGGTAACGGCGCGAGAACGCCTGCTCCAGCTCGCGGTAGCGCTCGACCAGCGTGCGTTCGGAGAAGACGAACAGCGGCGAGCCGTACCGCGCGACCAGATCGGCGATCGCGACGCCGTCGATGTGCGTCCGCACGCGCGGCCCGGGCTGCGCGCTGAATTTATTGAGGGCGCCGATCTGATTTCGGACGATGCCGGGACGTTCGTAGTTGAGCGTGCTCACGGGGTTCCTTCCGTTGACTTCAGGGACGAGCGCGGCGCGGGCGCGGCGGCCGCCGCGCGGGCGTGCCCCAACTCGCCGGTGGTGACGACGCTCTCGAACTCACGGAGGTCGACGACCTGGTCCAGTGAGATCCGGACGAACATCTTGCCGACCTGATACGGGCTGAGCGGCGGCGGCGAGGCGCCGAGGGCCAGATCGACCACCACGCGCGGCAGATCGACGCCCGCGCCGGTCGCCAGGTGCACCCAGGCCGGAAAGCGTGGGTTGATCTCGATGACCTGGTACTTGCTCGGCCCCGTGCGCAGCGCCTCGACCTCCAGCGGGCCGCGCCACTTGGTGGCCGCCACGACGCGCGCCGCGACCGCGACCAGCGCCTCGTCGCGGATCGTGATGCCGGCCCAACCTTTCCCTTTGTCGGTCAGCGCCAGCTTCGTCATGACGACGGGCCCCAGCAGGCCGCCCTGCCCGTCGCCCACGCCGACCAGGTTCACCTCGTCGCCGCGCACGCTCGCCTGCAGGATCACCGGACCGCCCCAGGTCGAAAGGGCCCGGTAAAACGCGGCGATCGCGTCGGCGCGGCAAGTAACCGGCGTGGCGCCGTAGTACGGGCCCTTGACGTAGAACGGGTACGGCACGCGCCCCTCGGCGCGGGCGATGTCGTCGGCGCTGGTCACGACGGCCGTCTCGGGGACGTCGATCCCCGCCGTCCGGCCGAGCGCCGCCAGCTGCGCCTTCCCCCGCAGCTCGAGCTGCGTCTGCGAAGGGACGAACAGCGCGATCCCCATCGCCCGCAGCTGCGGCTCCAGCGCGATGAACAATGGCAGCTCGGCGTCGAGCGTCGGGATGATCACGTCCATCGGCGCGCGCGCGTGGACCGACGACAGGCGCTCGAGAAACGCGTGCGCGCCGGCTGACGGATACGTCAGCAAGAACACACGATCGGCGAGCCCGCGCGCATAGACGCCCGGATCGAGCGCGTCATACGTCAACCCGAGATAGCGATCGCCCTTGCGCGCGCCGGCCCTCAGCGAGCGCAGCACCGCCACGCCCGGCCCGGGGTTGTCCGTCGCGTTCAGGCCGGTGACGGCGATCGTCAGCGGTCGCGCGCTCATGCTCGCGCATCCTCGGCCGGCGGCACCAGCCCCAGCTGGCGCAGCGTCCCCACGAAGTCCGAGACGTGCTCGCCCACGTCGGGCGGCGCCGCCGGGAACCTCGCGCGGACGCGGGCCGCCAGGGCGGCCGTGTCCCTCGGGTCGACCCCCTCGCGCAACGCCGCGAGCGCGATCATCCCGGTGGCGTTCACGTTGAACGTCGCGCCGGTCCCCGGATCGAAGATGAACCCGGTCTCACTGACGGCCAGCTCGGCCAACCGACTGCTCATGGAAGTTGTTGCTCCTGCGTTGGCGGGTGAATCGGGGGCGAAACGCTCGCCCTGCCGATCTGGTTGTCGCCCGCCGGCCCGAAAAGGATCACCGGGCGCGGTCGATTTCGATCGCGACGTGGGCCGGCGATTTTTTTGAAGGCGGGCGCCGCGGCTGGTGACTAACCGCCCGGACACGCGATGGCCGCTCCATTCCCTATCGGACCGCTCGAGGCGACAGACGCCGCCAAAGCGGCGCCGCCCCCACCGGCGCCCGACCCGGCGCTGGAACAGGCACGGGCGCTGGCGCTGGAGGCCGCGACCGGCGCCCCCGGGGCCACCCGACGCCTGCTGGGGCTCGTCGCGCCCTCCATCCTTCGATCCGTGCAGCTGGTCCTCGGCTCGAAGAGCCCCGATGTGGAAGATGTGACGCAGCAAGCGCTGATGGCTTTCGTCGAGGCGCTGCCGTCGTTCCGCGGCGAGTGTCACCCGGCCGGCTTCGCGGCCCGCATCGCGGTCCATGCGGCCCTCTCCTGCCGCCGGCGCCTGGCCCGGCTGCGCGTCGTCCCGTTCGAGACCGAGGCGCTGGCCGGCGCCTCCGAGCGCTGGTGGCCGCCGCACGACGACGCCGGCACGGCCGCCTACCAGCGCCGCTGCGTACGCGACCTGCTGGCGCGCCTGCCCCCCGAGCAAGCCGAGGTCCTCGCGCTGCACGTCGTCCTCGGCTACTCGCTGCCCGAGGTGTCGGAGGCCACGTGCATCCCGTTGAACACGGTGAAGAGTCGGCTGCGGCTGGCCAAGCAGGCGCTGCGACGCCGATTGGATGACGAATGCCCGTCCAGCTAGACCTTCATCCCGACGATCTGCTCGACCGCGCACGGCGGCGGCTGATCTCCGCGGACGAGCGGCTTTACCTCGACAGCCACCTGCGCGAGTGCGCGACCTGCCGGTTCATCCTGGAGGCCGGCCGCGCCTTCGACGCAGAGGCGGCCGCCTGCAAGGCCGTGTCGCTGGGCCCGTTGATCGATCGCGCGATGCACCGCCCGCACGCCGGGGGCGGCCGCGCGGCGCGCCCGCCCGCGCGGCGACTGGCGGCCGGGATCATGACGGCGGTCGCGACACTGGGTGGGGTGGCCTTCGCCGGCTACTGGGGCCACCGGCACCCGCTCGTCGAGGCGACGCCCGTCGTGGTCGCCACCACCGCCGCGCCCACGCCGGTCCCGCGCCGCGCCGCGCACCAGGCGCCCGTCATCGCTGAGCCCGCCGCCAGCCCGCCGCCCGCACGGACCGAACCTGTACGGCCAAGCCCGCCTCCCCCACGTCGCCCGCCGGCTGTCCGTCAAGAGGTGGCGATCGCTGCCCCGGCGCCCGTCGAGACACCGGCCACCCTGTTCACCGCGGCGAATCGCGCGCGGCGGCTCGGCCAAACCGAAGCCGCCGAGCGCGCCTACCAGCAACTCTGGACACGGTTCCGCGCCAGCCCGGAGGCGCGCGCCTCCCGCGCGATCGGTGGGCGCTGGATGCTCGATCGGGGACGGCCCAGCGAGGCGATCGCGCGGTTCTCCGACTAGCTGGCCGTGGCGCCGGCGGGCGAGCTCGAGGAGGACGTCCTGGTCGGTCTGGCGGACGCGCAGGAGCAGGCCGGCGCCCGCGCGCCCGCCGCCGCGACCTGGCGGCGGCTTCTGGCCGAGCACCCCGGGTCGGTGCACGCCGATCGCGCGCGCGACGGACTTCGCCGGTTGCAGGCCGGCACCTCGCCATGAGCCCGCGTCGCTGGCCCTGCTGCGCGGCCCTCGCGGCGCTCGTGCTCGCTCCACGGGCACGGGCTGCGGCGCCCGTGGTGGTCACGCTTCACGTCGCGGCCGCGCCGGCCGAGGCGCGCGAGACGCGGGAGGTGCTGGCCGATCTCCTGGCACGCATCGGGATCGACATCGTCGGCGACGAGGCCGCCGGCCCACCTCCGCTCGTCGACGTGCGGATCGATCTCTCGCCAGCCCCGCCGGCGCCGTTCGTCGCGCTGGCGGCCAGCCAGCCGAGCACGATCATCTGCCGGCGGCAGCTCGATCCGAAGGCCTCGCGCGAGGTCTTGATCGAGAGCGCCGCCGAGATCGCCTACACCGCCGTCGAGACCCGAGCCCGGGCGCTCGGCGTCCTGCGCGCCGAGGCGGAGAGCGCACCGCCCCCGAACGGCACACGCACCCCCTCACCGACCGTCGTCGCGCCGGCCGCAAGCGAACCCGAGGTCGCCGTTCATGTCACGCCGGCGGTCGCGGCTTCGCGCCCGACCTACGGCGTCGACGCGGCGGCGTTCGCCACGCTGCAGGTCCGCGACTTCGGCGGCGGTCCCGCCAGCGCCGAGGGCGCCGGCGGCGCGCTGACGTGGGGGCTGCGCCGGAGTCGCCTCGGCCCCGCGCTCACGGCGGCCTTCACCTACGTGCGCCCGATCGAGACGGACGCGTCGTCGGCGAACCTGAGCATCTTCTCGGTCCGCCTGACCCCCACCGTGAACGCGCTGGCTTTCTCTCGGGCCGCGCTGCAGGTCGGTCCGTCACTGACGGTCGACGTGCTGCGTTTCGGCGCCACGCCGCCGTTCATCACCGGCCAGCAGCCGGCAGCGGCGCCGGCGATTGGTGCGGCGTCGCTGGTCGCCGTCGCCGCGGGCGCCGAGGCGCGCCTCTCGATCCGCGTCGCCGGTGGCGCTTACCTGTTCCTGGCCGGCACCGGCGATCGCCAGCTCACCCAGACCGGACTGTCGCCGCGCGGGCCCGGCCCCGGGATGCAGGGGGGCCCCGGCGAGCCGGCGCCGTCGAGCTGGCGATCGTCGTTTCTCGCCGGGCTGGCCTTCACCGTGGCCGGTCGGTCGGCCACGCCGGATTGAGCCACATCCGCGCGCTCAGCGCGCCGCCGGGCCGGTGACGTCCAGCGTCGCCTTCTGGACGTCGTTCGAGGAGCCGCCGACCATGATCTCGAACCGCCCCGGCTCGACGACCCGCTTCATCGCCACGTCGTAGAACGACAGCTCGTCGAAGCCGAGCGCGAACTCGACCTTCTTCGTCTCGCCCGGCGCGAGGTGGACGCGCCGGAACCCCTTCAGCTCCTGCACGGGGCGCGTGACCGAGCTGACCAGGTCGTGGATGTAGAGCTGCACGACCTCGTCGGAGGCGCGCTTGCCGGTGTTCGTCACCGTCACCGCCACGGTCGCCTTGCCGTTGGGCGCGATCGTGGCGGGCGTGACCACCGGCGGGTCGTACTTGAACGTCGTGTACGACAGCCCGTAGCCGAACGGCCACAGGGGCCCCGGCTCCTCGAACAGCCGCGGGCGCCCGGCGGTCGGCTTGTCGTCGTAGTACATGGGCAGCGTCCCGACGTAACGGGGCACGGTGAGCGGCAGGCGGCCGGCCGGGCTCACGTCGCCGAACAGCACGTCGGCGACCGCGGTGCCGGTCTCCTCACCCAGATAGAAGCCGTCGAGGATGGCGGGCACGCTGCGCGACAGCTCCTCGATGGTCAGCGGGCTGCCGTGGATGAGGAGCACGATCGTCGGGCGCCCCGTGGCCAGCACCGCGCGCGCCAGCTCCATCTGTCGCCCGGGCAGGTCCAGCGTCATCCGGTCGCCCAGGTGGTTGTCGGCCCAGGCCTCGCGCGAGAGCTGCTCGTTCTGCCCGATCACCAGCAGCACCACGTCGGCCGCCGCCGCCACCCTGGCCGCCTCGGCGATCAGGCGGGCGTCCTCGCGCGGGTCGGAGAGCTGAACCACGTCGTCCGCCCAGCCGCGGTTGCCGGCGGTGAGGCCGCAGCCCGGCGCCGTCGTCAGCTTGACCTTGTCGCCCAGGCGCGCGCGCAGGCCGTCGACGACGCTGATCGGGTGGTCCGGGCCGCCGGTGTAGCCGCCCAGGCGGGTCACCGCCGCGTTCGGGCCGATGACCGCAATCGATTTCAGGTGGGCCGGATCGAGCGGCAACAGGCCGTGGTCGTTCTTCAGCAGCACCATCGTCTCGTCGGCGGCGCGCCGGGCCAGCGCGCGGTCGGCCGGCCGCTCCAGCTCCACGTTGGCGCCGGCGTCGACGTAGGGGTGCTCGAACAACCCGAGCAGGAACTTCGCGCGCAGGACGCGCGACACGGCCTGATCGACCTCGGCCTGGGGGACGCGCCCGGCGCGCACCTCCTCGGCCAGCGTCTTGAACCCCTCGGCCTCGGGGACCTCCAGATCGACGCCCGCGTGCAGCGCGACGCGACCGGCCTCGGGCAGGGACGCGACGACGTGGTGCCTGCGCTCGAGCTCGGCGATGCCGAAGTAGTCGGACACCACCACGCCCGGGAACTTCCACTCTCCGCGCAGGAGGTCGGTGAGCAGCCAGCGGTTGGCGTGCGACGGGATGCCGTCGACCTCGTTGTAGCTGGCCATCACCGAACCGACGCCGGCCTCGCGCACGGCGGCCTCGAACGGCGGCAGGAACACCTCGCGCACGGCGTGCATGCCGTAGTTCCCGGGCGCCGTGTTGCGCCCGCCCTCGGGCGTGCCGTGCGCCGTGAAGTGCTTGGCGGTGGCCAGCACGTGCTGCCCGTCGATGACGGCGCCCGGGCCGCCGGTCCCCTGGAAACCGCGGATGGCGGCCACGCCCAGGCGGGTCACCAGGTAGGGATCTTCGCCGTAGGTCTCCTCGATGCGCCCCCAGCGCGGATCGCGGGCCACGTCGATCACCGGCGCCAGCACGTGCTGGACGCCGCGCGCCCGCGCCTGCCGCGCCACCACCGTGAAGATGTCCTGCAGCAACTGGGGATCGAAGCTGGCCGCCAGACCGAGCGCCTGCGGGAAGCTGGTCCCGCCCGGCGCGACCAGGCCGTGCAATGCCTCTTCGTGCAGCAGCGCCGGGATCCCCAGCCGCGTCTTCTCGACCAAGAACTTCTGGATGCCGTTCGCCAGCCGGAGCGCGCCGCGCGCGTCCTGCTTGTCGCCGGGGCGCGTGATCTCGCCGATGCCGTCGGCCAGCAGCCTCTGCGCGGCGGCCGGCGCCAGCTCATGCGTCTGGGGATCGTCGACCCGCGTGTGGTCCCAGTTGACCGCCTGAAGCTGAGCCACCTTCTCGGCCAGCGTCATGCGGTGCAGGAGGTCCGCCACGCGCTTGTCGACCGGGAGCTTGGGATCGCGGTAGGGGGCACGCGCCGGCACGGGCGCCTCCGCGGCGCGGCCGGGGATGGCCGTCCAGACCAGCGCCGAGGCGAGCGCGGCCATGACCAGCTTCGGGTGGGGTGTCATGGCCGCGCACCATACAACAGCCGCGGGGAAAAACGTTTGCCGACCGGCATCCGCCGCCTTCCCCGGCGGGAACGAACCGGCTAACCTGCCGCGCATGCCGAAGCGACCCCCAGCGCCCGTGGCTCCCCGCCTGTTCGATGTTCTGCTGACCGCGTCCCTCTTGTCCCTGTCCGCTTGGCCCGCCGCCTGCATCATGCGGACGGCCCCCACGCCGGGCGCTCCCGGCGCCGCCGCGCCGGCCGCCGCCCCTTCGGCCGCCACCGTCGCCGCCGAGAACCGGATCGCCGGCCTGCCGCGCGTCGATCTGCTGGGCGGAGCCGGCGCCGCCGCGTTCACCCTGCAGGGCGAGACCCAGAAGGTCGAGCTGACGCCCATCACCGTGACCGGCCAGCCGTTCACGGACGCGATCCGCGCCAACGTGAAGGAAGGCTCGGGGCACGAGTGGGCCGTGCAGCTGCAGGCGCCGAACACCGCGGCGGTCGAGGCGGGCGACGCGATCCTGGCAACGTTTTACCTCCGCACGGAGACGCCCCAGGAAGGCGGCCCGGGCGAGACCGAGTTCGTGTTCGAGCTCAGCTCGTCGCCGTACACCAAGTCGATCCAGTACCCGGTGCAGGGAGACAGCGGCTGGTCGAAGGTCGAGGTCCGCTTCAAGGCCGCGCGCGCGTACGCCGCCGGCGAGGCGCACGCCATCTTCCGTCTGGGCTACGACGCGCAGGTGCTGGAGATCGGCGGCGTCAAGGTCGAGAGCTTCGGCAAGGCGGCGCCGGTGTCGTCGCTGCCCAGCACGCAGGGCGCCGACCGCAAGCGCGAGCACGAGCTGACCGCCGCCGCCAGGGAGGCCGCCGCCAAGCAGGCGTCGCTGCCGCCCATCGAAGGCGGCGAGCTGCGCTTCGACGTGGCGACCGGCCAGGTCATTCGCCCCATCAGCCCCTACGTCTACGGCATCAACTCGCAGCCCGCCAAGGAGGTCGGCGCGACGGTGCGCCGCATGGGGGGCAACCGCCAGACCGCCTACAACTGGGAGATCAACGCCTCGAACGCCGGCAGCGACTACAACCACTCCAGCGACGAGTGGCCCTGCACGGTGATGGGCTACACCGACTGCAACACCCCCGGCGCCCAGTTCGTCGACTTCGCGCTCTCGAACCGCAAGGAGGGCATGGAGACGATGGCGACCATCCCGATAGTCGACTTCGTCACGGCCGACAAGCACGGCCCGGTCCCCGAGGGCGAGAAGGCGCCCAGCGCGCGCTGGGATCGCTCGGTCGCGCAGAAGCCCGGCCCGTTCGCGGCGACGCCCAACCTGGGCGACGGCGTCGTTTACGAAGACGAGTTCGTGAACACGCTGGTCGGCAAGCTGGGCAAGGCCTCGGCCGGCGGCATCCGGTTCTACTCGCTCGACAACGAGCCGGCGCTGTGGCCCAGCACGCACCCGCGCGTACACCCCGACAAGCCGACCTACGCCGAGATGGCCACCCGCACCGAGGCGACCGCCTCGGCGCTGCTGAAGGTCGACCCGACGGCGTTCGTGCTGGGCGGCGTGATGTTCGGCTGGAGCGAGTACCAGACGCTGCAGGACGCCCCCGACGCCAAGACCGAGAACGCCACCTGGGGGACGTACACCGACTTCCTGCTCGGGTCGTTCAAGAAGATGGAAGAGAAGCACCACCAGCGGCTGGTCCACGCGCTGGACATCCACTGGTACCCGGAGGCGCGCGGCGCCAAGCGAATCACCGACCGCGACGTCTCGCCCAAGACCGTGGAGGCGCGCCTGCAGGCGCCGCGCAGCCTGTGGGATCCGACCTACGTGGAGATGAGCTGGATCGCCGCCGAGCTGGGCGGCAAGCCGATCCGCCTCATCCCGTGGCTGGAGGAGAAGATCGCGGCGCGCTACCCCGGCACCAAGCTGACCATGACCGAGTACAACTTCGGCGTCGGCGACCACATCTCGGGCGGGCTGGCGCAGGCCGATGCGCTGGGCATCTTCGGGCGCGAGGGGCTGTACCTGGCGACCTACTGGGGCGACGGCGCGGGCAACGGCCAGCTCCCCAGCTACATCAAGGCGGCGTTCCAGATCTTCCGCAACTACGACGGCAAGGGCGGCCTGTTCGGCGACACCGCCGTCACCGCCGCGCCGGCCGACCAGGGGAAGGCCTCGGTGTTCGCGGCCACCGACGCCAAGCACCCCGACCGGCTGACGATCCTGATCATCAACAAGGAGCAGCGGACCGCCTTCAACGGGAAGGTCGACGTCAAGGGCGTGAAGAACGCCAAGGTGGCGGTCTTCGGGTTCGACGCCACCTCGTCCGCCGTGCGTGCGCTCGGTAACACCGAGATCAAGGACGGTGTGCTCAACTATCGTTTGCCGCCGCTGTCGGCCACCTTGTTCGTGTGCAGCGGCCGCTAAAAGGAGTTTCCGGTTGCCTGGTCTTCGCTCGTCTCGCTTATCGTCCGTCATCGCCCTCTCGGCCCTCCTCGCCGCTGCCGGCTGCGGCGGCGGGCCGCCGTTCGGCACCATGACGAACAGCACCGAAGGGGAGGCCGTGACGGTCACGGCCGACGTGACCACGACCCATCAGACGATGGTCGGGTTCGGCGCGGCCGCGGCGTACTACAGCAACTACCTGGCCATCCACCCCAACAGCGCCCTGCTCTACCAGACGCTGTTCACCGATCTGGGGCTCCAGGTCCTGCGGATCGCGAACTGGTACGACAACGGCGACAACGGCGCGGGGATGAACAGCACCGTGGGGCTGATCCAGTGGCTGCAGGGCATGCCGGCGCCGATGCCGACGATCCTGATGTCGTCCTGGAACCCGCCGGCGGCGCTGAAGAGCGACGATCAGCTCCGGGGCACCGGCACGCTGAGCAAGGACGCGAACGGCAACTACGACTACGCGGGGTTCGCGCAGTGGTGGGCCGCCGGGCTGACGGCCCACGCCGCGGTGGGCGTCATCCCCGATTACATCAGCATCCAGAACGAGCCCGATTTCCCGGCCACGCAAGAAGGGGCCTGCCTCTTCGATCCGACCGAGGACGCGACTCACGCCGGCTACGGCCCGGCGCTGGACGCCGTGAAGGCCTCCTTCGCCACGCTGGCGGCGCCCGCGGTGGCGCCGAAGCTGATCGGCCCCGAGCTGGACGGCATCGCCAACGGCAAGCTCCAGAGCTACATGAACGGCCTCGCCAGCTCGGGCGACGCCGGTGACGTGGACGTCGTGGCGTACCACCTCTACAACGGCGGCACCGACAGCATGCCGAACTCGTTCAACGGCAACCTCGCGGCCGCGGCCACCGCGGCGGGCACGTTGCCAAGCTGGATGACGGAGTACGCGCCGGCGAACCAGAACGTCTTCAACACCGCCTGGTTGATCCAGAACGCCGTCACGGTCGGCGGCGTTTCGGCCTACCTCTACTGGGACCTGTTCTGGGTGACCGCCAGTCCGCCCCAGGGGCTGGTCACCGTCGAGGACCCCGCGCACCCCGCCAACTGGACCACCACCAACGGCTTCATCGTCAACGACGACTACTACGCGGTCCGGCACTTCGCCAGATGGACCGGCGCCGGTTGGACGCGGGTCGGCGCCTCGTCGTCGGCCCAGGGCGTGAACGCGTCGGCCTTCGCATCGCCCGACGGGACGCACCTGACGCTGATCATCCTGAACACCGACGGCGTGAGCCATCAGGTGGGGATCGACAGCGGCGGCTTCGCGGGCACGTCGGTGACCGCCTACCTGACCGCCTCCACCACGGCGACGCCGCTCGCGCAGACGCCGCTGACGGCGGGAAACACCCTGGAAATGCCCGCGCGATCGATCGTTACGGTAACGTTCGCACCGTGACGCCGGCCTTCCCGTTCCACGATCCCGACCTCTCGATCGACGCGCGCCTCGACGACCTGCTGCCGCGCCTGACGCTGGCCGAGAAGGCGGCGCTGATGCTGCACGAGTCGCCGGAGATCGCGCGCCTGGGCATCCCGGCGATGAACTGGTGGAACGAGTGCCTGCACGGCGTGGCGCGGGCCGGGATCGCCACCGTGTTCCCGCAGGCGATCGCGCTGGCGGCGACGTTCGACGTCGACCGGGTGCGGGCGGTGGCCACCGCCATCGCCGACGAGGCGCGCGCCAAGCACCACGAGTACGTCCGCCAGGGCGACCGCGGCATGTACAAGGGGCTGACGTTCTGGTCGCCCAACATCAACATCTTCCGCGACCCACGCTGGGGCCGCGGCCACGAGACCTACGGCGAGTGCCCGTTCCTCACCGCGCGGCTGGCGGTCGCTTACGTCCGCGCGCTGCAGGGGGACGACCCCCGGCACCTGAAGCTGGTCGCGACCCCCAAGCACTACGCGGTCCACAGCGGGCCAGAGGGGCTGCGCCACAGCTTCGACGCCGTCGTCGGCGAGAAGGACCTGCGCGAGACCTACCTGCCCGCCTTTCATGCCTGCGTCACCGAGGGGGGCGCGGCCAGCGTGATGAGCGCCTACAACCGCGTGAACGGCGAGCCGTGCAGCGCCAGCCCCACGCTGCTGCAGAAGATCCTGCGCGACGAGTGGGGCTTCGACGGCTACGTGGTCAGCGACTGCTGGGCGATCCGCGACATCCACGAGGGGCACGGCGTGACCCCCACGCCGCAGGCCTCGGCGGCGCTGGCGGTGAAGACCGGCTGCGACCTCAACTGCGGCTGCACCTACCAGCACATCCCGGCCGCCCTGGCGGCGGGGCTGCTGACCGAGGCGGACCTCGACATCTGCCTGCGGCGGCTGTTCCGCGCGCGGCTGCGGCTGGGCCTGTTCGATCCGCCGGCGCGCGTGGCGCACGCCGCGATCCCGTACGAGGTCAACGACAGCGACGCGCACCGGGCGCTGGCGCGCGCGACCGCCGCCGCGTCGATGGTGCTGCTGAAGAACGAGGGCGATCTGTTGCCGCTGCGCCGCGACCTGCGCAGCGTCGCGGTCATCGGACCCAACGCCAACGACCGCGAGGCGCTGCTGGGAAACTACTTCGGCGAGCCGTCGCGCTTCGTCACGCCGCTGGAGGGGATCCGCGCTGCGGTCGGGCCGGCCACCAAGGTCTGGTACGCGCAGGGGTGCAAGCGCCTCGGGACCAAGACCGACGGGCTGGGACGCGCCGGCAACCTCTCCGAGGCGGTGAGCGTCGCAACGCGCGCCGACGCGGTGGTCCTCTGCCTGGGCCTGGCGCCCGACATCGAGGGCGAGCAAGGCGACGCCAGCAACTCCGAAGCCGCCGGCGACAAGGCCGACCTGGGGCTGACCGGGCTACAGCAGACGCTGCTGGAGAAGATCGTGGCGCTCGGCAAGCCGACGGTGCTGGTCGTCATCGCCGGCAGCCCGCTGGAGCTCGCCTGGGCGCATGACAACGCCGGCGTGGGCGCCATCCTGCAGGCCTGGTATCCCGGCGCCGAAGGGGGCGCGGCGCTGGCCGACCTGCTCTTCGGCGCGCTGGCGCCGGCGGGCCGGCTGCCCGTGACGTTCCCGCGCCGCGCCGCCGATCTGCCCCCGATCACGGACTACCGGATGACCGGGCGGACGTACCGCTACCTGGAGACGGCGCCGCTCTACCCGTTCGGCTACGGCCTCTCCTACACCCGGTTCGCCTATCGCGACCTGCGGATCGCCGCCGGTCCGGCGCGCGCCGCCGCCGACCTGCGGGTGACCGTCGGCGCCGAGGTCGAGAACGTGGGCCGCTGCGCGGGCGACGAGGTCGTGCAGCTCTACGTCAGCGACCGCGAGGCCTCCTGCCGCGTCCCGCGCCGCGACCTGCGCGGCGTGCAGCGGCTGACGCTGGCCCCCGGCGAGGCACGCCGGGTCACCTTCACCCTGACCGCCCGCGACCTGTCGCTGATCGACGAGCGCGGCCGCCGCGTCCTCGAGCCGGGCCGCTTCACGCTCCACGTCGGCGGCAGCCAGCCCGACGAGCGGAGCGCGGCCCTCACGGGCGCCGCCCCGCTCGCCGGCGAGCTCGAGCTCGGGGGTGACCGGCTCGAGCTGCCGTATTAGCGCCTGAAGGAACGACCGACTACGGAACGAACGCGACGTTGTCGATCGTCAGCGTGACGCCCGAGCAGCCGGTCTGGGCCGCGTCGGCGACCGGCGTCGACGATTGCAGCTGGAACTGAAGGCCCACGAGCTGCATCGCGATGGCCGCCGCCGCGTCCGGCGCGCCGCCCATCAGGTCGGAGAAGTGGACCGTGATCGGCTGGCCGGTCGGCTCCGCCGGACCCGAGACGACCTTGAGCTGCGGGAAGCTGTAGCAGCTGCCGCCCGAGGGGCAGCCGCCGCCGTTCGAGGCGCCCTGCTCCTCGAAGGTCTGCGCCTGAAAAAAGACATCGCACCCGCCGGCCGTACCGCCGAGCGTGAAGGTCACGCCCGAGTAGGCCGTGGTGTTGACGCACTGGCTGAAGGAGAGCCCGCCGCCCGCGTAGTCGCCGGCCGCGATCATCCCGCCGGTGACGCCCGTCGAGGCGGTCGCGCCGATGTCCAGGACGCCGTTGGTCGTGTCGACCGCGGCCTTGAACGTGGACGTCCCCGACTTCGAGCCGTTGTAGGCGTAGATGCTGCCGAGCAGGTTGGTCGACGTGCCCCACTTGCCGCTGACGCCGCTCCAGTCCGTGCCCGATGTGAAGGTCGTCAGCGAGGTTTCGGGGGGGCTGAAACCCGGCGTGCAGGAGAGCGTGGCCGTGCTGCTGGTACCGCCCGTGCCGGCGCTCGTCCCGCCCGCCCCGCCGGTGCCCGTCGTGGTCGTGCCCCCTGTGCCGGTGCCGGTCGTGCCGCCCGTCGCGCCCGGCCGGGTCGCGCCCGAGCCGCCGCCGCATCCCATCACCACCGCCAGCGTCGCCGCCAGGGTCACACCCACGCCAACGAACACCGATCCTAAGGTCTGCTTCGCCATGACATCGTCCTTTCCAGTCCGAGTTTAAACACGCGCTCTTACCACGCTTTCCCCGGCAGGAAAAGCTTTCCAGGTCGCCCGAGCCGCGTGGGAAAGCACACCTCCGGCCTCCGCGTGAGATGAGAATTCCCTCCATCGCCGCGCGCGATCACGGCGCGCCAACGCGCGTCGCGCTACGGCGCGCCGCCGTCGGGACCGGGCGGCATTCCGCCGTCCGGCGGCAGCTCTTCGCGGTAGCCGAGCAGCGTGTTCTTCTCGTCGAGCTTGGTCAGCTTCACGGCGACCTTGCTGTCGGCGAAGGTGTAGGCGCGGGTCTGAACCGTGACGAAGCCGTCGGACTTCACGACCACGTCCAGCGGGCCGGAGTCGCGCGGGCGCGTGACGATCAGCGGCGCGTGCTGGGCGATGACGCCGAGGCGCTTCTTCCCCCAGAAGACCATGGCCTTCTTGTTGGAGGGGATGATGGTGAACACGATGCGCACTATCGCCGATTGGGTCGGCGCCTGCTCGGGCGGCGCGGCGACGCCGGGCGGCAGGGCCCCCGCCCCGCCGGCGCCGGTGGCGGCGTGCAGCGCCAGCGCGCCGAGCGAGAGACCACCGACGATCCCAGCGATCAGCCCTACTCGCCGCAACAGCTGCCTCCTCCGGCCTTGTCGCCGCCCTGCGGGGCCGGCGGCGGCGGACCGGGCGGGTACTTGTTCCAGGGCTCGGGGACGTAGTCGAGGATCGGCTTCTTGAGGTCGCCCATGATGTTCCCCTCGAGGACGTTGACCGGCACCGGCGGGTCCAGCTCGTAGAGATAGCCGCGCGACGGGATCCGCATCTCGTACACGGTGTTCTTCCACAGGAACTGGCGCGTGAAGCCCATCGGCTGGTCGCCCGACACCTTCATGTGGCGGTGGTGCAGGATGAACGAGTAGAGCCGGATGGCCAGGTGGTTCGGCAGCCGGTGGCAGCCGTGCGAGTAGCCGTTGGCGCTGTAGATCGACAGGTAGTCCGACGAGCCGTGCGCGCGCACGCCGTTGTCGAAGTCGTTGCGCCCGTTCTGCCCGGGCACCACGAAGTAGCCCGCCACCAGGCCGTACGCCGACAGATACCCCGGACCGAGCTCGTCGTAATTGACGACGCCCATCCACTTGCCGTTCACGAGCTTACCCTTGACCAGCGTCCGTATCGGCGTCGAGGTCGGCGCGATCCAGACCGGCCCGGAGACCACGTGGCGGATCACGCGCGGCCCGACGTCCGACCCCTTGTAGCGGAAA
>CAZTZM010000277.1:0-8788 GCA_964618005.1 uncultured Myxococcales bacterium
CAAGACCGCCGCCATCGCGCTGGCAATCGGCGCCGATCCGCCGGAGTTCGTGGTCCGCGCCGTCGCCGGCGAGCCGGTGGAGGGCGCGCTGTCCAAGCTGGCGGCCGGCGTGGCGGCGCTGGGCCGCGCGCGCCGGACGCCCGCGGTCGAGGCGGACCCGCAGCTGACCGAAGCCGCGCGCGCGGCCGGGATGACCGGCCCCGTGATCGCCGCGCCGCTGACGCTGAAGGAGCGGCTGGTGGGCGTCATCATCGTCGCGCGTCCCGGCGGCGACGCGTTCGGCGAGGCCGACCTGCGCCTGCTGGTCACGTTCGCTGACCAGACCGCGACCGCGATCGAGAACGCGCGGCTCTACACCGAGGTGCGCGCGTTCTCCGAGGTGCTGGAGGCGCGGGTTCGGGCGCGCACGGCTGAGCTGGAGAAGGCCAACACCGAGATCGAGCGGACGCTGCGCGAGCTGGGCGAGGCGCAGGGGCAGCTCGTTCAATCGGAGAAGATGGCGGGTCTCGGCATGCTGGTGGCCGGCATCGCGCACGAGGTGAACTCACCGGCGGCGGCGATCCAGGGCCTGGTCGACGCGCTGGCCGAGACGGTGCGCCGCCTCGGTCACTGCGCCGAGGCGCTGGCCGGGATGGAGTTGCCGCCTGCCTCGGTCACGCGGTTCTTCGCGCTCATCGACGGGCTGCTGCCGGAGATGGCGACCGCGCCGCTCCTGACCTCGCTGGAGGCGCGCCAGCAGGCCCGGCGGCTGCGGACTTCCTTCGCCGGTGTCGACGGGGCGGATCAGTCGGCGTCACTGCTGGCGGAGGTGGGTGTGATCGGCGAACGGGTGGCGCCAGAGCTGCGCGCGCTGGCCGGTGACAAGAGTCTGGCGCCGCTGGCCGGCTACCTGCGCGAGGTTGCCTTTTTGGCGCGCACGGCCGGTACGATTCGCACCGCGATCGGCGCGATCCGGAGAATTGTCGGCGCCCTCAAGCGTTACTCCCGATTGGACGAAGCACCACTGGAGCGCGTCGATGTACACGCGGGCATCGAGGACACCCTCGTGATCCTCTCTCATCAGTTGAAATACGGAGAGAATGGCGTTAACGTGAGGAGATCATTTGGGTCGCTACCGGCGATCACAGCCTACGTGGGGGAGCTCAACCAGGTGTGGACGAACCTGATCCACAACGCGATACAAGCCATGGACGGGCGGGGCGAGATTCTGATCGAGACCAAGGCGGAGAACCGCGACGTGCTCGTGGCGATCGAGGACAACGGACCGGGCATTCCGCCGGATGTCTCCTCGCGCATCTTCGAGCCGTTCTTCACGACCAAGGCCAAGGGGGAGGGGACGGGTTTGGGGCTGAGCATCTGCGCGAGAATCGTGGAAAAACACGGCGGAACGATCCAGGTCGACAGCCGTCCGGGTCGCACCCGTTTCGAGGTCCGGCTGCCGATCGAGGGGCCGCCGCCGGCCCCCATCTTGGTAGCCCCGGCGCCGGTCGGCGCCTGGCCGTCCTGGTCGCCGGCTGACGGCGGCAAGCCGGCAAGCTCGAAAGCGACCAGCCCGCTGGCCCGTCCGAAGGAGAGCGCGTGACGCCCGCCGCCGTCGCTCTGCGCGAGCACATCGTCTGCGTCGACGACGAGGAGGGGATCCTCGCGGCGCTGCGCCAGCAGCTCTCCGCCCGCTTCGGCGGTGAGTGCGACATCGCGGTCGCCAAGAACGCGCGCGAGGCGCTGGATCTCATCGAGGATCTGCAGCACGACGGCGAGCAGGTGGCCGTGGTGATCGCCGACCAGATCATGCCCGGCATGAAGGGCGTCGAGCTCCTGGAGGAGGTCCACCGGCGCAGCCCGCGCACGGTGAAGATCCTGCTGACCGGCCAGGCCGGCCTGGACGCCGTCGTCTACGCCATCAACCGCGCCGGCCTCGATCAGTACATCCCCAAGCCGTGGGACGAGCCGGATCTGCGGCTGACGATCCAGAGCTTGCTGTCGCGTTTCCGGCTGGAGCGCGAACGCGCCGAGCTGCTCGAGGAGCTCAAAGCCAAGAACGCCGAGCTGGCGTCGCTGAACACGTCGCTGGAAGAGAAGGTCGTCGAGCGGACCCAGGAGCTGGAGGATCTGAACCAGCGTCTGGCCGAGCTGGCGATCACCGACGGTCTGACCGGGCTCTACAACCATCGCCACTTCCGCGAGCGGCTGTCGCTGGAGATGGAGCGCAGCAACCGGACCGGCCTGCCGCTGTCGATCCTGATGATCGACGTCGATCACTTCAAGGGCTACAACGACCGCCACGGCCACCTGGCCGGCGACAACGCGCTCCGCGGCGTCTCGAAGATCCTGCAGCACGGGCGCCGCGCCAACGATCTGGTCGCGCGCTACGGCGGCGAGGAGTTCGCCATCATCCTGCTGGATGTCGGCAAGGCGGCGGCCAAGGAGGTCTCGGAGCGGATCTGCGCCCAGATCGCCGAGTTCCCGTTCGAGTTCGGCAGCACGCAGCCGATGGGCAAGCTGACGATCTCGCTCGGCGTGGCGTCGTTCCCGGACGACGGCGCCGAGCCGGCCCTGGTGCTGGCGGCCGCCGATCGCGCGCTGTTCGCCGCCAAGAACGCCGGCCGCAACCGCGTCCGCGTCGCCGGCGCCACGGAGTAATCGCGTGAGCGCCGACGAGCCTCGCTCGCCGGCGCCCGCCCGCCCGTTCGATAGACCTGTGCGGATCGCCGTCCTGGGCGGCGGCGCGTGGGGCGGCGTGCTGGCCGGGCTGGCCGTGGCGCGCGGTCACGAGGTGGCGCTGTGGGAGTCGGATCCCGCGGCGGCCGAGGCGCTGGCCCGCGAGCGCGTCGGGCCGCGCTCGGTGGTGGGGTTCGCGCTGCCGCCGGCGGTCACCGTGTCGACGAACGTCGCGGCCACGGTGCGCGCCCGGGAGATGCTGGTCATCGCGCTGCCGTCCGAGCTGATTCGCGCCACGCTGGAGCTGGCGGCCGGCTCGCTGGCCGACGGGACGATCGTCGTCTGCGCCTCGAAGGGCCTCGAACCGGGGACCGGCGCGATGATGAGCGAGGTGCTCGAGTCGGTGCTGCCGCACGCGCGCCCGGTCGTGCTGTCGGGGCCGAGCTTCGCCCAGGAGATCGCGGCGGGTCTCCCCGCGGCGGTGGTCGCGGCGTCGGCGGATCTGGAGGCGGCCGGCCTGGTGCAGGCGGCGCTGGGCGGCGAGCGCTTCCGGATCTACACCAGCGACGACGCGGTGGGGGTCTGCGTCGGCGGCGCGCTGAAGAACGTCGTCGCCATCGCCGCCGGCTGCTGCGACGGCTTCGGCCTGGGCGCCAGCGCGCGCGCCGCGCTCATCACGCGCGGCCTGGCGGAGATGGGCCGCCTGGCCGAGCGGCTGGGCGGTCAGGCGCTGACGCTGGCCGGGTTGGCGGGGCTGGGCGATCTGGTGTTGACCTGCACCGGCGATCTGTCGCGCAACCGCCAGGTCGGTCTGGGCCTGGCGCGCGGCGAGTCCGCGGCCGAGATCGTCGCTCGGCTGGGCCATGTCGCCGAGGGGGTCGGCACCGCTCGCACCGCCCGCGCGCTGGCCGCCCGACTGAACGTCGACATGCCGATCATCCACGAGGTGGCCGCGGTGCTCTACGACGGCAAGCCCGCGCGCGCCGCGCTCACCGATCTGCTGGCGCGCGACGTGCGCCTGGAACGTCCCGCCTGACGACCGCTACGCCCGGCGGCGGCAGAGCGCGACGGCGGCGGCCAGCGCGACCAGCGCGGCGCCGGCGACCAGCGCCAGGTCCCTCACGGCGGAGCCGCCGGGGAGAAGGCCGGCCGGCAGAGCGTCGCCGTGGAAGCCGCGGCGAATCGCCGAGACCGTATAGGTCATCGGGTCCAGCGCCATCAGCGTCGTGATCCAGCGGCTGTCGCCGGAGGGCGGGAACATGGCGCCGGAGAGCATCCAGAGCGGGATGAGCGCGACGCTCATGACGGCGTGGTAGCCCTGGGTCGAGTCGATCCACCAGGCCATCGCGAAGCCGAGCGCGGTGAAGGCCAGCGCCGAGAGCGGGACGGCCAGCGCGAGCAACGGCCAGTTCATGCCGGCCGCCGAGAACCCGGCCAGCGGGGCCAGCGCCAGCAGGATCGCGGCCTGCACCGAGGCGATCGCCACGCCGCCCAGCGTCTTGCCGAGCACCAGCGAGGCGCGCGAGACCGGCGCCGCCAGCACCGCCTGCAGGAAGCCGTGGTGGCGGTCCTCGATCACCGAGATGGTCGAGAAGATGGCGGTGAAGAGCAGCGTCAGGACGACGACGCCGGGGTAGAAGTAGCGCAAGTAATCGACGCCGCTGCCCCCGCCGGGGCGGAAGCTGCCCCCCAGGCCGGCGCCCAGCACCAGCCACAGGATCAGCGGCTGCGCGGCCGACCCGACGATGCGGCTCGGCTGGCGAAAGAAGCGCCGCAGGTCGCGGCCGGCCAGGGCCGTGACGGTGCCGACAATGCGGGAACCCTGGGAGGGTTCCCGCCCCCTCCCGCGAAGGACTCCGCTCGGCGCAGCCGAGCTCCGTCCAGGCGATCCGATCACGACGCCAGCCCCCGTCCGGTCAGCTTGGCGAACACGTCGGCCAGGGTCGGGCGCGCGGAGGCCAGGCTGGCCAGGCGTCCGGGCGCGAACAGCTCGGCGACGCGGGGGACGATCTCGTGCCCGCGCGGCGCCTCGATGACGACGTCGGCGTCGACGACCCGAGCGGCCAGGCCCAGGCGGGCGGCGATCGTCTCCCGGATCTCCTCCGGGCGCTCGCCGCGCACGCGGATCACGTCGCCGGCCACGCGGGCGCGCAGCTCGTCGGGCGTGCCCAGCGCGGTCAGCTTGCCCGCGTCGAGGATGGCGATGCGCTGGCAGCGCTCGGCCTCCTCGGGCTGGTGGGTGGTGACGATGACCGAGAGGCCGCGCGTGCGGACCAGCGACGCCAGCTGGTCCCAGATCCGGCGCAGCGCCTCGGGATCGACGCCGCGCCCCGGCTCGTCGAGCAGCAGGAGCGACGGCTCGTGCAGCAACACGCGCGCGATCTCGATCCGGCGCCGCATCCCGCCCGAGTAGGTCGACGCGGCCTCGTCGGCGCGATCGCCCAGCGCCATCAGGTCCAGCGCCGCCGCAATCCGCGTCGTCGCCAGCGCGCGCGGCATCCCGTACAGCGCGGCGCCGAGGCGCAGGTTCTCGCGGCCGGTCAGCTTGAGGTCCAGGCTCGGCTCCTGGAACACGACGCCCAGGCGGGCGCGGTAACGGGCGTCGCCGCCGTCGGCCGGCCGCCCGTCGAGCGCCAGCGTCCCGCCGTGCGACGGGATCAGCCCCGCCAGCAGGCGAAAGGCGGTGGTCTTGCCGGCGCCGTTCGGGCCGAGCAGGCCGAAGACCTCGCCCGGCGCGACGTCGAAGCTGAGGCCGTCCAGCGCGGTGCGGGCGCCGAAGCGGCGGGTCAGGCCCGTCGCGCGCAGCCGGGGCGTCGTCTCCGCCGGCGCCAGCGCGGCGGCCGCCGCGGTCACGCGATCTTCCGATCCACGACCAGCGCCACGAACAGCAGCGTCAGGTACACGATCGAGTATAAAAACAGCGAGCGCGCCCAGGCGCCCTCGGCGGCGCGCCGCAGCCCGGCCGCCGCCCAGGCGATGAACACCGCCCCCAGCAGCGCCGCGCACACCAGGTAGCCGACGCCCGCCACGCGCAGCGGCTCCAGCGCCACCGTCGCCAGCACCAGGCCCACGGAGAACGTCACGATCGTCGCGCGCGTGACGCGGGCGCCGGCCGTCAGCGGCAGGACCTTGAACCCGGCGCGGGCGTAGTCGGCCGCGCGGTAGGTGGCGATCGCCAGGAAGTGCGGGATCTGCCAGAGGAACAGGATCGCGAACAGCGCCAGCCCCGGCACGTCCAGCCGGCCGGTGACCGCCGTCCAGCCCATCAGCGGCGGCAGCGCGCCGGGCACGGCGCCCACGAACAGCGCGATGGCCGAGTGGCGCTTGAGCGGCGTGTAGACCACCACGTAGCTGCCCAGCGCGCACAGCCCGAGGATTCCGGTCAGCAGGTTGCCGCCCAGGAAGACCAGCGGCACGGCCGCGCAGGCCATCAGCGTCCCGAACGCCAGCGCCGTCTCCGGCGACAGGACCGCGCGCGGCAAGGGGCGCTCGCGCGTCCGCTCCATCAGCGGATCGACGTCGCGCTCCATGTACATGTTGAACGTGTTCGAGGCCGACACCAGCAGCGCGGTCCCGATCAGCGTCATGATGGCGCGCCAGCCGGCGATCGAGCCGGGCGCCAGCCACAGGCCGCCGATGAAGGTGATCACCACCAGGCCGGTGATGCGCGGCTTGGCGAGCTGGACGATGCCGCGGATCCAGGCCAGCCCGGGGAAGGCCGGCACGCCGGCGGGGCGCGCTGCCAGCACGGTCAGCACCAGCGTGGCGAGCAGCGCCGTGGCGACCGCCAAATGGCTCTCGACCGTCGCCAGGTCCAGGAACGTCTGCACCGACCGGATGCCCAGCCAGATCTGCACCACGACGAAGGTGGGGGCGAGCAGCGCCAGGACCTTCAACACGGGACGACGGCCGCGCACCAGCGTCACGATCGACGACACCAGCACCAGGCAGCCGACGGCCAGCGCGTTCAGCCGGTGCAGCGCCTGGATCAGCACGGTCGGGTGCGCGTCCGGCCAGACCGAGCCGCGGCAGAGCGGCACGTCCAGACAGGCCAGCGCCGCGCCCGAGTGACGGACCAGGCCGCCCAGCGCCATCTGGATGTAGACCGCCACCGCGGCGCAGAGCGCGAAGCGCGCCACCACGGGCGGCGCGGTCGAGGGAAACAGAGGCGCCGGCCGCGAACGGACGGCCAGGTAGATCGTCGTGATGAAGAACAGCAGCGATGTGCCGGTGTGGGCGGTCGAGATCGGCGTCGGCAGGCGCAGCAGCACCGTGATGCCGCCCAGCAGCGCCTGCGCGAACACCAGCGCCACCGCCAGCCAGCCGAACGGCCGCAGCCGCCGCAGCGCCGGATCGCGCGTCGCCGTCAACAGCCCGGCCAGCGTCAGCGTAAGGATCACGACCGTGCCGGCCGCCAGGCGGTGGCTGTGCTCGACCAGCACGCCGCCCTCCATCTTGGGCATCATCGTGCCGTAGCAGGTCGGCCAGTCAGGGCAGGCCAAGCTGGACCCGGTGCCGTGCACCAGGCCGCCGATCAAGATCAAGAGGTAGGTCGCGAACGCGGTGAAGACCGCGAAGCGGTGGATCCACCGGCTGGCCGCCCGTGGTCGCGGCGCCGTTCCAGCCTCCGCCTGCTCCGCGCGTTCGAGCTGCGCGGCGCTCACGTCATTTCGCATCGAAAGCGAAGCTCACCTCGGTCGGTTTGTCGCCGGCGACGGCGGCCGGCGCGGTCTTGGTGCCATAGCGCTCCTGCCAGGCGGTCAGCGTGTACTGCCCGGGCGGCAGGCCCGTGATCTTGAAGTGGCCGTCCGGACCGGTGACCGCGAAGAACGGGTTGTCGTTCACCACCACGTACCCGGTCATCCAGGGGTGAACGTCGCACTTGAACTTGAGGATGTCGCCGGCGTCACCGATCCGGCGCGTGATGGGCGGCAGCCCGGGGATCTCGGCCTGGTTGAACAGCGTCGAGGGGCCCTTGTAGCCGTGGACGTTGTGCAGCGTCTGGTCGCCGTTGCGGATGGCGATCGGCTGGCCCGCCACGATGGCCTGGACGCGTGGCCGGTACATGCAGGCGCTCTGATCCAGCGTCACCGGCGTGGCGGGTGGATCATAGTGGCCGCTGGCACCAGCGGTCACGCGCACCACCACGTTTCCCAGCGTCCCGCCGGGGCCGACCACGACCTCCTCGTCCTTGGTGGGCGTCTTGGCGCAGAACGGATCGGCGTCGCGCTTGGTCATCGGCATCTCGGGCGGCGTGCCCGCCAGCTTCACGGTGCCTTCGATGACGCCGTTCCCGGCCAGCGGCGCCGCGACGGCGGTCGGAGCCGCGGCGGCGGGCGTGGCCGCCGGGGTCGCGGCCGCCGGCTGGCTCTTCTGGCAGCCCGCGCCGGCCATCGGGACGGCCGCCGCCAGGGCCAGAATCGCCAGGGCCTGCTTGATCATGGTCGTCGTGCTAACAGGCGCCCGCCGACCCGTCAAGCATCGAAACGGCTGGGCTTTCGTCAACCTCCGTTCGCCACCCGACCCGCCGCCGTCGACGGCAGCTCAATCGCCCCGGGACCGGTGCGAAAAAAGTACGGAATGTAGGGCCGAGAATCGGCTCGAAGGTGTTATGACTTGATCAGTCATCTTTATATGACCATAATAGTCACGTGAAGACGGTCTCCGTCAGCGATCTGAAGGCGCACCTCTCGCAGTACCTGCGCACGGTTCAGCGCGGCACGGAGGTTCAGATCCTGGACCGTGGCGTGCCGGTCGCGCGGCTGGTGCCAGCCGGGGGAGTGGCCGATCCCATCAACCGTCGCCTCGATCGCTTGATCGCCGCCGGGGTCGTGCGGAAGGGAGCGGGGAACGCACGCCGCGCCCTGGCCACGCCACCGGTTGCCGCGCCGGGAGCGGATTTGCGCCGGGCCCTGGCCGAGGACCGAGAGGACCGGACGTGAGGTTCTGGGACAGCTCGGCGGTGGTCCCGCTCATCGTCGCGGAAGAAATGTCGGGCGTGGTCCGGGGGTGGTTCGACGACGACGAGGAGATCGCGTTGTGGGGCTTGACCAGAGTCGAGCTCGGGTCGGCAATCGAACGTCGGACCCGTGAGGGCAAGCTCGACTCTGGTCAGCGATCCGCCGCTCTC
>CAZTZM010000278.1:0-4751 GCA_964618005.1 uncultured Myxococcales bacterium
GCGCGCACGGCGGCGCCGACGAGCGCCTCGCAGTCGGCGGCCAGCTTCTCCAGCGGCACGTCCGCCCGATACCACTCCAGCATGGTGAACTCGGTGGCGTGGTGCGGGCCGATCTCCTCAGCCCGCCAGCACTTGCAGAGCTCGAACACCCGCGGCAGACCGCCGGCCACCAGGCGCTTCAGGTGGTATTCGGGCGAGGTGATGAGCCAGCGCGGCTCGCCCGCCTCCGCGCCCGCTGGCAGCGCGTCCAGGTGGACCTCCTGCCCCGGCGAACGGACGCGCGCCGGGGTCGAGACCTCGAGGAAGCCCTCGGCCTCGAACCAGGCGCGCACCGCGCGCACGATGCGGCCGCGCGCCTCCAGCGCCGCGCGCGTGGCAGCCACGGAGCTCTACCCGCGGCTGAGGCGCTCGAGATATTGGCCGGTGCGCGTGTCGATCTTGATGACGTCGCCGACGTTGATGAACAGCGGGACGTTGACCGAGGCGCCGGTGGAGATCCTGGCCGGCTTGGTGGCGCCGGTGGCGGTGTCGCCACGGAAGCCCGGGTCGGTCTCCATCACCGCCTGCTCGATGAAGTTCGGCAGGGTCACGCCGACCGCGCGGCCGTTGAAGAACAGGACCTCGACGTTGGTGTTCTCCGGCATGAAGCCCGCCTGATCGCCGATCGTCTCCTTCGGGATCTGCACCTGGTCGTAGGTCGACGTGTCCATGAACACGAACGAGTCGGCGTCCGAGTAGAGGTACTGCATGGTCTTGGTCTCGACGTCCGCCGGCTCCAGCCGCTCGCCCGAGCGCAGGTTGCGCTCCAGGACGCCGCCGGTGAGCAGGTTCTTCATCTTGGTGCGCGTGAAGGCGGCGCCCTTGCCCGGCTTGACGAACTGGAACTCGACGACGGTGTAAGGCGCGCCGTCGATCATGATCTTCAAGCCCTTGCGAATGTCGGACGTATCGTACATGGGAGGTGGGGTTTAGCCCGCGCGCCGCGGCGCCGTCAAGACGCGCGACGCGACGAAAGCGCAACGCCTCAGGGGGCCGAGGTTCCTTGCCGGCCGTAGGCGTCTTCCAGCCGCACGACGTCGTCGAGCTCGGTGGTCGAGACCTCGAACACGTCGGTGTCCTCGAGCGCGATCATCCGGTGCCGCAGCCCCGGCGTGACGTGGAACGCCTCACCTGGCCCCAGATCCTTGTACTGGGGCGGCTGCCCCTCGGCGAAGTGCTCGAACCGCATCTTCCCGGACCAGACCATCACCGTCTCGTCCTTCTGACGGTGGTACTGCAGGGAGAGCTTCTCGCCCTTCTTGATGTGCAGGACCTTGCCGACGTAGCGATCGGTGACCGCCCAGATGACTTCGTGGCCCCAAGGCTTATCGACGCGCTTCATTCGTTCTCGCTCGTCCCTTCGTGGCGGATCAGGGACTCGAACCCCGGACCCGGCGCGTATGAAACGCCTGCTCTAACCAACTGAGCTAATCCGCCGTGACCGTCGCCGAAAGGTTGCGGCGTCGGACGGGCGCGATTTTGCAGGCGGGGCCGACGCTGTCAAGCACTGAGTCGATCATATTGAGAACCCGCAGACCGGTTCCGAACCTCCCACGACCGATCCGCTACCAGGACTGGCGCGCCGGGGGCGGGATGTACTCGACCGGCGGCGTGGTCGGCGGACCGCGGCGCGTGTGCGCCAGCAGCCGCACCGCCCCCAGGCCCGCCAGGAAGCCGCCGACGTGCGCCATCCAGGCGATGCCGGATCCGCTCGACAACATGAATTGCGCGAAAAACCAGCCGGTCAGGAAGATCCAGGCCGGGATGGCGACCACCGGCCAGAGGAACGGGATCATGATCAGGGTCTGGATGCGCGAGCGCGGATAGAGCATCAGATAGCCGCCCAGCACGCCCGCGATCGCGCCCGAGGCGCCGATCATGGGCGCCATCGAGTCCGGCATGCTGTAGCACTGCGCCAGCGCCCCGACGGTGCCGACCAAGAAGTAAAAGAAGAGATAACGGATCGACCCCATCGCCTCCTCGACGTTGTCGCCGAACAGCCAGAGGAACCACATGTTTCCGATGAGGTGCAGCCAGCCGCCGTGCAGGAACATCGAGGTCCAGATCGACCCCGGCAGCGGCAGCAGGTTCTGCGGGCGAATGTCGACGTGGTTGACGATCTCGTACGGTATCGCCCCGGCCTCCAGGGTCAGCAGCTTCTGGCCACGCGCGTTGAGGGACAGCTCGAACAGGAAAGCGACGGCGTTGGCGGCGATCAGCAGCAGCGTGACCGCGGGAAAACGGCTCCGTGGATTGTCGTCGCGAATCGGAATGAACACGGAAGAACGAAGTTTGCCACGATTTGGACGGCCCGCGAACCTTGACTGTCCCCCAACCCACCCCTATAACGCGCTTAGAAGAATGCGTCTTTACAGCGGAAAGATCCCTCTCGTGGGCACCGAGATCGTCAAGTCTCTGATGGAGGCGGGCGACATCGAGGTCACCGACCGGACAGAGGCGGAGATGGACGTGCAGGCGGTCTTGAAGGAATACCTCCGCCTGGACCGGGAGATCACCGAGAAAGCCAAGGACCTCCTGCAGAAGCGCAACCTCCCGTATGAGCAGTTCGGGAAGATCAAGCGCACGCTGGCGGGCGAGAAGGCCTTCGGCCTGGGCGAGGACGGGCTCGAATGGATGACGACCCAGATGATCGAGTCGTTCATGCAGTCGCCCCACATCGAAGAGATCTACGTCGACGACACCGTGCTGCGTAAGCGCATGGGTGACGTGCTGAAGAAGCACATGCAGGTCGACGAGGAGCTGGACGAGGAAGTCCGCCGCCGCATCAAGAACCTGGAAGAAGGGACCTCCACCTGGGAGGTCGAGTACGGCAAGGTCCTCGACCAGATCAAGCGGAACCGCGGTCTGGACCAGTAGCGGCGCCCCGTCTCTGTTTTTTTCCGTCCTGCTTCTTCCCCTCCACGACGGCCCGCACCAGCTGCTCGATTGAGCGCGCCACGGCCGGCAGCGTCGGCGACTCGGCCAAGAAGCCGGGCGTGGTGTGGACGCGCGCCTGCTCGTCGCTGATCACGTCCGCGACGGTGGCCGGGCGCACGTCGGCGCCCATGATGGCGGCGTGCTTGCCGGGCGGCGTCGCCTTGGCTCCCAGGGTCAGGCGCACCCCCGCGGCGGGCCCGAGCACGCGCGCCGCCAGCACCGCGGCCAGGCCGCTGAACCCCATCGGGCGCCGCGCGGCGAGCAGATCGCGCATCAGCTTGGCCAGATCGGGATCGACGGCGCAGAGCTCGTGCTTCTCGGCATAGTCCGAGAGCGTGGTCTCGATGCCGGCGCCGCCCGGGATCAGGAGCCCTTCGACGCTGTTGGCGCGCAGCTCGGCCAGCGGCAACACCGGCCCCCCCGCCAACCGCGCCGCCTCGACGCGGGCGTTGCGAACCGCCTTCTCGACGGCTTGGCCCGACAGATGGTCGACGACAGCCTTCTGATCGCGATCGGGCGCGGCGCAGATAACCCGCGCCCCTGCCCGCTCGGCCGCGAGCAGCATCAGCATCGTCTCGGCGGCGTCGCTGCCGTCAGCCCACCCGCACCCCGCCAGGACGACCGCGATCCGCTTCGCCATGGCCTTCGTTTACCACGGCTACCAGGGCGTCGCCGGAAAGGTCCCCGCCGCGATGACCGCGCGCGCGCGCCGCGCCAGGCTCAAGTAGTGCTCGAGGTTGTGGACCGTGGCGAGGCGATAATAAAGCAGCTCCTTGGCGTGAAAGAGATGCGCCAGATACGCGCGGCTGTAGCGGGCGCAGCAGGCGCAGGCGCACCCCGCCTCCACCGGCGCCGGGTCATCGCGGTAGCGGGCGTTGCCGATATTCAGGCGACCGCCGCGCACGAACAGCTGCCCGTTGCGCGCGTTGCGGGTCGGCATCACGCAGTCGAACATGTCGATGCCCGCGCCGATGGCCTGCCAGATGTCCTCGGGTGTCCCGACGCCCATCAGGTAGCGCGGGCGGGCGGCCGGCATCTCCTCGGTGATCTCGGCGATCACCGCGTGCATCACCTCGGGCGCCTCGCCGACCCCCAGGCCGCCCAGCGCGTAGCCGTCGAACGGCAGCTCGCGCAGCTCCGCCAGGTGGGCGCGGCGAAGATCGGCGTGGACGCCCCCCTGACCGATCCCGAACCGAAGCTGCCCGGGCGCCGGCGGCGCCGCCAGCGAGCGGTGCGCCCAGCGGGTGGTGCGCGCCATGGCCGCCACGATCACCTCGCGCGGCGCATCCGAGGGCGGACACTCGTCGAACGCCATCGCGATGTCGCTGCCGAGCAAGCGCTGGATCTCCATCGCCCGCTCGGGCGTCAGGCGCTGCGGCGATCCGTCCAGGTGCGACGCGAAGGTCACGCCGTCGTCGTCGATCTTCCGCCGCTCGCGCAGGCTGAACACCTGAAACCCGCCCGAGTCGGTCAGGATCGCGCGCGGCCAGCTCATGAAGCGGTGCAGGCCGCCCAGCGCGGCGATTCGCTCGGCGCCCGGGCGCAGCGCCAGGTGATACGTGTTGCCGAGCAGGATCTTCGCGTCCAGCCGCTCGACGTCCTCGGAGGCCAGCGCCTTGACCGAGGCCTGCGTCCCGACCGGCATGAAGACCGGCGTCTCGACTGTCCCGTGCGCGGTCTCGAGCACGCCGGCGCGCGCGCGGCCGGCCCGCGCCGTGATCGTGAACGTCCCGGGCGCCGTCACGCCCGATCTCCCGTGATGAGCATGGCGTCCC
>CAZTZM010000279.1:0-1406 GCA_964618005.1 uncultured Myxococcales bacterium
CTTGTGCTCGCAGCCGACGATCTCGCGGTTGGCCTGCTCGATCCGCTCGACCAGCTCCTTCAACTTGAGCACGATCTTGTCGATCTGCTTCTTGTTGAGGCGCATCTCGGCGAGCGCGTCGAGGATCTCCTGCTTGAAGTCCGCGATCTGCTTCTTGTACTTCTTGCGCGTCGGCTCCGAGACGCCCTTGGCGTCCAGCTTCTCGGCGACCTTCTCCTGCTCTTTCCAGAGCCGGCGGACCTTGTCGATGACCTTGCAGACGCGCTCGATGTGCCACTGCTCGTCGAACTCGGCGTCCTCTTCGTCCGCGTCCTTGACGACCTCCTTGACGCGGATCTTCTGCTTCCGGAGCTTGTCGCCCAGGTTGAGGATCTCTTCGATCGCCACCGACGAATTGAGCACGACCTGCAGCACGCGCCGCTCGCCGTCCTCGATCCGCTTGGCGATCTCGACCTCGCCCTCGCGCGTGAGCAAGGAGACCGACCCCATCTTGCGCAGGTACATGCGCACCGGGTCGTTGGTCTTCGAGTAGCCGTCGGCGTCTTCCTCTTCCTCGGCGTCTTCCTTCTTGGCCGCCGTCTCGGCCGCCTCTTCCTCGTCCTCCTCGGGCTCGGCCTCGGCCGACTCGCCCTTCTGGACCTTGATCTTCGACGACGAGTCGACGATCTCGATCCCCTCGCCGGAGAAGGCCGACAGCCAATCGTCCATCTGATCCGACGAGACGATGTTCTCCGGCATGTGCTCGTTGACCTCGTCGTAGGTCAAGAAGCCCTTGGCCTTCCCCATCGTGATGAGCTCGCGCTTCTTGCGCTCGCTCTCCTTGCTGTTGGAGGCCTTCTTGGGGGCGGCGGCGCCGTTTTTGGCCGGCTTGGGGGCCCGCGGCGTCCGCGGTACCTCCTCGTCGTCCATGTCGTCGTTTTCGGATTCGTTGTCGAACGCGTCGTGTTCCATATCTTTCAAGGCCTCTGCAGGGCTGCTTGCAGCCCCTCCTTTGTTTTACGAAGCTCGATACCGCGGATCGAGAGCGCCCGCTGCGCCGCCTCGTCCCCCCGCGCGTGCGCTTCCCGCGATAGCCGCGCGCTCATCTCGATCTCGGCGTCCAGGCGCTGCATCTCAAGCCGAGCCGCCAGCTTGCGCAGCAGGCTGGAGGGATCGGCGACCTCCGTCAGGCTGTCGTCCATCATGGCCGCCGCCACCGCCGACTGGTGCTCGGCCGGGGCCGCGTCCAGCCAGGCCGCCACGTCGAGGCGGCCGCTCTCGGCCACCATCGTGGCGGCCGCCCGGTAAAGCTGGCGCAGGGTCGGGTGCAGCAGCAGATCGCTCGCGCGCGTGGCCTCGGGGGCTCGCAGCAGCTCCGGGTAGCGGGCCAGCAGGACCATCAGGTGCAGCTCCTCCGCCGGAAACCG
>CAZTZM010000280.1:0-5693 GCA_964618005.1 uncultured Myxococcales bacterium
CGCCGGCGACGCCCGACACGCTGCTCACCGCCGCCAAGCAGGCGGTGGCCGCCGAGGACTGGGAGGCTGCCCGCACCGACCTGGCGCGGATCGGCACGCCCACCGACCCCGCGCTCCGGAAGGATGTGACGGCGCTGTCGAAGCATGTCGACGACGAGCGGCAGGGGGCGTTGCAGTTCGCCAAGTTCGACGAGGCGGCCAGCGCCAAGGACTACGCCGCCGCGCTGGCCGGCTATCAGCAGATCCCTGCCGACAGCGTCTACAAGCGCCGCGCGCAGCCCCGCTATGAGGAGGCGCGCACGCTGCTGGTCGCCGAGCACATGACGGCGGCCGAGAAGGCGCGCAACGAAGGGCGCTGCATGGACGTCCGCCAGGAAGCGGCCGAGGTGCTGCGCCTCGAGCCGCGGAACATGCTCATCCGCGATCTGTCGCGGCTCTGTCGGGCGCGTCCCGAACCGGTCGCCGCCGCGCGGCCTCGGGCCCGGGCCGCCGCCGTCGCGACCGTGGCCGAGCGCGAGCCGACGCGACGGGAAGCGCCCGCCAAGGTCGAGCCGGTCCGCGTGGTCGAGACCGCCGCGGCCGAGCCAGAGGACGCCGAGGCGCTGATGAAGCAGGCGCGCGAGGCGTGGCTGCGGCAGCAGTGCGGCGCGGCCATGGACCTCTCGCGCAAGGCCCTGCGCGCCAAGCCCGGCTGGAGCGACGCCTATCAGATCCTGGCGGTGTGCTCCTGCTCGCTGAAGGACGCCGAAGCGGCCGAGCGCGCCTACGCCAAGCTGGACGACAAGAACCGCACGCTCGTCCACTCGGTCTGCCAGAAGAACGGCATCGCGGTCGGCGAGTAGCTCGCCTCGCACAAGGTTTGCGCCCCCTCCCGGCGCCTCCGGCGCCGGCCTCCGCCGCGCGCGGGAGCTAAGACCTGATCTGCGCCTCGCCCACGGAGCGCCACGGAGTGGGAGAGGGGCTGCCGCCGCTACCCTTCGCCGCTACCCTTCGCCGCTACCTTTTTTGGGCCAGCGCCGGGTACGTCTTCTCGGCGGGCGCGGCGCCCTCCACCGGCAGCCCTTCAGCTTGCCAGCCGGCGCAGGTGACGCGACCCATGCCGTCGTGCTCGCCGTGGAAGCCGCCCCGCATGTCGACGACGCTGAGGTAGCCGGCGGCCTCCATCAGGGCGGCGGCCTGCAGCGAGCGCCCGCCCGCCTTGCAGCCGACGACGATCTTCGCGTCGCGCGGGAAGTTCGCCTGGACCACCTTCTGGAAGTCGGCGTTGGGGCTCATCCGGCCGTTCTCGAAGTGCAGAAGGGGGATGTTCGCCGCACCGGGCGGGTGGCCGGCGTCGAACTCGGGGATCGACCGGACATCGAGGTAGCTCCACCCCTCGGCCAGAAGCGCCGCAGCCTCTGGAGGGGTCACGCGTTTGACCATGGAGCGGGTGTTACCACAATATGGTGGGCCAGCCATGGCGAAAGTCCCTCATCTCCGGGTTGTCGCGGCGGTCATCGCGCGGAGCGAGCGGTACCTCATCACCCAGCGGCGCCCGACGGCCGTGCTGGCCGGCCTGTGGGAATTCCCCGGCGGCCGCGTGGAGGAGGGGGAGACCGACGCGGAAGCGCTGCTGCGTGAGGTGCGCGAGCGGGTGGGCGTCGAGGTGACGGTGGGCGCCAACATCGGCCGGCGCACGCACGACTACGACGGCTACTCGGTCGACCTGGCGCTCTACCAGGCCGAGATCGTCGGTGCGGCCGAGCCGACCGCCGTCCGCGTGGCCGACTGCCGCTGGGTCGCCTCGAGCGAGTTCGAGAACTACCGCTTCCCGGCCGCGGATCAGGCCACCATGGACCTGCTGCTCGGCATCAAGCGCTGAGGCACCTCTTCCCACAGCCCGCGCTTAAGTGGTAACTCTCCGGGCGCCCATGCCACCCACGGCGTTCAAGCGCGTCCTCTGCGCGAACCGCGGCGAGATCGCGATTCGTGTCTTCCGGGCGTGCACCGAGCTCGGATACCGCACGGTGGGCATCTTCTCCGAGGAAGATCGCGTCCACCTTCACCGCTACAAGGCGGATGAGGCCTACCTCGTCGGCCGCGGCCTGGAGCCGGTCGCCGCCTACCTGGCGGAAGACGAGATCGTCGAGCTGGCCAAGCGGCACGAGGTGGACGCCATCCACCCCGGCTACGGGCTGCTCAGCGAGCGGGCCTCGTTCGCGCGCAAGTGCCGCGACGCCGGCATCGTGTTCGTCGGCCCGTCGCCCGAGGCGATCGAGGCGCTGGGCGACAAGGTGGCGGCGCGCAAGATCGCCGTCCAGGCCGGCGTGCCGGTCGTCCCCGGGACGCCAGAGGCGATCCGCACGGTGGAGTCGGCGCGCGCGTTCGCCGCCGAGGCTGGCTACCCGGTCATGATCAAGGCGGCCGCCGGCGGCGGCGGGCGCGGCATGCGCGTCGTCCGCACGCCCGACGAGCTGCCCGAGCTGCTCGAACGCGCGCGCTCGGAGGCCCGGAAGGCGTTCGGCGACGACTCGGTCTTCCTCGAGAAGCTGGTCATCCGCCCGAAGCACATCGAGGTCCAGGTGCTGGGCGACAACCACGGCAACCTGGTCCACCTGTTCGAGCGCGACTGCTCCGTGCAGCGCCGCCATCAGAAGGTGGTCGAGTACGCGCCGGCCTGGTCGCTGCCGCAGGAGCTGCGCGCCCGCCTGGCCGACGACGCGTTGAAGGTCGCGCGCAAGGTGAACTACTCGAACGCCGGCACGGTCGAGTTCCTGGTCGGCGAGGACGGCAAGCACTACTTCATCGAGGTCAACCCGCGCATCCAGGTCGAGCACACCGTGACCGAGGCCATCACCGGCCGCGACCTGGTGCAGGCGCAGTTGAAGATCGCGCAGGGATGCCGCCTCTCGGATCCCGAGATCGGCATCGCCAGCCAGGCCGACGTCATCCAGCGCGGCGTCGCCATCCAGGTGCGCGTCACCGCCGAGGACCCCAAGAACGACTTCCTTCCCGACACCGGCAAGATCCAGGTCTACCGGCCGGCGGCCGGGCTGGGCATCCGCCTGGACGACGGCTCGGGCTACGTCGGCGCGCGCGTATCGCCGTACTACGACTCGCTGCTGGTGAAGATCACCGCCAGCGGGCTGGAGTGGGACTACGCCCGCCGCAAGGTGGTCCGCTCGCTGCGCGAGTTCCGCATCCGTGGCGTGAAGACCAACCTGGCGTTCCTCGAGAACGTCCTCCTGCACCCGACGTTCGCCGCCGGCAAGGCGCACACGACGTTCATCGACGAGAACCCCGAGCTGGTGCAGTACGCGCCGCGCCGCGATCGCGCCACGCGCATCCTGCGCTACATCGGCTCGACGATCGTCAACGGCCACCCGACGGTGCGCGGCAAGCCGAAGCCGCCGCTGTCGGTCCTGTCGCTCGAGTCGACGCCGCCCGCCGTCCCCAAGGCGCCCCCGCGCGAGGGGACCAAGCAGATCCTCGATCGCGAGGGGCCCGCCGGCATCGTCAAGATGCTGCGCGCCGATCCGCGCGTGCGCCTCACCGACACCACCTGGCGCGACGCGCACCAGTCGCTGCTGGCCACGCGGGTGCGCACCTACGACCTGGCGCGCGTGGCGCCGGCCACCGCCCACCTGGCGCACGACCTGTTCTCGCTGGAGATGTGGGGCGGCGCCACGTTCGACGTCGCGTATCGATTCCTGTCCGAGGATCCCTGGGTGCGGCTGGAAGAGCTGCGCCGCCTGGTCCCGAACGTCATGTTCCAGATGCTGGTCCGCGGCGCCAACGCGGTCGGCTACACGAACTACCCCGACGACGTGGTCCAGGCCTTCATCGAGGAGGCGGCCACCTGCGGGATGGACGTGTTCCGGATCTTCGACGCCCTGAACGACGTCGACAACATGCAGGTCGCCATCGAGGCGGCGCAGAAGACCGGCCGCGTCGTCGAGACGGCCATCTGCTACACCGGCGACGTCTCCGATCCGACGCGGACGAAGTACGACCTCAAGTACTACGTCAACCTGGCCAAGGAGATCGCCAAGCGGGGGACCCACCTGCTGTGCATCAAGGACATGGCGGGCCTGCTGCGCCCGCGCGCCGCCACGATGCTGGTCAAGGCTTTGCGCGACGCGGTCGACGTGCCGATCCACCTGCACATGCACGACACCTCCGGCAACAGCATCGCCTCCAACCTGGCGGCGATCGAGGCCGGCGTGGCGGTCATCGACGGCGCGGTCAGCAGCATGGGCGGCATGACGTCGCAGCCGTCGCTGTCGTCGCTGTCGTTCGCGCTGGCGGGCGCGCCGCGCGACCCCAAGATGTCGCCCGAGATCTTCGAGCAGCTGGCCGCCTACTGGGAGCCGGTGCGCGCCTACTACGCGCCGTTCGAGTCGGGCTTGAAGGCGCCGGCCGCCGACGTGTACCAGCACGAGATCCCCGGCGGGCAGTACTCGAACCGGCGCGCGCAGGCCGACGCGCTGGGCGTCGGCGAGCACGGCTGGGACTCCGTCAAGAAGGCCTACGCCGAGGTCAACCAGCTGTTCGGTGACATCCCCAAGGTGACGCCGTCGTCGAAGGTCGTGGGCGACATGGCGATCTGGATGGTCAAGCAGGGCGTCGACGGCACGGCGGTCAAGGCCCGCGCCCGCGAGCTGACCTTCCCCGAGTCGGTCATCGACTTCATGCGCGGCTCGCTGGGCCACCCGCCGGGCGGGTTCCCCGAGCCGCTGCGCAGCGACATCCTGAAGGGCGCCGCGCCGGTCGAGGGGCGCCCGGGCGCCAGCATGCCGCCCTACGACTGGGCCGGCGCCAAGCGCGAGGTCGAGCAGCTGGCCGGCGTCGAGGTCGCGCGACGCGACATCGTCTCCTATGCGCTGTACCCGAAGGTGATGCGCGGCTACATGGAGCACCGCGCGCTGCACGGCGACACCTCCGTGCTGCCGACGCCGACCTTCTTCTACGGCCTGCGGGTCGGCGAGGAAGCCTGGATCGACATCGAGCCGGGCAAGACGCTGATCGTGAAGCTGCTCTCGATCGGCGAGGTCGAGCCGGACGGCGCCCGCGTCCTGACGTTCGAGATCAACGGCCAGTCGCGCCAGATGCGGGTCATGGACGACTCGGCCAAGGTGTCGGGCCCCAAGCGCCGCCGCGCCACCAGCAAGCCGGGTGAGATCGGCGCGCCGATGCCGGGCCGCGTGATCGACCTGGTCACCAAGGTCGGCGAGCAGGTCAAGGCGGGCCAGAAGCTGCTGGTGACCGAGGCGATGAAGCTGGAGACCGTCATCAAGGCCCCCGTCACCGGCCTGGTCCGCGAGATCGTCGCCGGCGCCGGCGAGAGCGTCGAAGCCGGCGACCTCCTGGTCGTCATCGAAGAGACGGCGCCGCCCGCCGCTCCCGCCGCCAACTAGACCAATTTCAGGCTGACTGAACTGATGGGGTAGATTCGAGGCCTCGGAAGCCAGCCGGCCGTATCCGCGCGTCCGGCGAGCGCGACCAAGCGACGGTTAGCTTTGTTTCGGGCGTAGCCTCCGCGCCGCGCAATAGCCGCGAGCGACGGCCGCTAGAAATGCCCTCGCGGGCGCCCGCCCAGATTTCGCGCGGGCTCGAAGCGCGCGGCCCGAATCACTGCCGACCGCCGCACGACGGCGCTCGCCGGACGCGCGGATACGGCTGGCTGGCGCCCCAGCGAGAAAGCGCCCTCGACC
>CAZTZM010000281.1:0-1775 GCA_964618005.1 uncultured Myxococcales bacterium
CGGGCAACCGTTCACCCGCAGCATCACGACCGGCATGGTCGACGAGCTGTGCAGCTTCCTGACCGCCACCGGGACGCAGGTGATCTACGGCGTCAACTTCAAGGCCGACAACGTGACCGCCTCGGCCGCCGAGGCCGCCTACGTGATGGGGAAGTGCGGCGCGAGCGTCTCGGGGTTCGAGATCGGCAACGAGATCAACCGTTACGGTAGCTGGGCGTCGCTGAAGTCCGAATGGGAGTCGTTCGCGACCGCCATCGTCGCCACGCCGAGCGCCAAGCTGGTAGGTCCGGTCGCTGGCGGCGGCGACGCGCTGTCGTTGTCCACGCCGTTTGCCGCCGACGAATCGGCGAAGTTCGGAGACAAGCTGGTCTTGCTGACGCAGCACTACTACGCGGGGACCGCCAACTCGACCACCGCCACGGTCGCGCGGCTGCAGACGCCCGATCCCGACCCGCCAACGTCGCAGGACGGTCTCGTGGGAACCGATTCGACCATGAACACGGCCGCGGTCACCAACAAGATTCCCAACGGCTACCGGCTGGGTGAGTGCAACACGTTCGCGGGACACGGCCAGATGGGGGTGAGCGACACGCTCATCGCCGGCCTGTGGGGGCTCGATCTGATGTTCGTGACGGCCCAGCAGGGCGGCTCGGGGGTCAACCTGCACGGCGGCGAGACGGGAATGGACGGGTCACGGCCTTTCTACTACGAGCCAATCATGGAGAGCGGCGGCGTCGTCGTGCAGGTGCAGCCGATCTACTACAGCATGCTGCTGCTGAAGCTCGCCGGCCAAGGCACCGTCGTCTCCACCGACGTCAGCACCAGCAACCCGAATTTCACGGCCTACACGCTGAAGGCCGGCGGGTTCACCAGCGTCATCCTCGACAACAAGAACGCGACCAGCGCCGTGAGCGCCACCGTCGATCTCGGCGCGGCGGTCAAGGCTGCGAGCGCGATCTATTTGCAGGGGACGCCGGCTGGATCGCTGTCGGCCGCCGCGTCGGCCGTGACGCTGGCCGGGGCGTCGGTGACCCCGTCGGGTACCTGGAATCGGTCACCGCCATACACCCAGCCCACGTCGGGCAACACGGTCTCCGTTTACGTCCCTCCGGCCAGCGCGGCGCTCGTTCATGTCCTGCAATAGGGTCGGCGTGGATCGCAAGAGAAGCTCGTACGCCGGCGCGTTACCGCTGGCGCTCCTCGTCGCGTGCGCCGTCGTTTTCCAGGCGGCGTCCGCAGGGGCGCAGTCCGGTGAGGCCGCGGCGGCAGAGGAGGGGGCGACATCCGCGCCGTCGGATAAGAAGCGCTCGGAGCAGCTGGCGCCTCCCATCGTGTTGCCGACGCGGGAGGCGGTCGTTCGCAAGCCTGTCAACCCATGGTTCGTCCGGCCCCCGTTCCTGCTGACGCCGGACCCGGTTTCGGAATGGCGCCTGACGGTTTACGGGTTCGCCGAGGCCGACATGATGCGGGACTCCACCCGCAGCTTCAACGATGGCCTCAACAACAACGTCCTCGCGCACATCCAGACCCAGGCCGACGCGTATCCACGCTTCCAGACGTCGATCCGGAACAGCCGTCTCGGGTTCAAGGGCGAGGCGCCGCGGTTCGGGGGCATTCGATCGTCGGGCGTTCTCGAGTTCGATCTGTTCGGCAATCAGCCCAGCATCAACGCCGGTGGCGGCTCGCCCGGACAGGCACCGGGGACTGGCGATACCACCGAAGCCGCCTACTTCAACAACGCGGCCCTTCGGGTGCGCCACGCGTATGTGAAGATC
>CAZTZM010000282.1:0-1969 GCA_964618005.1 uncultured Myxococcales bacterium
TCTCGGTCGTCCAGATCGCGTCCATCGATTCCCTCCTGGAACCGTTTGATCACGATCCGTGTTCCGCGTCGATCCCCTTTCTTCTAAGGGATCCAAACGCTTAGGATTTTTCTCAGCGACCTAAATTGATCCGGTCTCTAGTTGCTGGTCGTCGTGACGTTGGCGACCGGGAACTGGATGGTGCCCGCTCCGCCGCCGACCTCGACGTTGATGTGAACCGAGGAGAGGGTGCCGAGGCTCCAGCCCTGGTTGGCCCAGGCCGCGAAGTGGTCGCTGACGGTGACGGTGCCGCACTGGTGAGCCGTCGCCCGCGTGCTGATCATCTGGGTCCAGCCGCCGGTGTGGCCGGACTCGCAGGCGTTGGCGCCGCCGGTTCCGGTCGTCGTCGTCGTGTACAGGTAGTACATCGCGCCGTCGATCATCGCCGTGGCCGTGCCTCTTGGGTACAGCGTCCCGTACGCGTCCTCGTTGATGTACCACTCGACGCAGGGGCTGTGCATCCAGCCGTACATGCCGATCGACGAGAAGCTGCCGGAGGTCCCGGTCTTCACCTCGGAGAACTGCGCCTGGATCGTGCCGTAGGACGTGTAGGCCTTGGCGGCGTTGAAATCGAGGCCGAGGTGGGCCAGGAAGTCCATGCTGTTGTTCCAGGTCGCGGAGAACGCGTGGGTGCTGGGGAAGACGGTGATGCTGCCGCCGCTTCCGTTGGTCCAGATGCCGTAGTTGAGGCCGTCTGCCGAGCCGTTGACGTTGGTCCCGGTGTAGGTGTTGCCGCCGGTCGGGAAGGTCGCCGAGCAATCGACCGTGAGGCCGCCGTCCGTTCCGGTGCTGGTCGTACCGCCGGTTCCGGTGGTTCCGCCGGTTCCGGTGGTGCCGCCGTGCCCCGCCGCGCCAGTCTTGCCGCCGGTGCCGGTCTTGCCGCCGGTTCCGGTGGTGCCCCCGGTTCCGGTGGTGCCGCCGTGGCCGGCCACTCCGGTGGTGCCACCGGTGGCGGTGACCCCCGGCGTGCCGCCCGTGCTCGTGGACCCGCCCGAACCGGGCGTGCCGGTCGTCCCTCCGGATCCGGGTGCGCCGCCCGAGCCGGTCGCCCCGCCGGACCCCGTCGAGCCAGTGGTGGCGGCCGGCCCGCAACCGCCGAGGGCCAGACACATCGCGAGGCCGGAGAAGAGAACCTTGGATCTCATGGGAGCCGCTCCTTGAGGGGGGACCTGGGTAAGTAAGGCCCGGATTCCGGCAATACGATCGCGACCGACGACCGGCCCAGGTCATGATGTGACTTACATCACGACCTGGGCGGACCCCGGATGCTATCAGTGGTGCGGCGCGGCGGCGATTAGCTGGCGGATTTCGGCGAGCTTGGCCATGAGCGGGGCGGCGTTCTCGGGGCCCATGCGCAGCAGGATCTTCTGCCCGGCGCTGGCGGACTCCAGCCCGGCGTCGGCGAACAAGTAGAGCACGGTGCCGCCGCCGTCGGGCTCGACCCGCTGGACGCGGAGGGGGCCGGCCACCTTGGGGGTCGCGAGCAGGTCGTCGATCACCTGCACGACGCGATCGTTGAGGTACTTACCGGGGAACCCGAGCTCCTCGTAGCCGCGCTGGAGCAGGGGATAGAGGCGCGTATAGAGGGCGACGGCGCGCTTGGTGTCGAACGCCGTCGCGAACCGCACGAACGGCTGGTAGCGGGCGGCGTTGCTGGCGGCGATGACGGTGGCGCCGTCGCGCGCCTCGGTCTGGAACGCCCCGGGCGTTCGGTTCACCGGCCAGAGATCGGCCGGGGCATCGTCGGTGGCCAGGTTGTTGACGGTGGCGACGAACCGATGAATGACGCCGTCGAGGCGCAGAAAGCCGCGCGCGCCCTTTCGACCGAACAGCTCGTCGAGCGCGTGCTTGGCGAAGTCGTCGGCGTCGGCGGCCGTCGGCGGCGCGCCGCCCTCCGACGGGGGAACGGGGTTCGCGATCGCGGGCGGGG
>CAZTZM010000283.1:0-26516 GCA_964618005.1 uncultured Myxococcales bacterium
GCCTAGGAGGGCGTTGCCGAGAAGGCAACGGTGAGCGAAGCGAACCATGCCCGACGACGTGCCGGGCGCTATGCTCGGCCACCATGGAGTCGACCGCCGCGGCCGCGTGCAAGGCCAACATCTCGCCGGCCGGCCGCCGCCGGCGCCTGCGCTTTGGCCAGATGTGGGCGGTCGCCTCGCTGGCGCTGCTGGTGGTGCTCATCGCGCTGCGCGTCCCCTGGTACGGCGGCCTGGCGCTGTTCATCCCGGCCGCGCTGGCGGCGGTCGGCCTGCTGCAGGCGACGCGCGACACCTGCATCATGCGCGCGAACGAGGGGACGTTCGAGAACGACGACTTCTCGACCGTGAAGGCGCCCGACCACGAGGTGGCGGCCAGCCGCGCGGTCGCCGCCGCCATCCGCCGCGACGTGCTCCTGATCGGCGTCACGGGCTCGGTGATCGGCGTGATCGCCGCCATCCTCGCGCGGCGGCTCTGACCTCTCGCAGCCTCTGGGCCTATCCCACTATCTTGCGGGTCAGCGCGCGGTAGACGCGGCCCAGCCGCTGTGCCACGGGACGGTCGCCCACCCGCAGCGCCGCCGACATGCGCCGCCCCAGCGCGAACAGCGCGGCGGCGCGGCGCCGTCGCTCGAAGCGCGCGCGTGTGCCCGGCGGCAGCCGCTCCAGCGTCGGCAGCGGCCGCGACGGCGTGTGCGAGAAGGACACCGCGCGGCCGATGACCGCCTCCCGTAGGCAGGTGGCGAACGTCGACGCGGGCGCGTCGCCCTGGTGGATCACCAGCTGGTGCTCGGCCAGCTCGAACACGTGCATCACCCGGTGCAGCAGCAGCTCGCTCGCGTCGTTCAGCAGCACCAGGACGATGTCCCCGGGCGCCAGCTCGCCCGCCGCGGGCTCGACCTTGATCTTGGCGCCGCGCTCGATCGAGGGCGTCATGCTCTCCGCGACCACCTCGATCATGACGGGCAGGCCGTGGGCCAGCACCATACGCACGGCCTGCGGGCGCAGGTTCATGGCGGGCCGCTCGGGCGTCCTACATGCGTGGGGGCGCGCACGGCAGGCAGTATAGCCACGTTCGTGCGACGGTCGACCGCGCGGGCGTGGCGCGCGGCCCCGCGCTATCCTGGCGCGCATGGCGGTGTCGGTCGCGACGGCGGAGCTGGGGGTGGCGATGCCCCGCGCGAAGGACGGCGCGGTCGAGCCCTTCTGGCCGCTCTGGTGCGCGCTGGGGTCGTCGCTGGCGGCCGCGTTCGGCACGCACTGGGACATCGCCTGGCACCGCTCGATCGGGCGCGACGGCTTCTGGACGCCGCCCCACGTGGCGATCTACACGGCAGCCGTGCTGGCGGCCCTGGCGGCGCTGGCGCAGATCCTCCCCGCGACGTTCGGGCGCGGGCCGGGGCGCGACGCCGCCGTCCGGGTGCTCGGGTTTCGCGGACCGCTGGGGGCGTTCATCGGCGCCTGGGGCGGCGTGGCCATGCTGTCGTCGGCGCCGTTCGACGACTGGTGGCACAACGCCTACGGCCTGGACGTGAAGATCCTCAGCCCGCCGCACGTCGCGCTGGCGCTGGGGATCCTGGGGTTGCACCTGGGGGCGCTGGTCATGCTGGCCGGCGCCGCCAACCGCAGCGCCGGGGCGCGCCGCCGGACCTTGGAGACGCTGGTGCTGATCGTCGGCGGCAACATCCTGGTGGCGCTGATGACGCTGTTCATGGAGAAGACGGTCCGCCCGTTCATGCACCTGGGGTCGTTCTACTTCGTGGTCGGCCTGTGCGTGCCGGTGGTCCTCACCGCGGTGCAGGGCGCGACCGGGCGGCGGTGGGCGGCGTCGACCAGCGCGCTGGCGTATTCGATCTTCCTGGTTGGGTTGCTGTGGACGTTTCCGCTGGTGCCGGCGCAGCCCAAGCTGGGGCCGGTGCTGGTGCCGGTCACCTGCCTGATCCCGCCCGAGTTTCCGCTGTTGCTGTTGCCGGCCGCGCTGGCGCTCGACACCTGGTTCTGGCGCCGCCGGGCGCAGCCTGGTTTTGCGACCACCGCGGTGGGCGGGCTGGCGTTCGCGCTGATCTTCCTGGCCTGCCAGTGGCCGTTCGCGACGTTCCTGATGTCCCCGCCGGCGCGCAACTTCTTCTGGGGGGCGCGCTACTTCGACTTCTGGATGCCGGCGGTTGCCCACTACCGGCGTTATCTTTTCCTCGAAGAGCCGGGCCTGGCGACGGTCATCTGGCTGGCCGCCGCGCTGGTGGGCACCTGCCTGTCGGTGGCGGCCGGACGCGCCACGGGGCGCTGGCTGGCGCGGCTCTCGCGATGAAGCGCGCGCTCACGCTCGCTGCCGTGCTGGCCGTGCTGGGGGGCGCCGCGGAGGCGCAGGCGCACGTCGGCAGCCCCGACGCCGTCCAGGACGGACAGGCCGGGCCGTATCACCTGCTGGTCACCATCCGGCCGCCGGACGTCGTCCCGGGGATCGCGCGCATCGACGTGCAGGCCTTCGACGCCGACGTGACCAGCGTGTCGGTGGTGCCGCTGCCGCTCACCGGTCCGGGCGCGGCGTCGCCGCCGGTCGCCGACGTCGCCCAGCGGAGCGGCGAGGACCCGCACCTCTTCACCAGCACCCTCTGGTTGATGCGGACAGGGGCCTGGCAGATCCGGGTCACCGCCACCGGGGCGCGTGGATCGGGCGTGCTGTCGATTCCCATCCCGGCGCTGGCGCGCGCGGTGCGGCCCATGCCGCGTTACCTGGGCGTCCTGCTGGTCGGCCTGCTGGCGCTGTTGGTGGCGGGGCTGGTCGCCATCGTGGGCGCCGGGCTGCGCGAGTCCGATCTGCCGCCGGCGGCGCTCCCCGACGGGCGCCGCGTGCGGCGCGGCCGGCGCGCGATGCTGGTGACCGGCGCGATCCTGGCGCTGGGGATCTTCGGCGGGCGGCGGTGGTGGAACGGCGAGGCGGCCCTCTACCGGCGGCTGGTCTACAAGCCGATGCAGGTGGCGGTCGAGCGGCCGTCGCCCGAGGCCTGGTCCCTGGCGCTGACCGATCCGGGGTGGATGCGCTGGCGGCAGACCGACGACCTGGTTCCGGACCACGGTCACCTGATGCACCTGTTCGTGGTGCGGGCGCCGGGGCTGGACGCCGTCGCGCACCTGCACCCGCACCGCACGGGCGAGGCGACGTTCGCGCAGGCCGTGCCGCCGCTGCCGGACGGCAGCTATCGCCTGTTCGGCGACATCGTTCACGAGACCGGGCTCGACGAGACGGTCACCGCCGCGGTCGATCTGAGCGGCGCGCCCCCGGCGCCGGCCGACCTGGGCGCGCCGCGCTTCGACGCCGACGACGCCGCCGCCAGCGTGCCGCGCGCGGCCAGCGTCGCCGAGCCGGCCTTCACCTTCGCCGACGGGCGCGGCCGGCTGCTGTGGACCGACGCCCGCCCGCCGCGCGCGGGCGAGACCGTCGTGCTGCAGTTCGAGGTCCAGGACGGCGCCGGCCACCCGGCGCCCGGCATCCAGCCCTACATGGGGATGGCGGGGCACGCCATGATCGTGGCGCGCGACTTCTCGGTCTTCGCCCACGTGCACCCGACCGGCTCGGTGCCGATGGCCGCGCTGGCGCTGGTCGCGGGCGGTGCCGCGGTCGACCACGCCCACCATCACGGGATGACGTTCGCGCCGCGCGTGCGCTTCCCCTGTCTGTTCCCCAAGGCCGGCGACTACCGGCTGTTCGTCCAGATCAAGGAAGATGGACGGGTCGAGACGGCGGCGTACGACGTCTCCGTGACGGCGCCGGCGGCCGTCGCGGGGCGCTGATCAGCGCGCCCGGCGCCGGAATCTGTTAGGAGGAGCAGACATGAGGTCTCTCGCAGGCCGTGCCCTGCTGACGCTGGCCTTGCTCGCGGTCTCATTTCGGACCGGGCACGCCGATACGGAGCCGGAGGACACCGACGACGCGCCGGCGGCCCACCCCGCCGCGCCCACCGAGGCGGCGGGCCTCGAGCGCGCCTTTCAGGCCGAGCCCGACCCGCAGAAGCGCCTGCTGATGATCGCCAAGCTGGCGTCGCTGCCGAACGCGACCGAGATCCTGACGCGCGTGGTGGCGAACGACAGCTCGGACGACGTCGCGCTGGCCGCCGCCTACGTGCTCCGCCGGGCGGCGGTCGGCAACGTCGTCACGCTCCTCGACCGCCGGCTGGGCAGCGGCCAGCGGACCGACGACCAGCGCACGCGCATGCTGCGCGAGATCGAGCGGCACCAGGTCTTCGCGGCGGGCCAGAACCTGCCGCGCTATCTCCGCGAGGCCCCGCCGGTCTTCACGGTGAAGTCGCCCGGCGCGCGCCACGTGCGCGTGCTGGCGTTCGGCGACTTCGGCGACGGCAGCCCGCGCCAGGCGCGGATAGCCGAGGCGATGCGGCGTTTTCACGCTCGGACGCCGTTCGATCTGGCGGTGACCGTCGGCGACAACTTTTACCCCGCGGGCATGCCCAGCCCGACGGACGCGCGCTGGAGCGCCGAGTTCGGGCGCCTCTACGAACCGATGCGCGTCCCGTTCTTTCCCACGCTGGGAAACCACGACTGGGTCCTGGCCGACAGCCCCGTCTCCGAGATCGCCCACAGCGAGTCGTCGCGGCTCTGGCGCATGCCGGCCGACCGCTACACGTTCGTGGCCGGCCCGATCCAGTTCTTCGCCATCGACACCAACCTGATCTCGCACGCCCAGCTCGAGTGGCTGGATCGGGAGCTCGGTCGCAGCACGGCGCCCTGGAAGATCGTGTACGGGCACCACCCGATCTACACCTACGGCGCGCACCGAGACGAGACCGCCTTGCAGGACGTGCTGCTGCCGATCCTGCGCAACCGCGCGAATGTCTATCTTTGCGGTCACGATCACGACCTCCAGCACATCCAGGCCGAGGACGGCGTCAACTTCGTCCTGGCGGGCGGGGGCGGCGCCTTGCCGCGGCCGGTCGTGCCGGGGCCCCGCGCGCTGTTCGCCGCCAGCCGCAACGGCTTCGTGGTGATCGACGCCAGCCCGGCCGACCTGACCGTCACCTACGTCGGCGAGGACCTGGCCACCCTGCACCGATTCACGGTCCACGCCTCGGGCGACTCTCGATCCCGCGGCCGTGATATACCCACCGCCCCGAAATGAGGATCCTCCCGCACGACGCATCCTTCTTCGCGCACTTCGAGCAACACGGGAAGAAGACCGTGGAGGGGTGCCGCGCCTTTCTGGAGATGGTGGAGAAGCCGGGCGCGCTGGAGGCGCAGGCCGAGCGGGTCAAGCAGATCGAGCACGAGTGCGACGAGATCACGCACGCCGTGGTGGCCAGCCTGCACAAGACGTTCATCACCCCGATCGATCGCAACGACATCTATCTGCTGATCACGCGGATGGACGACATCATGGACCTGGTGGAGGCCGCGGCCGAGCGGCTGGCCCTCTACGACATTCCGCAGATGACGAAGGAGGTCGTGGAGCTGGCCCGCTGCCTGGTGTCCAGCGCCGAGCACGTCGGGATGGCGGTCTCCAGCATCCGCGATCTCAAGCGGCCGCAGGCGATCCTGGAGCACTGCATCGAGATCAACCGGCTGGAGAACGTGGCCGACAGCATCCTGCGCAGCGCCCTGGCCCGCCTGTTCCGCGAGGAGAAGGACCCGATCGCGGTGATGAAGTGGAAAGAGATCTACGAGACGCTCGAGTCGGCGACCGATCGCTGCGAGGACGTGGCCAACACCATCGAGGGTGTGGTGCTCGAGAACAGCTGACCCGCCCATGATCACGATCTCAGCGCTGGTCCTGATCGCGCTCGCGTTCGACTACATCAACGGCTTTCACGACGCGGCCAACGCGATCGCGACGGTGGTCTCGACGCGCGTGCTGACGCCGCGGGCGGCCGTGCTGTGGGCGGCGTTCTTCAACTTCATCGCCTTCGTGGTCTTCCCGCTCCACGTGGCGCACACCATCGGCACCGGGATCATCGACCCCAAGGTCATCGACGACGCCGTGCTGTTCGGCGCGCTGGGAGGCGCCATCCTGTGGAACCTCATCACCTGGTTCTACGGCCTGCCGTCCAGCTCCTCGCACGCGCTGGTCGGCGGGCTGGTCGGGGCTGGAATCTGCAAGGGGGGCTTCGGGGTCATCCGGGCCGGCGTGGTGAAGACCGCCATCTTCATCGTCGTGTCGCCGATGCTGGGGCTGGTGCTCGGCGGCGGCATGATGATCCTGGTCTCCTGGGTCTTCCGCCGTGCGCAGCCGGGGCGGATCGACCGCTGGTTCCGGCGCCTGCAGCTGTTCTCGTCGGCGCTGTTCAGCCTGGGGCACGGCGCCAATGACGCGCAGAAGACGATGGGGATCATCCTGGCGATGCTGGTCGCCAAGGGGCACCTGAGCGCCAAGGCGCCGCTGCCGCTGTGGGTGATCCTCTCCTGCCAGCTGGCGATGGGGCTCGGGACGTTGTCGGGCGGCTGGCGCATCGTCGAGACGATGGGCATGCGCCTGACCAAGCTGAAGCCGGTGGGCGGCTTCTGCGCCGAGACGGGCGCCGCGGGCATGCTGTTCCTCGCCAGCGCGCTGGGCGTCCCGGTCTCGACCACCCACACCATCACCGGCGCGATCGTCGGAACCGGGTGGGTGAATCGCCCGTCGGGCGTGCGCTGGCGGGTCGCGCTGCGGATCGTGTGGGCCTGGCTGTTCACGATCCAGGCGGCCGCCCTGATGGCGGCCGCCATCTACTTCGGCCTTCGGTTTCTAGGCGTCTAACCGGCCACGTCTTTCAGGTCGGACTTCAGCGCCGCCAGATTGAATCCGGAGGGGGCTGGCTTCTTGCCTGCCCACAGCTCCGACAGGATGGCGTAGGCCTCGTCGCAGTAGGCGTCCCAGAAGGACCAGGTCATGCGCTTCGTCTGGCCCCAGGTGATGCAGGTGATGCCATGGGCGTCGTAGGCCTCGATGACCACGGCGTGGCCGCCCCAGGAGCCGGGCGCGCCGGTGCCTGTCGCGCCGCCTGGCGGAACCGACCAGACGGTCTGCTTCTGCGCCGAGATGGGAAGCGCCAGGCCGATGTACGAGCCGCCGAACAGGTCGACCGCCGCCTGGACGTGGGCGTGGTTTTTCGGCTCCAGTGCCATGAACGCGTCGATCTTGTATCCACCCACACCGGTCTTTCGCCAGTACTTGAGGACGTTGAGCTCGACGGCGCCCTGGTCGGTGGACGGATCGCCCGGTTTGTAGCCGCCGACCGCTTCGTAGGCCTTCAGGATCGCCTGGTCGGGGAGGGTGACCTCTTTCGACGCGTTGGAGGTCCACGCCTGCGTGATGTGTCCCACGGCCGCACAGGTGCAGTCGCCGAGCTGATCGTTGAGCATCATCCCCCAATTGGCGGCGGCCTTCTTGGTCCAATCCTGGGCCGCCGGGATTGCGGGCAGCTCCAAATAGTTCGCCATCTGCAGCGTGCGCGGGTCGTGCTGCGCCGGCTTCTTCCCCAGCTTCCGTTGCGAATGATCGACGGCCATCGCTCACCTCCCGTGTTGTGGTCCCGCCCGGCTCTCCCCCAAAACGCGCGTCCGGTCGGTTGTGTCCCTGAGTAACGGTCAGTTTGCCGGATCTTCCCGGCCGACCGTGCACTAAGCGTACCTGGCGGAGGCCAGCTTGGCTTCGCCATCGTCGCGACCTTTCCGCGACCGCCGCGCCGGGTGAGGACCCGCGGTGCTCAGGGACGCTTCAGGAACCGCAGATAGAACGCCGCGAACACCAGGACGATTCCGACGTTCGCCAGCAGCCGTTCCCAGAACCGGGTCCTGAAGAAAGTCACATCCACGCCGACCACGATGGCGACCATCGCGAGCACGTAAAGCACGGCACCTGCCTGTCGTCCCATGCTTTCTTCCTACGACGCAGGCGTCGAAAGTCTAGCGCTGGCGTGCGGCGCGGCGTCTCAGCGCCAGGGCAAAACCGACGACCAGCAACAGGGCGAGCGCCACGCGCGTCGAGCCGCCGGGGCCGCCGGCGTCGCAGCTGCAGCCGACGACACCACCCTCTTCGTGCGCGCCGCCGCCGGTTCCCGTCGCGCCGACGCCGCTGGCGCCGCCCGTGCTTGCCGTGCCCGGGCTGCCGCCGGTGCCGGTCGAGACGATCGTGCCGCTGCCGCCGGCGCCGGCCGTACCGGTGGAGGTGCCGCTGCTGCCGCCGGTGCCGGTGGTGGCGACGGATCCAGGCGGCGGGGGCTGGTCGCAGACGCCGTCGTGGCAGTCCGCGCCGCCCGGGCACATCGCGCCGTCGCACGCGTCGATGCAGCTGCCGCCGCGGCAGAACTGGCCGGTCGGGCAGGTGACGGTCTCACAGCCGTTGTCGACGCAGGCGCCGTTCGACGCGCAGACCTGACCGCTGGCGCACGGCTGGCAGGCGCAGCTGGTCACGCAGGCGCCCTCGACGCAGACGGCGTTCTTGCAGGTGACGTTGGCGCAGGGGTCGACGCAGACGCCCAGCTCGCACTGCTGGCCATGCGGGCAGGTCACGCCGTCGCAGCCGCCGACGCAGGCGCCGGCCTGGCAGACCTGGCCGGTGGGGCAAGTGACGCCGCTGCACCGCGGGTCGACGCAGTAGCCGTTCGTGCAGATGTAGGGCGGCAGGCAGGGGAACTCGGTGGTGCTGCAGGGGGAGATGCAGGTTCCGTTCACGCAGACCTCGCTGCCGGGGCAGAGGCCGTCGCCGTCGTCGACCTGGCCGTTGCAGTCGTTGTCCAGGTTGTCGCACTTCTCGGGGCTCGGTTGGATCTGCGCGATGCAGTCGATACCGCCGCCCACCTGGCACTGCGTGACGCCGTTGGCGCACACGCCCGGCATTCCGGTCGGGCAGGGGACCCCGCTCCCTTCGCACGTGACGCCGGTAAGCTGGAAGACCTGGTCGTTGAAGTCGCCGTCGTCGGGCCAGGATGTCGCGTTGGCGCCCTCCCAGTCTTCCCAGGCCATGTAGTAGGAGTTCGGCGTCAAGGTCGACTGGTACATGAGCGCCATCTTCCAGTAGCCGGGCATCGTGCACCCGGTGCAGTCGACGTTGCGCATGTCTTCCGAGTAATAGACGGGGACCGGGCCGTTGCCCTCGTTCTTCATCAGCGCGAACCCGATCAGGCCGCCGCTGTAGTTCGCGTTGCTCCGGATGTCGGAGCTGTTGATGGTCGATCCGACCGCGAGCGGAAATTGGGCAAGCGTACCGATCAGGTACACCGTCGGTGTGGACGTGGCATCGGACGGGACGTTGTACCAGGCCAGCCCCGCGCCGGCGCTCGATTGCCTCAGGACCAGCGTCGCTTCGAAGTCACACAGCGGCTGGAACGTCGCCGCGCGTCGGCGACGGCATTGATGCTCTCTCCCTGCATGGTGAAGAACTGCTGCAGGCTGATCGGGTCGGTGGTCGGGGCGGGAACGGCTTCGCCGTTCGGTTCGATGACCTGCGCGGTGGCGGCGCTGCCGGCCAGACCGACGGTTGCGATAACAAGCACCCGGACGCGTAAGCTCGGCATGGCGCGTAAGCTCGGCATAGATCGAAAGGCTAAGTCCCGCATACGCGCCCTTTCGGCTCAGTTTCTGGAACTACGGTCTCATTGGGTTTCCGCTCCGTCAAGTGAGCCGCACCGCCCCCAGGCGACCGCCAGGGTGTCCACGTCGGCCGGCGTCGGGGGGACGGTCATGTTGGACGCGTTCATCAGCGAGGCGCGCTCGCTGTCCGGGATGTGGACCAGCCCGAAGGAGTGGCCGATCTCGTGCGCGATGACGATCGGCACCGGGCTGCCGGACAGGTCACTGTTGATGAAGATGTCGACGTCGATCGGGTCATAGAGCCCGCGAAACGGCGCCCCGGCGGCCTGGAAGTGGATGGGGAGCGACGGGCCCGTGATTGGGCTGGCGTCGCCCGCGCCTGCCGGCCCCGTGGCCAGCGACAGCTCGGTCCCGGCGGCCGTGTTCCAGAGCGCCAGCCCGGCCGCGATCCCCTGCAGCTCGTCCGCGGTGGCGGCCGAGTCCGGCACCAGCGCCAGCGGCAGGCATGGGTTGAACACCACGCTCGCGGCGTCGCTCGGGCTGGCGGACGGCTGCCCGCAGCTTGCCCCGGCGAGCAGCAACAGACCGAGGCCCATCAACAATCGATATACGAGGCTCAACCTTCGAACCACGTGGAGCCGCCAATCTTAACGGACGCGCGGCGATCGGCCGCAGAAAAACAAGAGCTCGACCGGCGAAAAGTGCCGCGCGCAGGTCCAGATCAGCCTTCGCCGCTTGCCAACTTCTTGTCGAGCGAAGGCTGATGGCCAGATTTAGGAGCAGAGAAGCGCAGAGACTCGATGGACGAGCCTCGTGAAAGTGTCCGGGGCAAAACGGGGAGGAGGGGAGACATGAAGCGGCTTTCTTTGATGGTGGCTCCGGGCATCTTGGCCCTGGGCCTGGTGTCGGTCGCGAACGCCGACCCGATGAACACGACGGATGCGCCGAACCCGGTCACGGCACCCAGCGACGCGCAGACGCCGAGCGGCGCGGTGACCACGCCCAGCGGGACGGAGACGCCGCCGCCCGCCACGTACGACAACGGCATGCCGGGCACGCCGCCCGGAACGCCGCCGGTGGCGCCGGCGCAGACCCCCGCGCCGCAGACGCCTTCGGGCGCCACGACGGAGACCGTGCTTCCGCCGCCGCCGAACGGGCAGGTGACGGAGGGTGGCATGGTCGCGCCGGTGGTTCCGGTCACGCCGGTGGCGGTAACGCCGGTAACGCCTGAGGGCTACTACATGGGGCCGAGCCACATCGGTCACTTTGGCGTCGGCCTGCTGGTCGGCGGTGGCTTCCAGGACTTCACCGGCGGCATCCGGAACTTCACGGGTGACGGCGGCTACTGGACCGCGCGCGTGGTGGCCGGGACGCGCCAGTACGTCGGCTTCGAGGCCGCTTACAACGGCGACGCGCGCAGCATCTCGGCGCTGGGGCTGGGCGGTAGCTCGCGCCTCATCTCGAACGGCGTGAGCGGGAACCTGCGCCTCAACGTGCCGATCGCGAACGGGCCGATGCTGATCGAGCCGTTCGGCTTCGTCGGGATTGGCTGGCAGTACTACCAGGTCACGAACAACAACACCGCGCTCTCGGACATCGGCGCCAACGACAACGTGCTGACGTTGCCGTTCGGCGGCGGTCTCGAGTTCGCGTATCGCGGTCTGTTGCTCGACGCGCGCTACACGTACACGCAGACCTACTACAACAACCTGGTCTCGACCAACAACGGCGCGCTCAACAACTGGGGCGTCGGCGGCCAGGTCGGCTTCGAGTTCTGACCGGAAGTCGTTCGAAGCGCCGACAGTTGAAACGCCCTTCCCGCTGCCGCGGGAGGGGCGTTTCGCTTTTTGTGCGTGCTATCGTTCGCGGACGAGCGACCTTGCAGCCCGGCGGACGCGACCCAGGACCGACCACCCAGCCCGTGCGGCGGCTCGCCGTCCTGGCCAGCAAGACCGAGAAGGATCCCGTCTGCGGGATGACGGTCGCCCCCGACGCGCCCGAGCGGGCCGTCTTCGAGGGGCGGACCTACTTCTTCTGCTGCGCCGGCTGCCGCGCCAAGTTCGAGGCCAATCCCCGATCCGTCCTCGCCCGCGGGGCCACCCCGATGGCCGCTCCAGCCCCGGCCTCGTCCTGGACCTGCCCCATGCACCCGGAGGTCCGGCGCGACGGCCCGGGCGACTGCCCCCTCTGCGGCATGGCGCTGGAGCCGGCCGCGCCGGCCGCGACCGCCGCGCCGAACCCGGAGCTGGCGGTGATGACGCGCCGGCTGTGGGTCAGCGCGGCGCTGACGATCCCCGTCGTCGTGCTCGGCATGGCGCACCTGGCCGCGGGCTGGGCACCGTGGGTGGCGCTGGCGCTGGCGGCCGTGGTGGTGCTCTGGGGCGGGTGGATCTTCTTCGTGCGCGCCTGGAAGTCGTTGCACGGCCGCCACTGGAACATGTTCACGCTGATCGGCCTGGGCGTGGGGGTGGCCTTCGCCTACTCGGTCGTCGCCGTGCTGGCGCCCGGACTGTTCCCGGCGTCGTTCCGCGACGCCCACGGGCATGTGGGCGTCTACTTCGAGGCGGCGTCGGCGATCGTGACGCTGGTGCTGGTGGGGCAGGTGCTGGAGCTGCGGGCGCGCGCGCGTACCGGCGACGCGATCCGCGCCCTGCTGGATCTCTCGCCCAAGCGCGCGCTGCGGATCCGCCCCGACGGCGGCGAAGAAGAGGTGGCGCTGGCGGACGTTCACGCGGGCGATCGCCTGCGCGTGCGCCCCGGCGAGAAGATCCCTGTCGACGGCCGCGTGGTCGAGGGGCGCAGCGCCGTCGACGAGTCGATGCTGACGGGCGAATCGGTCCCGCTCGCCAAGCAGCCGGGGGATCGCCTGGTGGGCGCGACGTTGAATGGATCCGGCGCGCTGGTGATGGTCGCCGAGCGCGTGGGGAACGAGACGCTGCTGGCACAGATCGTGCGGATGGTGGGTGAGGCGCAGCGCAGCCGCGCGCCCATCCAGCGCCTGGCCGACGTGGTGTCAGGCGTGTTCGTCCCGGCGGTGGTGCTGGCGGCGATCGCGGCCTTCGTCGTGTGGGCCGCCGTTGGGCCGGCGCCGCGCTTCCCGCACGCGCTGGTGTCCGCCGTGTCGGTGCTGATCATCGCCTGCCCGTGTGCGCTGGGGCTGGCGACGCCGATGTCGATCCTGGTGGCCACCGGCAAGGCGGCCGGGATGGGCGTGCTGTTCAAGGACGCCGCGGCCCTGGAGCTGTTGCAGAAGGTCGACACGATCGGGATCGACAAGACCGGGACGCTGACCGAAGGCAACCCACGGCTGGTCACGTGCGAGGCGGCGACCGGCGGTGACGCCGGGGTGATGCTCCAGCTCGCGGCCTCGCTGGAGCGCGCCAGCGAGCACCCGCTGGCCGCCGCGATCGTCTCGGGCGCTTCGGCGCGCGGGTTGACGTTGGGCGCGGCGACGGACGTCGAGGCGCTGCCCGGGCGCGGGTTGCGCGGCCGGGTCGACGGGCGCGCCGCCGCGCTGGGCACCGCGCGTCTGATGGCGGACCAGGGTGTCGCCGTGCCGGCGGAGACCACCGCGCGCGCCGCCGAGCTGGCGTCGTCCGGGCAGACCGTCACGTTCGTCGCCGTGGACGGCCGCCTGGCCGGCCTGCTGGGCCTGGCCGATCCGGCCAAGCCGGGCGCGGCGGAGCTGATCCGGGCGCTGCGCGGCGAAGGGATACGCGTGGTGATGTTGACCGGCGATCGCCGGGCCACGGCGCTGGCGGTCGGGCGCGCGCTGGGGATCGCCGACGACGACATCGTGGCCGAGGTCCTGCCCGCCGACAAGGCAGCGGCGATCGAACGGCTGCGCCAGGGCGGTCACGTGGTGGCCATGGCCGGCGACGGCATCAACGACGCCCCGGCGCTGGCGGGCGCCGACGTGGGGATCGCGATGGGGACCGGCACCGACGTGGCGATGGAGAGCGCCGGCGTGACGCTGGTGAAGGGCGATCTGGGCGGTGTGCTGCGCGCCCGTCGTTTGTCACGCGCGACGCTCGGCAACATCAAACAGAACCTGTTCTTCGCCTTCGTCTACAACGCGCTCGGCGTCCCGATCGCCGCCGGCGTGCTCTACCCCGTGCTGGGCCTGCAGCTCACCCCCGAGCTGGCCGCCGCGGCGATGGCCCTCAGCTCCGTCTCGGTGATCGGCAACGCGCTCCGCCTGCGCGGCGCGCGGATCTGAGCTACGGCACCTCGTAGGTGACGATGAACGGCGTCTCGATGGCCACCGGCTTGCCGTCGATCTCGCCGGGCTTGAAGCGGAAGTGCTTGAGCACGCTGCGCACCGCCGCCGCGCCCAGGCCGTAGCCGGGGTCCTTCATCACCGTCGCCCTGCGGACCTTTCCGGTCGCGTCGATGACGATCTTCAACGTCACGCTCCCCTCGAAGCCGGCGTCCAGCGCGGCCTGCGGGTACTCGCTGCGCGGGATCTCGGTGTCGATGGGCTCCGGCTGCACGGTCAGCGCGGCGGCGTGGACGACCGGCCCGACGTCGTCGACGGCGGGTGCGGCCGCGCGCGGGCCGGGCTTGCCGGCCAGGCTGTTGCCGACCGGCGCCGCGAACGCGCCGCCGACGCTGGTCGACGACAGCGACAGGCCGAGGTGCACCGGCCCGGGCGTCGTGGTCGGCGTGGTCGGCGGCGGCGTCTCGGGCGGTGGCGTGTCGGGCGGCGGAGGCGGCGCGTTGGTGGGCGGCGGCGGCGCGAGCGCCACCCGGTGCACGTGCTGCACCTTCACCGGCTCCGGCGGCTTCGGCGGCTCGGGCGGCGGCGGCTTGGGCTCGACCGGACGCGGCTTCACCGTCTCGACGATCTCCACGTCGACCTGTTCCTTGCGGTGCGGCCGGCTGGGGAGCGCCCAGGCCCACGCGAAGAGTCCCAGGTGAAGCGCCGCCGCGATCGCGTAGCCGGCCGTCGGCGTCAGTCGCCTCATTGCTCCTTTTCGATGTTGATGGCGAACTTCGACACGCCCTCGCCCTTGATCAGGTCCAGGACGTGGACGACCGAGCCGTGCAGCGCGTTCTTGTCGGCGCTGATGATGGCGCGGGCGTCCTTGTCCTTGCCCAACGCCTCGCGGGCGGCGTCGCGCAGGCCGGCCTCGTCGCGCTTCTTGCCGTCGACGTAGATCTCGCCGTCCTTGGTCAGGATGATGGCCAGCGTCGTCCCGGTCGCCTCGCCCGCGTTGGCGGCGCGCGGCAGATCGATCTGGATCGCCTGCCGCACGATGTACGTGGCGGTGACCATGAAGATGATCAGGAGGACCAGCGTGATGTCGACCAGCGGCGTGACGTTGATGCCGCTGATCATTCCCCCGCCGTCGTCTCCGTCGTCGTTGTCCGAGACGGACGCCATGTCAGGCCGCCTCGCTCTTGCCGCCCGCGTGGCCGCGCAGGCGCGCCTCCAGCAGGTCGCCGAAGTAGGCGGCCCGCTGCGAGGCCCGGCGCAGCGCGCGCTGGAACACGTTGTAGGCGACGACCGCCGGCAGCGCGACCAGGAGGCCGACCGCGGTGGCGATCAGCGCCTCCGAGATGCCTGACATGACCGAGCTGGCGCCGGCCGCGCTGGGGTTGTGGGCCAGATCGCCGAACGCCCGGATGATCCCCAGGACGGTGCCGAACAGGCCGATGAAGGGCGCGTTGTTGCCCAGCGTGGCCAGAAAGGCCAGCCGCGCCTCGTACTCCAGGCGCGCGCGCTTGATCTCCGCGTCGACGACCTTGGCGACGCTGTCGGCGCCGTTGTCGGCCTGCGCCAGCGCCGCGCGCACCACCTCGGCCTCGATGCCGTCGCGGTTGGCCACCGCGCGGCGCGCCTCCTCCAGGTCGCCGCCCAGCAGCCAGCCCGCCAGCGCGTCGCGGTTGGGCAGCTTGCGTCCCAGGAAGAAGGCGGTCCGCTCGATCATGATCCCGACCGAGATCACCGACAGCCCGATCAGCAGCCACAGGACCCAGGCGGCGCCCAGGTTCACGATGGCGAGAAGCTTCTGGATGATCATGCGTTTCGTCCCTTTCGGTTGGCCCTGCGATCAGGTCACTGGAAGTCTTGCGCCAGCCAGGTCTCGCCGCCGCGTCCGTCGCGCACGACGCCGTAGATCGTGAACGGCCCGGTCGCGCGCGTGAAGGCGCTGTAGGTTTCGCTGGCCAGGTCTGTCCCCGTCCCCGCCTTGGGGCGCGCGATCGTCCCGATCGACCCAGCCGTGGCGTACCAGGTTATGGAGGGCTGCTCTGCGACGTTGGGGCTCCCGTCCGGGTCATTGTCGAGCTCTGGGCCGCTCAGGCCGCAGTCGTAATAGTCCTGCGGCATGTCGAGCGCCAGGCAGATCGTCTGATTGCCGTCGGGGAAGGTGCCGGGTGCGCAGAACCCGTTCGGCTGGCAGGTCGTCCCCGCCGAGAAGGCGGCGCAGTCGGCGTCCGACTGGCAGACCACGGTCAGCGGCTGGCCCGCGCAGACCGTTCGGCTGGGCGGGTTGTCGAAGAACCCGGTGATCGAGGGGTTGGCGTTGCGGATGTAGTACTGGTACTGCGGCACGGTCGCGTTGGCGCCGACCTGCGACCAGGGCGAGAGTCGGACGTTCTGCGTGGCGGTGAAGACCTCGCCGTCGCTCCCCTGCAGGATCACGATGAGGGGGACCTCCACGAACAGCGAGCACTCGGCCTGCGGGTTGGCGGCCTGCGGGTTGTTGGGGTCGTAGGCCCGGGTCAGCACGGCGTCGAGCAAGGGCTGCACCTCGCTGGGCACCGTGAACTGGACCGGGTTGGTGGTGCCCAGGTTGAGGACGCCGGTGCTCGGGTCGTTCGCCATCCCGATCAGCGACACCGGATTTTTCAGCAGATTGGCGTCGTTGCAGGGGGGCAGCACGTCGGTACCGTTGGGGACGCAAGCCAGCCAGGTGATCGTGACGCCGACGTTGGCCGGGTTCGTGACCAGCGCCGACAGCTCGAGCGTGTCGCCCACCTGGGCATCGGCCCAGTCGGTGGTGTCGGTGTTCTCGACGACGTGGGACCGGATGCCCAGGATGCGCAGGCTGTTGACGATCTGATCGTTGCGATCGAAGCCCGACTCGCAGGCAGGCAAGGCGGCCAGCGCCGTGGCGGCCAGGAGCAAGCAAGAGGTCGAAGAGAGGCGCTTCAAAACTCGGCCCTCAGTCCAAGGGTGGGGAAGATCGGCAACCCCGTCAGCGTGGCGTAGCCGTTGCAATTGAAGTTCGGGAACAGCGCCTCGGGGTTCTTGCGGTTGGTGACGTTCTGAACGTCGAGGTAGCCGGTGAAGATCCATTTGTCGTAGATGAAGCGGCGGTCGATGCGCACGTCGGTTTGGAAGAAGGCCGGCGCGCGCGCCGAGTCCGGGTTGCCTGCGATGCACGTGTAGCTGGCGTTGTTGGCGTTGAAGATGCCGGACACGAACGGCGTGAACGGATCGCCGCTGGTGTAGCGGATACGCGTCCCGAACGTCCAGTTGTGCTCGGTCTGGTACGAGGCGATCAGCGTCAGGATGTGCGTCTGATCGAAGTCGTACAGGTGATAGCCGTACTTGTAGCTGGGGAGCGACGGATCGTCGAGGCGGGTGCTGCGCGAGAGCGTGTAGGCCAGCCAGCCGTAGAAGCCCTTCATGATCTGCCGGCGCGCCAGGATCTCGATCCCGTACGAGCGCCCCTTGCCCAGGTTCGACAGGACGAGGGACTGCCCGGCCGCATTCGTGAGATCGGTCGGCGTCACGAGGTCGTAGAGGAACTTGTCGTACAGCGTGACCCCCACGTCGGCCTGCCAGGGGAGCTTCTGGTCGACGCCCACGCTGTACTGGAAAGACCGCTGGAAGCTGAGGTTGGGATTGCCGAACGGCATCGCCACCAGGTCCTGCGGTTGCGGCGCCTGGGAGTAGAGGCCGACGGCCGCCTTCAACGTCGTCCTGGGGTTGACGGTGTAGAAGACCGACAGGCGCGGATCGAGCCAGACCATCGACTGGTTCCCCAGCCCCATGTTCCCGTCGAACCGCAGTCCCGGCTGCAGCAGCAGGCGCGGGATCGGCTTGATGCCGGCCGAGATGAACAGCCCGGGCTGAAACCAGCTCCCGCTGTTGTGAGCGTTCTGGGGCGGGTTGGCGGTCAGCCCGCCGTTATCGAAGGCGGCCCCGGCCGAAGGGCCCACCGGCAGCACCAGATCGTAGGTGAAGTAGCGAACCGACGAGTCGATCCCCATCTCCAGCGTGAACCGCTCCGACGGCCGGTAGCTGAGCGTGTCGCGCAGGCTGACGTTGAAGGTGTGAACGACCGCCTTGATCGCGTTCACCGCCTCGTTGTCGATGTTGTCGTAGCCGCCCGACAGGACCGCGTCGTTGCGCCAACCGTGCGAGAAGCCGCGCTGCCAGCGGGCGGCCAGGCGGTGGAACTGGATCTCGCTGTCGAACGAGATCGCGCGCGCCGTGTTCGAGTCCAGGATGTCCAGCGCGTCGCTGGACCCGAACGCGAACAGCGATCCCTGTCCGCCCCACAGCGAATGCACGTACTTCAGCTGGTAGTCGTAGAAGACCGGCGCCACCGTCAGGCCGCTCGGCACCACCGCCCGCAACACCTCGTCGACCCAGCTGCGTCGGACCGAGGCGAAGAAGCTGCCGCCGGCGAGGGGGCCCTCGACCATCGCCGCGCCGTCGTAGAGGTCGACGTGGCCGGCGCCGTGCCATTCATTCTTGGGGTCGCGTGTCCGGATCTCGACCGCGCCGCCCATGGCGTTGCCGTAGTAGGCCGAGAAGTTACCGGGATAGAAATCGAGGCCGGTGATGACGTCCGAGTTCACCACCGCCGTCAGCGCCAGAAAGTGGAACAGGAGCGGGATCTGGACCCCGTCCATGTAGACGACGGTGTCCTGCGGGGCCGACCCGCGGACGATCAGCAGCCCGAGGCCGAACGGCGCGCGCGCCACGCCCGGGAAGTCCTGGATGACCTTCAGCACGTCGCCCTGCGTCCCGGGGACGGTGGCGATCTCGTCGGTGGAGACCTCGTGGATGGCGATCTCCTTGCGGTCGCGCTGCCCCCGGACCACCGCCTCCATCGCGCCGTAGCGCTTGCGGTTCATCCGGTACTCGACCTCCTTCACCTTGCCCTGCTCAATCACCTCGTCGACGATCAGGTTGTGGTGCGCCGGGGAGACGATCCGGATCTTGACCGGACCGATCGGCAGGCCGCGCAGCGTGAACTTTCCGTTGGCGTCGGTCTCCGCGGTCGAGTCGCCCGATTCCAGGCTGGCGGCGACCACCGGCGCGCGGGTGCCGCGCTCGATGATCCGGCCCGTGAGCGACACCGGCTTCTCGGTGGGCGGCGGCGGGGGCGGCGCCTTCTTGATGACGAAGTCGTAGCGGTACTCGATCTCGACCGCGGTCGGCTTTCCGTTGATGACCGCCGGCGAGAACTGGAACTGCTTGACCGCCGCCTCGGCGGCCGGCGCGAACCCGGGGTGGGGCCCCGGGTCGACGACCTTCACCGCGCCGACCCCTCCCTTCTCGTCGATCACGATGGAGAACGTGACCGACCCCATGATCCCGGCCGCTTCGGCGTCGGGCGGGTAGACCGCGGGGACGAAACGGACCAGCGCGGGCGGCTTGACGGCCGGTTCGGCGGGGGCGCCGGCGTCGGGGACGGCGGCCGGCGGCGGTCCGACCGATGCAGGATCGACGCCGCCGTCCGTTACCTGCGCGTGCAGCAGCGACAGGACCAGCGCGGCCGCGGCGAACGAGGGAGCCATCGTCGGACCAATGGACTACCGCATGGGGCCTTGGGATGCCAAGCGTCCTTTGTCCCAATCGAATTCGTAACGCAGGTACAGCTCGTCTCCCACCCGTTCCAGCGAGGCCAGGGTGGGGTCAGGGATCTCGTCGGGGGCGAAGCCCGGGCCATCGGCCAAAGTGGGAGCGAGCACGCCCCCCAGGACCCGGGGGACCAGGGTCAGGTAGAGGGCGTCGACCGCGCGGGCGGCGAAGAACTGCGCGCACAGGTTGCCGCCCCCCTCGCACAGCAGCGACTGGAACCCGCGGTCCGCCAGCCAGGTCAGCAGGTCCGGAACCGCGACCCCGGCCGTCCCCAGCTCGACCAGCTCGGCCACCGCACCCAGGCGAGCCCGTGTCTCGGCTGGCATGGCAGCGGCGTGGACGACGATCGGTGGGCCGCCCAGCGCCCGATCGAACATCCGCTGCTCGGGCGTGATCCCAGCGCCGGTCGTGGTGATGACGATGCGGGCCGGCTCGGCGGCGCCGCGCGCGCGCCGGTCGGCGCGCGCGTCGGGTGGGATCGCCAGGTCGGGGTCGTCGACGCGCAGGTTCGAGGCGCCGATCAAGACCGCGTCGACCTGGGCGCGCAGGGCCAGCATCCGGTGAAAGTCCTCGCGCCCGCGCGACATCATGAACTTCCCCTGGCGCAGCCCGGGCGCCGGGTTGATTTTCCCGTCGACCGACGAGGCGAAGTTCACCAGCACGCGCGGCCGCCGCCCGGCGCCCACCGTCATCGAAACGCCACCACGACAGCGGCGAAGATCAGGCCGAAGGAGACCAGGTAGCGCATGGGGCCATCTTAGCCATGGCCGCGCGCCGCCGCCGTCCTATCCGGCGCCCGCGTTCGGGCGGGCCGCCAGGTAGTCGCGAGGCGTCCGACCGGTCTCGGCCACGAATACGCGGTGAAACTGCGGATAGCTCCCGAAGCCCGCCTCCAGGCAGGCGTCGAGCAGCGTCTTGCGTCCGGCGGCCATCAGCTCGAAAAAGTGTCGGAGGCGGAGGCGGTTGCGGTAGGCCACCAGCGTCAGGCCGAGCTCGCGCCGGAACGCGTGGCTGAGGGCGTCCGGATCGCGCTCGACCTGATCGGCGAGGGCGGTCCGGGACAGACCCGGATCGCGATCGAGCAAGGCCATCGCGCGGTGGACCTCGCCCGAGAGGGCGGCGTCGCGCCACCGCCACCTTCGACGGCTTCGCCGGCGCGTACTACGCCGGCCGCCGCAGCACCAGCGTCTATATCCCGCGCTTTCGCAACGTCGCCCGCCGGGACGCCGGCGTCGCTTTCACCCGCGGCTACGCCTACGAGGTCTACACGGGGCGGCAGGGGTGGCAGGACTGGCGGGCGCGCCAGCCGGGGGGCGGCACGGAGATGGGCGCGGCGCTCAAGGAATCGCTCACGCGTTCCGGCCCCTGGTGGGTCTACATGGAGGCGCTGGGCGAGTGCCTCCCGCATCGCGAGAACCGCGTCTCGCTCAACCACGACAAGCGCGACCAGTGGGGGATGCCGACGCTCGACCTCGACATGCGCTACGGCCCCAACGAGCTGGCGATGCGCCCCGACATGGAGTCCGCCGCGATTGCCATGCTGAAGTCGGCGGGCCTGCAGCAGATCAAAGGCTTCAATCAGACGCCGCGTCCGGGCGAGGTGATCCACGAATGGGGACCGCGCGGATGGGGCGCGATCCCGGGCGGTCGGTGCTGAATGCTTTCAACCAGTGCCACGACGCCCCCAACGTCTTCGTGACCGACGGCGCCTGCATGACCTCCAGCGCCTGCCAGAACCGTCGCTGACGTACATGGCGCTGACCGCGCGCGCTTGCGCCGCTCAAGCGCGGCGCGCTCTGACGACCGCGGCCCACCCGCCGCTGGGATATCCTGGCGGGATGGGGAAAGCCGACCGGTGGGGTCTTCGCCAGCGTCTCGGGTGGTTGTCGTCGCGCGAGCTGGCGGCGATCGCCGTGCCGGCCGCGCTGGTGCTGGCGGGCGCGATCTGGTTCGCGTCCAAAGCCACGGGCTTCGCGCCCCCGACGCGGATCCGGCTGGCCAGCGGCCCCGAGGGCAGCAGCTACCGCAACCAGGCCGAGAAGTACCGCGAGATCCTGGGGCGCCACGGGGTGAAGGTCGAGGTGATCCCGACCCGCGGGGCGCTCGACAACCTCGACAAGCTCGCCCGCCGAGCGGCCGACGTGGGATTCGTGCAGGGCGGCCTGTCCGAGGGGCGCGACCTCTCACACCTGGCGTCGCTGGGGAGCCTCTACCCGCAGCCGCTCATGATCTACTGCCGCGCCGACAAGCCGGTCGACGCGCTCACGGACCTGCGCGGCGAGCGGCTGGCGATCCCGCCCGAGGGGACCGGCGCGCGCGTGCTGGCGCTCAAGCTGCTGCAGGCGAACGGGATGGACGGACCGCCGACCGTCTTGCTGGGGCTCGACGCCGGCGAGGCCCAGAAGCAGCTCGTGGCCGGCCAGGTCGACGCCGTCTTCCTGATGGGCGACGCCGCCACGCCGCAGATCATGCGCAGCCTGCGCGAGACGCCGGGCATCCAGCTGGCCAGCTTTCGCCAGGCCGACGCCTACCTGCGCAAGTTCCGCTTCCTGTCCAAGCTGACGCTGCCCGAGGGGGCGATGGATCTCGGTCGCGACTACCCGCCGCGCGCGCTGGAGCTGGTCGGCCCGACCGTCGAGCTCGTCGCCCGCGACGACCTCCACCCGGCGCTCTCCGATCTGCTGATCGGCGCGGCCCGCGAGATCCACGGCGGCCCCGGCCTGTTTCGCAACGCCGGCGAGTACCCGGCGCCGCTGGCGCGCGACTTCCCGATCAGCACCGAGGCCGAGCGCTACTACAAGTCGGGCCAGCAGCTGCTCTACAAGCGGCTCCCGTTCTGGCTGGCCAGCCTGATCGACCGGCTGATCGTGGTGGTGGTCCCGCTGCTGGTGGTGATCGTCCCCGCCACGCGGCTGGCGCCGGCGGTCTACAGGTGGCGCGTCCGCTCGCACATCTACCGCTGGTACGGGGTGCTGATGGACCTGGAACGCGAAATGCGCGGCAACCCCACGCCGGAGACGCGCGCCCACGTGCGCGCACGGCTGGAAGAGATCACCCACGCGGTCACCGAGCTGAAGACGCCGCCCTCGTTCGGCGATCAGCTCTACGTCCTGCGCGACCACGTCGCCGCCGTCCGCCGGCGGCTGGAAGAGGGCGGGGGGGCCACGGCGCGCGCCGCGGGTTGACCGACGCCGCAGGAACGAAAACTACTTGCAAAGGATATAACTTTAAAGTAGTATATGTTCGTGGCGGAGGTCATCGCGACGGACGAGTGGCTAGCTTGGTACGACGGTCTGGACGAGCAGGCGGACGACGCGATGACGGCGGCGGTGGACACGTTGAGGTTCGGACCTTCTACATCTTCGACTTCGAGCGAGCCGCGGTCCTGCTGATCGGTGGCGACAAGACGGGCGACGAACGCTTCTACGACCGGATGATCCCGATCGCCGAGCGAATTTGGGAGCAGTACAAACGCGAAAGGGGAAGCAAATGAAGACTCACCGCTGGGAAGACATTCGGCACAAGAGGACGCCCGCGCGCGAGGCGGCGGTTGAGCGGCTGCGTGACGAGATGGTCGAGCAGGTCACGCTCCGGCAGCTTCGAGACCTGCTCGGGCTCACCCAGGTCGAGCTAGCGGCTCGGATGGAAGCATCGCAGGCGCAGCTCTCCGCCATCGAGAAACGAGACGACCGGCTCGTTTCGACAATGCGGAAGTACGTCGAAGCGCTCGGCGGAAAGCTCCGCCTGCAGGCGGTGTTCGAGGGCGGCAAGGTCCTCGAGATCTCGGAGTAACTTCCCGAACAAGCGTACGTCGCCGCCCTCCTCGATTTCGAGAGTGATGGACTGCTTGAAATTACGGGGTGAGTGACGGGGATTGAACCCGCAACATCCAGAGCCACAGTCTGGCGCTCTACCAATTGAGCTACACCCACCGTATTCAGTTTTCAGATTCTGTCGCCACGTTACCGCAGCGGCGCGCCCGGCAGGAGTCGAACCTGCGACCCGCGGCTTAGAAGGCCGCTGCTCTATCCAGCTGAGCTACGGGCGCAAATGCTTATGCCCGCGGAGTTTACACGTCAAGAACGGATTCCATCACTCGACCTCTTGCAGCTCGCGGGCGGAGATACCGAGCAGGTACAGGATCGCGTCCAGGCCGGCGGCCGAGATGCTGGTGTCGGCCCGCTCGCGCAGCTTGGCCTTGGCGTGGAAGGCGATGCCCCGGCCGGCCCGCTCGAGCATCAGCGCGTCATTGGCGCCGTCGCCGACGGCGATGACCTGGTCGAGGAGGACCCCCTCGGCCTGGGCGATGGTCTCCAGCAGCTCGGCCTTGCGCTGGGCGTTGACGATCGGCCCCACCACCCGGCCGGTCAGCTTGCCCCCCGAAACCTCGAGGTTGTTGGAGTAGGCGTAGTCGAGGTGAAGGCGCCGCTTGAGCGCCTCGGCCGCGCGCGAGAAGCCGCCGCTGATGACCGCGATCTTGTAGCCGAGGCGCTTGAGGACGCGGACCATCGTCTCGGCCCCCTCGGTGAGCGGCAGGTCGGCGGCGATTCGATCGAGGACGCCCACGTCCAGGCCGGCCAGCAGGCCGACGCGCTGGCGCAGCGACTCGTCGTAGTCCATCTCACCTTGCATGGCGCGCTCGGTGATGCGCGAGACCTCGGGGCCGACGCCGGCGGCGCGCGCCAGTTCGTCGATCACCTCGATCCGGATCAGCGTGGAGTCCATGTCGAGCACGATCAGCCGCTTCGAACGGCGGAACAGGCTCTCGCGCTGCAGCGACACATCGAAGCCGCTGGCCGTCGCCACCGCCAGCAGGGTCCGCTTCAGCGTCTCGCTGTCGCGCTGGGCCGGCAGAAGCGCGTGGATCTCGACCGAGGCCAGCTTGTCCTCGGACAGCCGCCCGATCTTCTCGATGTTCGCCCCCTCGGACGCCAGCGCCGAGGCCAGGGCGTGCAGGTGCGGCGCGCCCAGCGTCGGGCCGATGGCGGTGATGACGTAGCGGCGTCCCTCGGGCGCCTTGGTCGGCGCGTCGTGGGCGGGGACCGGCTTGAAGTTCAGCTCCATCCCCAGTTGCTTGGCCGTGAACAGCAGCTCCTTCAGCACGTCGCGCGTCTCGGGGACGCCGACCAGCAGGCAGAGCGTGAGCTGCCCCTGGACGACGACCTGCTCGATGTCTTCCAGGCTGCCGCCCTGCTGCGCCAGGATGCCGGTCAGGGTGGCGGTGACCCCGGTGCGATCGGGGCCGGTGACGGTGACGAGGACGCGGTCGGAAGCCAAAGCGCGCGCAGTGTAGCAGGATATACTTTCGCCATGGCCGAGAAGACCGACGCCGAGTGGCGCGCCACCCTGACACCCGACCAGTACCAGGTCCTGCGCCGCAAGGGGACCGAGCGGGCCTTCTCGGGCGCGTACTGGAACGCGCATGACGACGCCGCCTACCTCTGCGCCGGGTGCGGCGCCGAGCTGTTCTCCTCGGACGCCAAGTTCGACTCCGGAACCGGCTGGCCCAGCTTCACGGAGCCGGTCACGGGCGACGCCGTCGCCGTGGAGACCGACACCTCGCACGGCATGGTGCGCACCGAGGTGATGTGCCGCCGCTGCGGCGGTCACCTGGGGCACGTCTTCGACGACGGCCCGGCGCCCACCGGCCAGCGCTACTGCATCAACTCGATCTCGCTGCGGGCCCAGCCGAAGCCTGGGGAGCCTTAGGCTTCCGCGCGGTCGCCGTCGACGTACAGCGACGGGTCGGCCACGAACTGGTCGTGGCAGGCCTTCGAGCAGAAGAAGTAGACGGTGCCGTGGAGATCCACGGCGGCTGCCGCCTCGGCCCGCTTCAGCTCGCGACCGCACACGGGGTCGACAGCGGTCGCCATCTCGATCTCTTCTCGGTCGCCGAAGCTGACGCGACCATCGTCCAGGGAATCGGTTACGCGAGTCATCCCGCCAAGCTGATCACCCGGGTGCGGGCTGTCCATGTCCTCGCAACGCGGCACTGGTGAAGCTCAGGCGGGGCAACTATATTGCGACGCATGAGCCACGAGGGGTACCACGAACCGGCCGAGCTTCTTCCGGAGGCCACCAAGGATTTCCACCGCGCCATCGAATCGCTGATCGAGGAGTTCGAGGCGGTCGACTGGTATCAGCAGCGCGCCGATGCGACGAAGGACGAGTCGCTGCGCGCCATCCTGCTCCACAACCGGAACGAGGAGCTGGAGCACGCCATGATGACGTTCGAGTGGCTGCGCCGCCGCGACGCCAAGATCGACGAGCCGGCGCGGACCTACCTGTTCACGGAAGGCGACATCACCCAGGTAGAGAAGGTCAAGAAGGCGGCCATGGCCGCCGCCGGCGGTGGCGGCGCAGAGGGCGCCCCGACCGCTGCATCTCCTTCTTCTCTCGGCATCGGCAGCTTGAGGATCAAGTAATGGCAACCGACCTGCTCAAACGAAACCACGCCCCGATCACCTCGGACGCGCTGGCGGCCGTCGACGCCGAGGCGGCGCGTGTGCTGAAGCTGAATCTGGCCGGCCGCCGCCTGGTCGACTTCAAGGGTCCGCACGGGTGGCAGCTGGCCTCCGTCAACACCGGCCGCCTGGAGCCGATCTCCGGCGGCAAGACGCCGGCGGTCGAGCTGATGCTGCGCCAGGTGCAGCCGCTGATCGAGCTGCGCGTCCCCATGAAGGTCTCCCTGGCGGAGCTGGACGCCATCCCGCGCGGCGCCACCGATCCCGATCTGGACCCGGTGGTCGAGGCGGCCGAGAAGGCGGCGCACGCCGAGGACTCCGCCATCTTCAACGGCCTGGCCTCGGCGGGCATCGAGGGCATCATCCCCGCCAGCCCGCACGCGCCGCACAAGCTGCCGGCCGATGTGCGCGACCTGCCGGGCGTGATCCTGGCCGCGCGCGAGACGCTGCGCGAGGCCGGCATCAGCGGCCCCTACGCGCTGGCGCTGTCGACGCCGCTCTACGCGCAGGTGCTGGCGGCGGCCGAGGACGGCTATCCGCTGTCCAAGCGGATCACCCAGCAGGTGCTGGACGGTCCGCTGGTGCGCGCCCCCGCCATCGACGGCGCGGTGCTGCTGTCGCTGCGCGGCGGCGACTACGAGCTGCACGTCGGCCAGGACCTGTCGGTCGGCTATGCCGGCCACGATCAGAAGACGGTCGAGCTCTTCATC
>CAZTZM010000284.1:0-5735 GCA_964618005.1 uncultured Myxococcales bacterium
CGCCCGCACAGGGGACCGGGGCGACCGGCGCCGGTGGCGCCGGCGGCGCCGCCGCCTAGCGCGTCACACCGCGCCGCCCGCGCTAAAAATCCAAACCGGCGGCCAGCGAGAACGACAGCTGGGTTCCGCTGCCGTCGGTCACGTCGCCGTTGCTGTCGTTGCTGGTGCCGTGCTGGGTCACGTCCAGCTCGGCGTCCAGGAACACGGCCGAGAGCTTCAGCTTGAAGCCCCCGAACCAGCGATAGCGGGTGATGACGCTCTCCGACGGGAACGTGAAGTTCGCGCCCAGGTCGGTCCAGTGGCCGTTGTTTATCGGGAGACAGCCGCCCGGGGTCGTCCCGCCTGCCGGCGTCACGTCCTGGGCGTAAGCGTCACAATTGGGCGTGGCGTCGATGACGCCGCTGCGCGCGTCGATGAACAGCGCGTTCCAGCCGAGGTAGGGCTCGACCCGCGCGGTACCGCCCATGCTGAAAGCCTTCGAGATCAGGACGTCGACGCCGTAGATGGCCAGGTTGACCTGGCTGGTGCCCAGCACCTGCGAGGCCGACCCGCGCACCGCGAACGACGGCAGCACCCAGTCGTGCAAGCCTTCCTGCAGCGCCAGCTTCACGTACCCCTGCATGGCGTACATGCTGGAGCCGAGCAGGCTGACCGCGCCGGCGCCGAACTCCACCGCGGGGACGGGGAACCAGAGCCCCTTGCGGACAAACCCACCCACCGTCGTCAGGTATGAGCTGGGTCGCCCCACGTTCGGGTTGTTGGGGTTGGTGACGCCCTGCACGCCGGTCCAGTAGGGGACCGAGTCGCCCTGGACCGTTCGACTGCTGTTGATCGAGTTGATCCCCAGCTCGGCGGAGAACTGGAAGCCCGCGTAGCCGAGCGTATCGGCCGGCGTCATCAGGCGCGGCGCCATGACGACGCCCAGCTCGGACATCAGGCTGCGGTAGCGCGACTGCACCGTCGTGCTGGGCGCGGCCGACGTGGCGCCCGTCGACGTGTTCTGCTGCAGGCACGTGTTGGTGCCGCCCGTGTAGCAGAGGTTCAGCAGATTGAGGTCGTTCTGATCGGCGCGCGCCGCCACCTGCGACGTAAGGAGCGCGCCCAGCGCAGAGGCGACCAGAAGAAGGCCCGGCGCTCGCCGCGCCCGGAACGAAGCCATTGCCGTGTACGGTACGAGCTGGCGTCGAAGAGTGTCAAGGCGGCTCCGGTCCGATCGACGATCTGCTACGGTTCCCTGCCAGGATGCGCGCCCGCTTGATTGTCCGGTTGGTCCTGTTTGCCGCGGTCGCCGTCGCTGCCGCGGGGGCGGTCGTCTCCCCCGCCCACCGCTCGGCCCTGATCGAGGGCGCCCTGGCGGCGGTCCTGGGGCTCGGCCTCGGCGAGATGTTCACGCTGGGGCTCGAGCGGCTGGTGGGCCTGCGTTACCTGCACCGCGGCCGCGGCTCGCGCGGGGCGCAGGTGGCGCTGGTCGCCGGGATCGCCCTGGTGGCGCTGGGGTTCGGGGTGTTCATGCTGGTGCACGGGCGCTCGCGGGTGGTCGAGACGGCGGCCGTCCTGGGGGTCCTGGCCGGCGGGCTGGTGGCGGTGGTGGCCTTCCTGCTGCGGACGTTCTCGGTCTTCACCACCGTGTCGACGATGGGCGTGGTGCTGGGGGTGGCGTCGCTGGTGGTCGTCCTGGCCGTCACCAGCGGCTTCGAACGCGAGTTCCAGGACAAGGTGCTGGCGTTGAACGCCCACCTGATCGTCATGCCGTACGGCGACGTCGACGTCGACGGGCCGGAGATCGCCGACATCGAGAAGCACCTCCGCGGCACGCCGGGCGTGGTCCGCATGGCGAAGTTCCTGTTCTCGGCGGGCGAGGTGATGATCGGCCGCGTCGGCGCCAACCTGAAAGGGATCGACCTGCAGCAGGGGGCCGACGACCTGCGGAGGTCGCTCATCGCCGGCAGCGTGGAGGCGCTCGATCAGCCGGCCAGCTGCGTGCTGCCGTCGGGGACCCCGCGCAAGACGACCGAGGACGTCGGGCGCATCGCGCTGGGGGTCGAGCTGGCGCACCACCTGCACGTCGGGGTCGGCGACTGCGTGACGATCATGATCCCGTTCAGCTCCGGCGTCGGCGAGGCGCCGGTCTCGTACCTGTTCAAGGTCGTCGGGATGTTCCGCATGGGGTTCAACGAGTACGACACGCGCCTGGCGTACATCAGCATCGCGGACGCGCACCGGCTGGCCGACGCGCGGCGCCTGGTCTCCGGCGTCGAGCTGCGCTTCTCCGATCCGATGATGGCGCTCAGCGCCGGGCCGGAGCTGAAGAAGCGCCTCGACGGCCCCTACCGGATCATCGACTGGAAGGAGCTGAACCACAACCTGTTCATGGCGCTGACCATGCAGAAGGTGATCATCTCGCTGCTGCTGGTGCTGATCATCGTGGTGGCGGCGTTCAACATCATCGCCTCGCTGACCATGATCGTGCTGTCGAAGGTTCGCGAGATCGCGATCCTGAAGTCGATGGGCGCGCCGGCCGGGATGGTGGCGCGCGTCTTCCTGATCGGCGGCACCACCGTCGGCGTCGTCGGCACCGGCCTGGGGATCGCCTTCGGTCTCCTGATCTGCCTGCTGGCGCGGCTGTACGGCTACCCCCTCGATCCCAAGGTCTATCTCATCGGCGCGCTGCCGGTCCGGATCGCCGGCGGTGAGATCCTGTCCGTCGCCGCCGCGACGATGGGGATCTGCTTCCTGGCGACGGTCTACCCCTCGCTGCGCGCCAGCCGGCTGCGCGCCGTCGAGGGGCTGCGCTACACCTAAACGAGGGAAGTTTCCGGTTGCGACCTGGACGCCGGAGGGCGCAACGCGCCCGGGTCCCAGCACCGGGAGGCTCGGCTCCGCCGAGCCGGCGCCGACGGCCTGCGGGGGGAGCTCGTGAGGGGGGACGCCCCTCACGGCGCCGAAGGCGCGCTAGAGCTTCTGCGCGACGCCGGGGGTGATCGGCGCGGCGGGCGGCGCGTTCTTGTCGGCCTCGTACTTCGACGGGCATTTGGCCATGATCCCGTCGGGGACCACGGCCAGCTGGTTGTCGGCGGTCAGCGTCCCTTTGGCCACGACCTCGGCGTTGTCCTTGAACGTGTCGGGGACCAGGCCGTCGTAGGTCGCCGTGATCGTCGCGGTGGGCCGCGGCGCCCGGCTCTCGATCTTGAACCGGTAGAGCAGCGTTCCCTTGGCCTGTTCGATCGATCCGGGGACCACGTTGCCGTGCACCTGCAGGCGCTTGCCGCGCCAGGCGTCGACGTTCGACGTCACCTCGTCGACGTGCTTGTAATACTCGGCCCCCTGCTTCATCGACGTGGTCAGCAGGTAGCCGACCGCGCCGACCACCGCGACGACGGAGGCCACGATCTTCACGGCGGTGCCGCGCGAGACGGCCTGGGCGGAGGGGGGCGCGCCACTCATGGGAGCGCGATCCTAGCGCGCCTGCGGGGCGGCGGCCAGCTCGTGAAAATACCGGCAGAACATCTCCATCCCGCCCGCCGCCTGCCCCCAGTCGAAGTTCTCGTTGATGGCGTGGTAGCCGTGCTCCGGCAGCGACAGGCCCAGGAAGATCACCGGCGCCTTCAGCAGGCGCTGCATGGTCAGGACGGCGCCGATCGAGCCCCCCTCGCGCACGAAGGCCGGCTCCTTGCCGAACGTGGCCCGGACCGCCGCGGCCGCCGCCTCGTGGTACGGGCCGCCGATCGGCGCCAGGTAGGGCTCCAGCGACGCCTCATGCGTGACGACCGCGTCCGGGAGCTGCTTCTTCACGAAGGTCTTGATGGCGCGGAACACCTGGGCCGGCTTCTGGTCGGGCACCAGGCGGGTCGACAGCTTGGCCTCGGCCCGGTGCGGGACGATGGTCTTGATCCCGGGACCGCTGTAGCCCCCGACCAGGCCGTGCACCTCGAGCGTCGGCGCCGCGATGATCGCCGCCAGCGCGTCGACGTCGTCGCGGAACGGGCGCAGCTTGCCCAGCTCGTGCGCGGCGGCGAACCGCTTGCGCGAGAAGCCGGCCCGCCCGAAGGCCTTGCGCTCGGCGGCCGAGATGTTGCGGACGCCGGCATAGAACCCGGGGACCTTCACCTTGCCGGTGCGCGCGTCGACCATCGAGGCGATCAGCGCGGCCAGCTCCGCGATCGGGTTGCGCGCCACGCCGCCGGTCGTCCCCGAGTGGACGTCCTTGGCGCCGGTCTGGAGCGCGACCGTGAAGCCCATCAGGCCGCGCAGCCCGTACGAGATCGACGGGTGGCCGGCCGCGGTCCAGATCGTGTCGGAGACCACGACCGAATCGGTCGCGAACGGCGCCCGGCCGGTGGCCGGATCGCCCGCGATCGCCGCGGCCAGGCCGGCCGCGAAGTGCGGGCTGCCGATCTCCTCTTCCAGCTCCCACAGGAACTGGATGTTGACCTTGGCGCCGCTCTCGACCGCCAGCCGCGCGCCGTAGAGCGCGGCCAGCGCCGGCCCCTTGTCGTCGGTGGCGCCGCGCGCGAACCAGCGCCGCGGCAGCTTGCCGGCCGCTTCGACGCGCGTCAGCTGGAACGGCGGCGTTCGCCAGCCGTCGCTGGCCTCCGCCGGCTGGACGTCCAGGTGGTTGTAGATCGTCACCGTCGGAAAGCTGGGGTCCTGGATCAACCGCCCGAGCAGCAACGGGAAGCCCCCGGTGTCGATCACGTCGACGCGGGCGCCGGTCTCGCGCAGGTAGCCGCTCGCCAGCGACACGCAGGCGTCCATCTCGGCGCGGCGGCCGGGATCCATGCTGACGGTGGGGACCGCCACCAGCGCCGCCAGCCGCTCCTCGAACTCTCGATCGAGCCCGGCCACCCGCCGCTTCAGGTCCGCGTCGTTCTTCATCCGCCGATCTGTACCATCGCCTTGCGCGGGCCGCCGATTCCGATCAGGTCGAACGTGTGTCCGGGGCGCTTTCCGGCCAGCGCCTGCCGGATGGCGGCCCGCACGGCCGCGGGATCGCCCGTGCGCAGGGGCGCGCGCAGATCGACCGCGTCGTCGTGGCCCAGGCAGGCGTGCAGGCCGCCGGTGGCCGACAGCCGCAGCCGGTTGCAGCTGGCGCAGAAGTGCTCGGTCATCGGCGAGATGATGCCGAAGCGGCGCGCCGGCCCGGCGCCCGTCAGGCGGAAGTAGCGGGCGGGACCGCCGCCGCGCGCCGCGCCGCCGTCGTCCTCCACCACCTGACCGCTCGGATCGATCGCCGCCACCGCCGCGCGGATCTCCGCCGCCGAGAGGCAGGACCCGGCGTGGTAAGTGCGCCCCGCCGCCATCGGCATCTCTTCGATGAAGCGGGGGACGAAGCCGCGCGCCCAGGCGAAGCCGCAGATGGCGGCCACCTCGCCGTCGTTGACCCCCTTGATGGCGACGGTGTTGATCTTGATCGCGCGAAAGCCGGCCTCAGCCGCCGCCTCGAGGCCGGCCAGCACGCGCGCCAGATCGCCGCCGCCGGTGAGCGCGCGAAACGTGCGCGGGTCGAGCGAATCGAGGCTGACGTTGAGCCGATCGACGCCCGCCGCCCGCAGCGGCGCGGCCCAGCGATCCAGCAGGTGGCCGTTGGTCGACAACGCGATCTCGTCCAGGCCGGGGATCGCCCGCAGCAGGCCCACTAGCGCCGGCAAGCCCGGGCGCACCGTCGGCTCGCCGCCCGTCAGTCGCACGCGGCGCACGCCCAGGCCGGCGAACACGCGCACCAGCGCCGCGATCTC
>CAZTZM010000285.1:0-23448 GCA_964618005.1 uncultured Myxococcales bacterium
GATCATGGAAGCCGTGGCGGTGACCGGGCGGCGGATCTCGATCCGCACGTCGCTGTTGAAGGCGGTGGCCTCGTTCGCGGCGATCGCCAGCGGCGGCTCGCTGGGGCGCGAGGGGCCGCTGCTGCACTTCGGCGCCGCCGCCGCTTCGGCGGTGGGGGGCCGCGCGCGGCTCGACGGCGCGCACATCCGCGTTCTCATCGCCGCGGGGACCGCCGCCGGGTTCGCGGCGGCCTACAACACGCCGATCGCGGCGGTCCTGTTCGTGGTGGAGATCGTGGCCGAGACGACCGCGCTGGAGCTGGCGCTCCCCGCGCTCGTCGCCACGACCGTGGCCACGCTGCTCACGCGGACGGCGCTGGGACCCGGTCCCCTCTACGGGCTGCGCACGTTCTCGTTGCAGTCGCAGAGCGAGCTCCTCGCCTACGCGGGGATGGGCGTCGTGACCGGGGCCGGCGGCGCGCTGTTTCTCGCCCTGCTGGAGATGGGACGGAAGCTGTTCACGCGGCTGCCGGTGCCTGCCGCCGTGCGCGGCGGGCTGGGCGGCCTGGTCGTCGGCCTGTTCGCGCTGCGCTTCGCCGAGGTGACCGGCAACGGCTACGAGACGATCCAGCTGATCTTCGACGCGCACTACAGCGCGGCCATGGTGGCGGCGCTGTTCGTCGTGAAGTCGCTGGGGACGACCGCCTCCGTCACCTCCGGCAGCCCGGGCGGCGTGTTCACCCCGTCGCTGTTCCTGGGCGCGGCGCTGGGCGCCCTGTGCGGCGCGGCGGCGCGCGCCATCTGGCAGGCGCCCGGCTACCCGGGCGGCTACGTGCTGGTCGGCATGGCGGGCGTCATCGCGTCGACGACGCGCGCGCCGATCATGGCCAGCGTCCTCGGCTTCGAGCTGTGCGGCGACTACGCCATCGTGCTGCCGCTGTTCATCGCCACGGCGGTCTCGACCGCCGTCTCCGACCGCCTGCACCCGGTGTCGATCTACCAGGCCGAGCAGCCCCGCGACTGAGCGCGGGGTCAAAGAATGAGCTGGACCGATTTCAGTTGCAGGTGATCGCGTCAGGGCCTGCTTCCCGGACTGGGAGCTTTTTTTGCGTGGGACGGGGCCTGAAGTGGCCTTCGGCCACCGGCCCGCTCGTCTTGGTCGCTAGCATCCTCGCCGCGGACGGCGAGGAGCGCGACCAAACGCCCCCGCAAAAAAACCTCCCAGCCCGCTCGCGCGGCCCTTCCCTGCTCTGGTTGACGCGCCGATTGCCGGGAGCAGGGAGCTGGTCTAGTAGAACGTGACGTTCGCGACGGTGAAGTTGGCGGCGCAGCCGCCGGCGTCGGGGAGGCCGGTGGCGCCGGGCGCGGTCAGGCCCCACTGCACGGCCACGACGGTGGTGGGATCCAGGGTCGAGATCGGGCTGCCGGAGGCGAACGCCGTGAACGGCACCCGGATGGTGGTCGTCCCAGCGTCGGTCGGGGCGTTGGCCTGTGACGTCACGTCGGCGACGGGCCCGTAGCAGGTCGAGGTGGTCCCCGAGCAGGCTCCCCGCGCGTCGCTGGCGGCGCTGTCGTCGCCGCTGAACGACATGCCGACCTGCAGGTTGCAGCCGCCCAGATCGCCCGTGTAGTCGAACTTCACGCCGGTGTAGACCGACGCGTCGAGGCAGCTCGAGCTCGAGTAGAAGAGGCCGAACCCCTCGAAGTTCGCCGAGGGCGAGACCGGCGGAACGAACCCGCCGGTGATCTGGAGACCGTTGCCGTTGCTGGTCACCACCCCGGTCGGCGCGGTCTGACCGGCGCCCGCGTAGGCGTACGAGCCCCAGCGGTCCGCGCCCGTCCCGAACGAGACCGAGCCGGCGGTGGCGCCGGTCCCGTTCACGCCCGCGGTCGTGATCGCCGGCGAGGTGGCCATCATCTGGGGACAAACGGTGGTTCCGCCCGTCGAGCACCCGGTGCCGACGACGCGCCCGGCGCCGCCACTGGACGGCGCGCCGCCGTCGGCGCCGCCGCCGGGCAACATGTTCCCCGCGGCCAGCAGCGCCGGTCCGGTCGCCGCCGCGCGCTGCGCCTCGCCGTAGGTCCAGGCGGTGGCGGCGCCCCGGTCGGGGACCTCGATGGCGGCCAGCGAGACCGCCGGCAACACGAACGTCGGCGCGAACGGCGCAGCGCCCAGCCCGGTCACCTGCACCTGGACCCCGGCCGGCGCCTCGTTCCAGTTGACGGCGATGATCTCGGTGGCGTCATCCGCGGCGTCGCGGCTGGCGTAGGTGCTGACGCCGGTCGGGCTCTGCGTCACCGCCAGCAGTGTCGGTCCGAAGTGGCTGGCGTAGAGCGCGTAGGCGTAATACGCCGGGCGCGGCTGGTGACCGGGCGCCTCGCCGATCAGCCCCAGCGACCAGTCCAGGCTGTCGCTGATGTCCCACACCGCCGACGTCCAGAGCCCCAGCTGCATCGCCGAGCCGAGGATGTCGGCCATCCACAGCGCCGATCCGACGGTGCCGGGCGACGCCTCCAGGACGCACGAGGTGGCGTCATAGGCGACGTTCATCTCCGTCAGCGCGAGCGGCTTGCTCCCCTGCCCGGTCGCCGACAGGATCCCTTGCACCGACTTCATGGCCGTCCGGAACGCGGCCGGATCGGCCTTGGCCGCCGGCAGCGAGGCCGCCGCCGCCTCGAACGGGTAGCGGTGGATCGAGATGATGTCGAACAGGCTGCCGCAGGTTTGCAGGATCGGCGTCAGCCAGTCGTCTGCCGTGTTGCCCGCCTGATACTTGTACGAAAGGTCCGGGCCGACGATCTGAATCGACGGGTCGACCGCCTTCATGGCGGTGACGTAGGCGGTCGCCGCCGTGCAGTAGTCGGCGGCCGTGAACCCGGGGATCGATCCCTGATCGTTGTAGAGGTCGGGCTCGTTGCCGATCGAGAAGTACTTGAGGTGATAGCCCTGCGTCAGGTTCGCGTACTGCACCATCGCCGCCGCGGTGGCCGCCGTGGGGGGCTTGCCGGCGGTGTCGGCCAGCAGCGGCACCTGCAGGATCGGCTCGGCCCCGACGGCGCGCGCGTAGGCGACCATCGCGTCCAGCTGGGCGTTGTCGAACGGGTCGGGCGTGTTGGCGTCGTTGTTGTACCCGCCGACGCGCAGGAGCGCCGGCTGCAGCGCCGCGACCAGCGACTCGGTCCCGGCGACGTCGTTGCCGTAGCTGGGCGACCACTGCCAGTAGTTGACCGACCAGGTGGTCGTACGCGACGTGCGCATCGTGGTCGAGACGATCAGCGGGTTGACGGTGACCGGGCCGGTCGACCCGCTTCCGCCGTCGGGCGGCGCCGCGCCGCCGTCGTTGCAACCAACGACCAGACCGGCCGAGAGCAGGGTGCCGGCCAGGAGTCCCCAGCGCGCGAGCTGCATTCGATTGTCCTTCCGACTAAGTAAAGATTAAACGGGTGCCGCGAGCGCCGACTCGATCGCGGCCCGCAGGCCCGCGTCGTCCGGTTGAACCTGGGTGCCGAAGGCTTGAATGACCTCGCCGTTCTTGCCGACCAGGTACTTGTGGAAGTTCCACTTGGGCTCGCCGTGGCCGGCGGTCAGGAACTTGTAGACCGGCGACTGCCCGGCGCCCTTCGTCCCGACCTTCGCGAACAGCGGGAACGTCACCTTGTAGTTCGCGCTGCAGAAGGTCTTGATCTGCTCCTCGGTCCCCGGCTCCTGCGCGCCGAAGTCATTCGACGGAAAGCCGAGCACGGCGAGGCCGCGATCGCGGTAGGTGCGCCAGAGCTGCTCCAGCCCGGCATACTGCGGGGTGGCGCCGCACTCGGAGGCCGTGTTGACGACCAGCAGCACCTGACCCTTGTAGGCCGCCAGCGGCTGAGGTTTGTGGTCGATGGTCTCGGCGGTCAGATCGTGGAGCGACATTTTCTTCAAAGACTCAGGGGAGAATCAAACGTTAGGCCATCTGGCGCTGGCGGGCAAGACAGTCCAAATGTCACGCAAACGACGCATGGCGCGCCATGGGCCCACGGTACGCTCGCGCCCCAAAGGGACCGCCATGACGCCAGCCCAGGCCGAGAAGAAGACCGAAGAGCCGATCGCCGCCCCGCCCGAACAACCCTCCATCGACCTCACCAGCCCCGCGCTGTACCTCAACCGCGAGACCTCGTGGCTGGCGTTCAACGACCGGGTGCTGCGGCAGGCGCTGGACCCGCGCGTGCCGCTGCTCGAGCGCCTGAAGTTCCTGGCCATCTACTCGTCGAACCTGGACGAGTTCTTCATGATCCGCGTCTCCGGCCTGCACGAGCAGCTGGAGGCCGCCGCGCTGGTGGAGACCAGCCCGGACGGGCTCTCGGCCCGCGAGCAGCTGACCCGCCTGGGTCAGATCATCCGGGCGCAGCTGGACACGGCGGCCAAGCTGCTGGCCGACGACCTGCTGCCGGCGCTGGCCGCGCGCGGGATCCGGATCCGCGACTGGGAGTCGCTGGACGCCGAAACCAAGCGCGCCGCCCGCAAGTACTTCCGCCGCTCCGTCTTCCCGGTCGTCACGCCGCTGGCGGTCGACCCCGGGCACCCGTTCCCGTTCCTCTCGAACCTGTCGCTGTCGCTGGCGGTCGAGGCGCGCGATCCGGAGACCAAGGAGCGGAAGTTCGCGCGCATCAAGGTCCCCGAGATCCTGCCGCGCTTCGTCCCGTTCGAGAGCTTCGACCCGGCGCATGGCCCCGGCACCGAGGGCACGAACGACTTCCTGCCGCTCGAGCAGCTGCTGGCGGCGAACCTGGACGAGCTCTTCCCCGGGATGGAGATCCTGGGGACCTACCCGTTCCGCGTCACGCGCGACATGGACTACGACATCCTCGAAGAGGAGGCGCACGATCTGCTGTCGATCGTCGACCGCGAGATCCGGCGCCGCCGCTTCGGCGCCTGCGTGCGGCTGGAGGTCAGCGCCGGGATCCCCGAGCGCGTGCGCAAGCTGCTGATCGAGAAGCTGTCGATCGACGAAGAGGACGTCTACCAGTCGAGCGGCGGGCCGCTGGGGCAGCGCGCCCTGTTCTCGATCGCCATGCTGGCCCGCCCCGAGCTGCGCGATCCGCCGTTCATCGCGCGGCTGCCCGCCGAGCTGGGCGACAAATCCGACCTGTTCGCGATGATCCGCAAGGGCGACGTGCTCCTGCACCACCCGTACGACTCGTTCGGCCCGGTGCTGTCATTCCTGCGCCAGGCGGCCGAGGATCCCGACGTGCTGGCGATCAAGATGACGCTCTACCGCACCGGCGCCAACGCCGAGGTGGTGCGGCTTCTGATCCGCGCCGCCGAGAACCACAAGCAGGTCGCCGTCTCCGTCGAGATCAAGGCCCGCTTCGACGAGGAGAACAACATCGCCTGGGCGCGCGCGCTGGAGCGGGCCGGCGCGCACGTCTTCTTCGGCCACGCCGAGCTGAAGACGCACGCCAAGGCGGCGCTGGTGGTGCGGCGCGAGGGCGAAGGGCTGCGCCGGTACGTGCACCTGTCGACCGGCAACTACAACGAGGCGACGTCGCGGCTCTACACCGACCTCGGCATCCTGACCGCCGACCCGGAGATCGGCGAGGACGTGTCGGAGTTCTTCAACTCGCTGTCCGGGTTCTCGAAGAAGGCCAAGCACCGCAAGCTGGCGGTGGCGCCGACCGCCCTGGCGGACGCCATCCTGGCGAAGATCGAGGGGCAGGCCGACCGCGCGCGCGCCGGCAAGCCGGCCGCCATCTTCGCCAAGATGAACGCGCTGGTCGACGTCCAGGTGATCCAGGCGCTCTACCGCGCGTCGATGGCCGGCGTCCCCATCACGCTGTGCGTGCGCGGCATCTGCTGCCTGCGCCCGGGGGTGCCGGGCGTCTCCGACAACATCCGCGTGATGTCGATCTTGGGCCGCTTCCTGGAGCACGAGCGCGTGCTGGTGTTCGGCCCGCCTGGTGAAGAGGAGTTCTTCCTGTCGTCGGCCGACTGGATGCCGCGCAACCTGTACCGCCGCGTCGAGCTGATGTTTCCCGTCCTGTCGCCCGTGCTCCGCGACCAGATCCGGCAGGAGGTCCTGGAGCCCGCGCTGGCCGATAACGCCCACGCCTACGACATGAACGCCGACGGCACCTATATCCGCCGCGTTCCCCCCGAGGGCGAGCCCGCGCGCGGCGCGCAGCTGGAGGTGTTCGAGCGCGTGGTGCGGCGCACCCTGCAGGTCGTCACCAAGGCCTGAGCTACGCCGGGGCGGTCGGCCGCGTCGATCGGCCGCGCAGCGCCGTGGCGCCGATCGCCAGCACCATCAGGGCCGCGATGGCCAGGGACGCCCCGATGCGTCCCAGCGCCAGGCCGCCCTCCGCCCGCGGCTTCGTCAGCGTGTCGCCCAGCGTCGCGCCGAACGGGCGCGTGAGGACATAGGCCGCCCAGAACAGGACGGCGGGCGAGATCCGCTTCGCCCAGCGGTGGAGCGCGGCGATCAGCACCAGCAGCGCCCCGAACACCAGCGTGCCGCGCTCGAAGCCGAGCCCGGTCGTGTCGGCCACGAAGTCACCCAGCGCGGTGCCCAGCGTGTTCGAGACCAGGATGGTGAGCCAGTAGAAGACCTCGTCGGTGCGCGACGTGATGTTCTCGAACACCACGCGACCGGCCACCCGCTTCCAGACGGCCAGGATCAGCAACACGCCGCCCAGGAGCGCGATCGAGGACTTCACGTAGCCGAGGCCCACCGAGCGGTCCAGGAAGTCCGACAGCGTCGTGCCGACGGTGGTGGTGGCGACCACCACCGCCCAGTAGACGGCCGCGTGAAAGCGCCGCGCGCGCACCTGCAGGGCCAGCGTGACCGCGAAGAACCCGATGTAGATCAGGCTGGCCAACGCGTAGCCGAGATCGAGCGTCATCGACAGCGCGTCGCCGCCGGTCTCGCCCACCGTCGTCGCCAGCAGCTTGATCAGCCAGAACCCCAGCGTGACCTGCGGGACCTTGGAGGCTACGAGGACCGAGCGGGAGCTGGCGGACATGGTCCGATCCTAGCGCCCCCGAGCTACGAGAGGTGGCGGACCTTGTCGGGGTTGCGGACCGCGTAGAGGGCGACGATCAGGCTCGAAGGCCTGCAACTTTCGATGAATCAACCACTTCAGCAGCATGTCTCCCCTCCTGCCCGATATGACGAGGCAGGGGGTGGCGTTGTGACGTCTCAAACCCGGTTGCGGAGCTGGACCTCGGCGGGGTCCGGGTGCAGGTAGGTCTGCTCGAGGAGGTAGCGGGTCCCGAGGCGCCGCGCGTGGTGGGCCAGCAGGGTCTGCGGCACCACCAGCGGCAGGCGGCCGGTGCGGTGACCGTCGATGGCGGTCAGCAGCTCCTGTCGGTCCCCGGCGTCGAGGTGATCGCTCAGGTGGCCGAGCAGGTGCATGAGGACGTTGGCGTGGCGGCCCGGCGTCGTCGGGCGCGCCAGGGTTTTCATGAACGCCGCTTCGTAGCGGGCGCGCAGCTCGGCGCGCGGGAGCGTCTTCCCTTCGCCCACCAGGCGGCCGAGCGCGCGGTAGCCGTCGGTCGAGTGGGCCAGCAGCGCCATCTTGTGGACGGTGTGGAACTGGATCAGCGACGCCAGCGTCCAGCGGCCGCGCCACAGGCCTTGCAGTCGGGCGTAGGCGAACAGGCGCTCGATGAAGCTGGCGCGCAGGCGCGCGTCGCAGAGGCGACCTTCCTCTTCGACCGGCAGGTTCGGGAACCGGCGCATCAGCGCGGCGGCGAACAGGCCGATCCCAGCCGGCGCGGGCGTGCGATCGGGCGCGGCGTCGTCGTACACCTTCACGCGCGCCATGCCGCAGCTGGGAGACTTCGACTTCAGCACGAAGCCGGCCAGCTCCTCGTCCTCCAGCGCCTTGGCGCGGGCGTTCGCGAACCGCTCCATGCGGACGGTCCAGTCCTCGCCGCTCGTCCTGCCCAGCATGCGCACGCGCTCGGCGCCGCGGGCGCCCACGAGGCGCACCGGCTCGCGCGGGACGCCCATGCCCACCTCCAGCTCGGGGCAGACCGGCACCCACTCGACGTACGGGCCCAGCTCGTCGACGACGAAGGCGTCGCGCTTGTGCTGGCCGTCGTAGCGGACGCGCCGGCCGAGCAGGCAGGCCGACACCCCGACCCGGATCCCCATGCCAAGGTGTTAGCACGCGACAGCCGGGACCGAATTGGGCGATGCTGGAAGAAACGCGCATGGCCACCGCCAGCATCGAAGCCCCGCCCATCCTGCGGCAACCGGGGAGCGGCTTCGCCGACTTCACGGTCACGCGGCGGCTCCCGAAGATCGCGAGCGGCGTGGTCGATGCGCTCGGCGGCGCGTCGCGGGCTCGGCGCGCGATCGAAGCGCTGGTGGCCGACATCATCGCCGGGGCGCCGCTCGATCGCAGCCCGCTCCCGCCGGTGACGCCGTTCTTCGACCGCTATCTAGCCGACCGGCGCGGCGCCACCTGGCTCGACCTGCCGTTCTTCGATCTCGAGTTCGTCTTCTATCTGGCGCTGAACGCCATCGCCGGGTACTTCGAGGGCGGGCCTGACATCTTCCAGGCAGCGCGACGTGAGGCACGCGAGGCGGCGCTCCGGACGCTGCCCGCCGGGACGGCGCCCGTCGATCTCGGCGAGCGGCTGTGGGCGGCGCTGCTCGGCAACGAGGCCGACTTGAGCCAGATGTTCAAGGCCGATCCCCACGCGTCCCCCTGGCGCGATCGTCTGGTCGTCGACGAGCGCCCTGCCCTGCTCGATCGCCTCGCGCATCTCCGCCCGCACGCCGCGATCCACATCCTGGCCGACAACGCCGGCACGGAGCTGCTGGCTGATCTGCTGCTCGTCGACGCCCTGCTGTCGGAGGGCGACAGGCGGGTCGTCATCTGCTGCAAGCCGTGGCCGATGTTCGTCTCCGACGCGCTGATTGAGGACGTCACGGCGACGGTGGAGGGCCTGCGGGGGCATCCCGCCGGCGCGCGGCTACGGACGGCGCTCGACGACGGAAGGCTGCAAGCCCACCGTCACCCGAACCTGGGCGAGCCCCGCCACTTCGACCACCTCGACGCCGATCTGACCGCCGGCCTGGCCGGCGCCGATCTGGTGCTCGCCAAGGGCGACCTCAACTACCGCCGGTTCACCGGCGACCGCGACTGGCCGATCGACACGCCGGCGGCCGTCGCGTCTCGCGCGGTGCCGTTCGAGGCGTTCGCGCTGCGCGTGCTGAAGTCCGACACGCTGGTGGGCGTCACGCCCGCGGCGGCCGCGCGCGCCACGACGCTGAGCGCGTCGTGGCGCACCGACGGCACCCACGCCCTGGTGCAGCGGCTCGGGATGCGTGCCGACAGATCCTAGCGCGCGAGCTACTTGCCGAAGGCCTTCGCGTCCTCGACGAAGCTCTTCATCCCCTCGTCGGTGAGCGAGTGGTCGGCCACCGTCTGCAGGATGTTGGCGGGGACGGTCAGGATGTCGGCGCCGGCCAGCAAGCACTCGGTCAGCTGTACCGGGTTGCGGAAGCTGGCGGCCAGGATCTCGGTCGTGATCTGGTAGTTGGCGAACACCGTCGCGATCTCGAAGATGAGGCGCGCGCCCGCGTCCTTGAGCGCGCCGCCCGAGGCGACGTACTCGCTGTTGTGCATGACCTGATCGCCCTTGGCGTTCTTGGGGTCCTCGATCCAGTAGAGCGAGTTGCCGGACACGCGCTCGTGCTTGTCCTCCTTGTAGCCGTAGTCGGCAAGGCGGCCCAGGAACGGGCTGACATAGGTCGCGCCCGCGTTGGCGGCCCAGAAGGCCTGCGTCGTGTTGAAGATCAGCGTCGTGTTGACCTTGATCCCGCGCTCCCACAGGCGGCGGATGACCTTCAGCCCGGTGAACGGGTCGGCGCTCGGGTCGACGGCGCGGTAGCCGCCCACCGGCACCTTGATGACCGAGTTCTCACCCAGCGCGGCCAGCTCCGCCGCCTGCTTGATCATCTCTTCTTCCTTGAGCTCGGTCAGCTCCAGCGAGACCGGGAACGGGTTCAACAGCGCGCACAGGTCGCGCATGATCCCCTTCGCTTGATCCCAGGACTTCGCGCCCGCCTTCTTCAGCAGCGACGGGTTGGTCGTGAGGCCGTTGATGATGCCGGCGCGGAAGAGCGGCTCGATGTCCTTCTGCGTGGCCGAGTCGGCGAAGATGCGCGGCGCCTTGGCGGCCGGGTGCTTGAGCGGGTTGCCCGCCTTGTCCGGGTTGACGACCGGCATGAGGTTCTTGCGGGCGAACATGGCGGCGCTGGAAAAGTGCGGCGTGAACATGGGGTCTCCTTTTGGATCCTCCTTTCATAGTTGTTTTGCAGAGGAGCGCAAGCTCAGGACGCGTCCGGCCGCATCCGAGATCCGGAGGCGCGCGCGGGCCGCCCGGCGCGGCGCAGCTACCTTGATTCCAGCTTGTCGAGCCGCGGTTCCAGATCCGCCCGACGCGGCTCGATCCGCCTGGCGTAAGCCGGGCTACCGCGCGGGTGACTCATGTCCCGTTGAAGTCTGCCGAAGCTATCCATAAATTGCTCCCCTCCTCCATTTCCGGAGCCGCATGAACGTTCGCCTCGCTTCTCTTCTGGTGCCGATACTCGCGGCCGGCCTGTCAACCTCAGGGTGCTCCTGGATCTTCGTCGAGCCGCTCCCCGCCGACGATCCCAGCGACTACGCGCATTGCACGACCAGCCGCGCAGCACCCGTGATCGACACCATCTTCACGTCGACCAACCTCTTGTCCGCGCTCTACGTCGCCGGCGAGGACAACGTGAAGAACAAGGGACCGGCCATCTCGCTGGGCCTCGGCGTGGCCGCTCTGTGGTTAGCGTCAGCGATCTACGGATACAGCAAGACCAACGAATGCGAGGCCGCCAGGGTGGAAGGCGCCAATGAGCCTCTCTATCGCCACCACCATCGGGGCTATGTGCCGGGCCCCCCCGTCTACTACCCGCCACCGCCGGGGCCGCCACCCGCGCCCTCGCAAGCGCCGGACGACGACGGTCCCGGCGCCGTGCCCCAAACCGCGCCACCGGCGGCAGGGCCCCAGCCGCCACCAGAGCCGGCGTCCCGGCCCGACGCTCCCCGCTTCGGCGGCTAAGCAGTCGCCGGATCAGCCCCGAAGCCGGGACACGAACAGCACGCCGCCCCCGATCGCGATCCCGATGCTCAGCAACCGGACGCCGCGCTCCCCGAACCAGGGCGCGCGGCGAATGGTCAGGATCACCGGCAGCGCGACCGAGAGGACGGCCAGCTGGCCGATCTCGACCCCCAGGTTGAACGACACCAGGGCGATCGGGACCTGGGCGTGCGGCAGCGCGATCTCGCGCAGGGCGCCGGCGAAGCCGAAGCCGTGAATCAGGCCGAACGGGAACGTGATGCGCCAGCGCTTGCTGGCGTCGGTGACGAACAGGTTCTCGACGCCCACGTAGGCGATCGAGAGGGCGATGGCCGGCTCGACCAGGCGCGGGCTGGGGGCGAAGATCGACAGCGCGGCGAGCGCCAGGGTGATCGAGTGGGCCAGCGTGAACGCCGAGACCACGCCGATCAGCGAGCGCAAGCGGCCGCCGACCAGGATCAGGCCGAACAGAAACACCAGGTGGTCGGCGCCGGTCAGGATGTGCTCGACGCCCAGCTTCAGCATCGACCAGGCCATCCCCAGCGCGCTGCCGGCCTTGTTCCCCGCGTCCAGGGTCCAGCTGGCGTGGGCGCGATCGAGCACCGTCACCTGCGCCTGGCCGTTGCGAAACAGGCGCGCCATGTGGCGATGCCCCGCCGGCAAGGCGTCCAGGATCGGCGCCGCGATCACCAGCCGCCCCGGCACCGACGGGCAAACGAAGTGCACCTGGAACACGACCCCGTCCTCGGCCTCCAGGGCCCAGGCGCGATCGAGCGTTCCGGGGCAGGCGTGCCCGTCGGCGGTCACCGTCAGACCGCTGACCAGCGCGCGGGCGACGGCGTCGTGGCCCGCGGCCAGCTCGGGCGAGTCGACGAAGCCGTCGCCGTCGGCGTCGACCGCCGGCAGAAGGCGCGCCAGCGCACGGCTGGCCATCCCGAGGTCGCCGTAGAGGACGGCGCCGTCCAGGCGGTATTCGCCGCTGGAGACGCGCAGCGCGTGCGCGGCGGCCGGGCGTTCGGACACCCCTGTCGCGAGCGCGACCGCCAGCGCCCCGAAGACCGTCGCCCGCTGGATGGACCTCAGCATGCGGCGGTCACCGCGGCGACTCGGCCAGCGCCGGACCGGCGGCCGCCGGCTTCACGAACGGGGCGTCGGTGAGGGTCTCGAGGAACGCCACCACCGCGTCGATGTCGTCCTCGGACAGCGGCGGCGTCGCGCCCTCTCGGTGGTTGTAGATCGGGGCGTAGATGTTGATGTTGGCGCGATACTTGGCCGGCACGTCGTCGAACCTCGTCCCGAGCGGGTAGATGCGCTCGGGGGCCACGGCGCGTCGGGCGTAGAAGGCCACCACGTCGCGCAAGCTCTTGTAGACGCCGTTGTGGCCGTAACTCTCCTGCACCGCGACGTTGCGCAGCGACGGCGTGCGGAAGCTGCCGCAGAGCCGCGGGTCGTTGGCCAGCACCTTGGCCCCCTTTCGCTCGCACAGCCCCAGGTCGAAGGCCGCGGGGTTCTGATTGGCGGGCAGCGCGCGGTTGCGGGGGAGCCCGATGGCGTCATAGCCGTAGTCGGTGAACATCGACTCGGCGGGGTTCGTCGACGTCTCGGCCATCCGGTGACAGCCCGAGCAGGCACCGCGGTGGCGGTCCTTGAAGATCTCCAGGCCGCGCCGCTCCTGCTCCGTCAGCGTCACCTGCCCGCGCACGTAGGCGTCGTACCGGGACGTGGCGGGCGTCATCTCGTCGCTCTTCAGGAACGCCTCCAGCGCCACGCCGATCCCGTGCATGACCGCCTCCGGCTCCGCCGCCGAACCGGTGGCGGCACGGAACGCCTCGGCGTACGGCCCGTGGACGATCTTCTCCGCCAGGCGCTTCGGCGTCCCGGCGTTCATCTCGTCCGGGTTGAAGAGCGGCTGGCGCACCAGATCGACCAGGCTGTCGCTCCGCCCGTCCCAGAAGTAGCCGCCGCGCGGCTCGGGCGCCGGGTTCTCGTCGTCGTCGAAGTAGTAGAACGCCGGCACGTTGCGCATGTACAGCACCGACGGCGCTGACCGCCGCGCGAAGTGTCCGGGGCGGCTCCCCAGCGGGACGCCGTTGCGGGACCCGTGGCCGCCCGAGTAGGCGCGCGCCGGATCGTGGCAGCTCGCGCAGCTGGTGCCTGGCGGCTCCGACAGGCGCGCGTCGAAGAAGATCTTCTTCCCCAGCGCGACCAGCGTCGGGTCGTCGGGCGGCCCCTGGCGCGGCGGGACCGGCAGCACGTGGTCGCGGTGGGCCGGGATCAGCTGGTGGCGCGGCAACACGGGCTGCTTGCTGGCCGCCAGCGCCTGCTCGATGGTCGGCTTCGACGCGGGCGCAGGCGGAGCCGGGCTCTTGCGGCAGGCCGCCAGCGCCAATACGAGCGCGGCGCCCGTTACCAGGCGCCGCGCGGATACTGCTTCTGTCTTCAGGCGAGCTTCCCGGTCTTGCCGCTACGGGATGTTGTCGTACAGGCCGACCGCGTTGCCGCTGCCGTCGGTGCAGGTGATCTGGCTGCCGGGGGTGCTGTCACACACGCCGCTGCACGGGGTCGCCGGCGCCATGTCGCACACCGCGATGACCGTGCCGTTCGTGCGGTAGGAGGTGTACTTCCAGTTCTTGGCGCCCACCGGACCGACGCGGTCCATGATCATGAAGCCGAACTCCTGCGAGTAGGCGAAGGCGTTCACGACCGTGTTCGGCGCGGGCAGGTCGCTGTTCGGGTCGAACGTGGCCGGCAGCGCCGCGTCCAGGTTGTCGCCGCCGTTGCCGGCCACGAACGTGGCCGGGTGGTTGCTGGAGAAGCTGAGCGCCTGGAAGTCGTGCACGTGGCCGTGGAAGGCGACCGCGATGTTGGCCGGGTAGTAGTTCCCCGGGAACGCCGCGTTCATGACCGACTGCATGGCCGGGTTGCCCAGCGTGGGCGGGCTGCCCGCCGAGTAGCCCAGGATCGGGTGGTGAACCGCGAACATGCTCAGCAGGTTGGTGTTGGCGGCCAGCGCCGTGGTCGCCTGCAGCTCGCCCAGGTAGGGCTGGAAGGTCGCCGGGACGTAGGCCGTCTTCGCCGCGTTCGACGAGTCGAAGGCGATGAACTGCGTGTCGCCGAATGAAACGGCCCATGGGTCGTTGAAGTTGCCCGCGTTGTCGTTGGCCGGGTTGTCGCAGGTCTTCACGTCGCTGGTGTCGAACGGGTTGATGTCGAGATACCGGTACCAGCCCTGGCCGGCGCGGTTGCACACCTCGTGGTTGCCGCGGACCATGACCCAGGGCGCGGCGGCCAGCAGCGGGGCGGCCGGGGCGAAGAAGTCGGCCACCCAGGCGTCCGAGCCGTAGCCCCAGGGCTGACCGGCGCAGGCCGTGTTGCCCGGCGGGCAGGGATTGTCGCGATACTCGTAGTCGCCGACGTGCAGGACGAGGTCCGGCTGCATGGCGGCGGCCACCGACGAGATGACCGGGAACGGCCACTGGGTCGGGTCGCCGCAGGCCTGGTACGGGTTGCCGATCGAGATGCGGCAGCCCGTGTCGCCGACGATGGCGACGCGGTTGACGACCGCCTTGGGCAGCGGCAGATTGATGCCGGCCACCGTGGCCTTGGCGGCGCCAGCCGGAAGCAGGAACTCGCAGGTGGTGGTCGAGAAGACCGACGGCTTCGAGTTGCCCGAGGTCATGGCGGCCGCCAGCGTGGTGTCGGTGCTGGTCGGGCGGATCGGCTCGGTGCCGGCCGGCACGCGGACCGTCATCGGGCTCTGCACGCCGTCGACCGTGATCGCCGGGCAGACGTTGTAGGGCGTCAGCAGGCGGGCGATGGCCTGGTTGTTGGCGCCGATCTCGACCCAGGCCGTCTCGGCCAGCGTCGCATCCGACGGACAGGCGACCTGCAGGCTGAAGCTGCTGGCGCAGCCGGCGTCGCCGTCGGTGACCGTGAGGGTCAGCGAGGCGGTGCCGGGCGCGGTGCAGGTCAGCGTGGGGTTCGCCACCGTGGCGCTGCTCAGCGTGCCCGAGGTGGTCGTCCACGTGTAGGCGATCGGCTGCGGGCCGCCGTCCGGATCGGAGGCGGAGCTGGCGATCGTGATGACGTTGCCGACCGGCGGGTTGGCGCTGACCGAGTCGATGTTCGGGCAGACGTTGATGGTGCCGTTCACGACCACGCTGCCGGTCTTGCCGGGGGTGTGGCAGTCGATCGTCACGCCCACCGGCGTGGTGGCGCCCGCCGCCACGTTGAAGGGGGCCGAGGTGCCCGCGCAGGTCGTCTGGCCGTCCGCCGAGGTGCCCGTCAGCGTGAGCGTGTAGCCCGTGCCGGCCGGGATGCCGCCGATGACGGCGCTGACGGTGGAGGAGCTCGAAACGTCAATCGTGCCCGTGCGGGTGGTCGGCCCGGAGAGCGAGTAGGTGAACGTGTTGACCGTGACGCCGCCCGCCAGGACGAGGCCCACGGAGCCAAGGGCGCCGTTCGGCGCGCCGGCGCCGGCGCTGCTGGTCGGCGGGACGTCGCAGCCCATCAGGCCCGAGAAGCCGATGGCCGCGACAAAAGTGAACGCGAGGTTCTTTCGAGCAATTTTCAGCACGCGTGCCTCCGAAGGAAAGGTCAGCCGTAAAGTCGGAGGCACTCTTGCTTCGTATGGAGTCCGGGTCGAGCGACGGTTCGGTGACAAGCTGACGACAGGTAGGAGCGACGGTGACGGTGTGCACACGACGCAGGGGTTCAAGAATTGAGCTGAGCCACCGATCTCCTTCTTTGAGGGGGATACGATGCTGAACGGCTTTCTGAGCGCGCTCTTCGTCCTGGCTGGCGGCCTCTGCGCGATGGCCGGCTACCTGGTCGGTTCCTGGCACCAGCGGCGGGCGATGGAGTCCGACCTGGCGCGCGACCTGTTCGGCCCCGACCCCAGCTTCGACCTCGGCGACGAGACCTTCGCCGCCCGCGACACCCGGTTGAACTAGGACCGACCGGACCCTGGCGAGGGGTGGCCTACGCCAGGCGCGCCGTCTTCAGCGCGGTCAGGATCACCCGCGTCGCCGGCGACTGATTCAGCGTGTAGAAGTGAATCCCCGGCGCGCCGCCGTGGAGCAGCTCCACCGCCTGGGCCGTCGTCTGGGCGATGCCCAGCGCCAGCGTCCCGGCCTCGTCTTCGCGCACCCGCTCCAGCTCGGCCTGCAGCGCCGCCGGGAGGCTGGCCCCCGAGAGCTTCGTCATCCGCTCGATGCCCGACAGGCTGCGGATCGGCATCAGGCCGGGCACGATCGGGAGCTGGATGCCGGCCGCCCGGGCCCGGGCCACGAAGTCGAAGTAGAAGCGGTTGTCGAAGAAGAGCTGGGTGACCACGAAGTCCAGGCCGGCGTCGACCTTGGCCTTCAGGTGGCGGATGTCCTGATCGATGTCGCGGCACTCGAGGTGCCCTTCGGGGTTGCCGGCGCCGCCCAGGCAGATCCGCTGGCCGTAGCGCTTGCGGATGAAGGCGATCAGGTCGGCGGCGTAGGCGAAGCCGCCGGCCACGCGCTCGAACCGCTCCTGGCCGGCCGGTGGGTCGCCCCGCAGCGCCATGACGTTCTCGATGCCCGCCTCGACCAGCGTGTCGAGCACGCCGGCGATCTCGTCCTGCGTGGCGCCGACGCAGGTCAGGTGCGCCATCGCGCAGAGGCGCGCCTCGCGCTGGATCCACTGCACCAGCTCCAGCGTCTTGGCGCGCGTCGAGCCGCCGGCCCCGTAGGTGACCGACACGAAGGCCGGCTGCAGCTCGGCCAGGTCGCGGATGGTCCGCTCCAGCGCCAGGCGGCCGGCCTCGGTCTTGGGGGGGAACAGCTCGAAGGAGAAGACCTTGCGGCGGGGGTCGGCGAACAGGGTCGAGATCTTCATACGGTCGTTTCGCTCTCCAGCCGCGCCGCGACGAAGTCGGCGTCCAGGGTCACGGTCTCCCCTTTTCGCTCGGGCGCGTCGAACATGATGTCGTGGCAGATCCCCTCGACGATGGTCCGCAAGCTGCGCGCGCCGGTCCGCCGCTGCAGCGCGTGCCGGGCGATCAGCCGCAGCGCCTCGTCGGTGAACTGCAGGTCGACGCCGTCCATCTTCAGCAAGGCCTGGTACTCGCGCACCACGGCGTCGGGCGGCCCGGTCATGACCAGAAAGAGATCGTCCTCGGCCAGCGGATCCAGCTCGACCCGCACCGGCAGCCGCCCCAGGAACTCGGCCAGGAGCCCGTAGTCCAGCAGCTCCTTCTCGGTCACGCGCCGGCTGTGGGGCGCCGCGACCCCACCGCCGGCGCCGAACCCGACCGGCTTGCTGGTGTCGACGAGCCGCAGGTCCGAGAACGTCCCGGCCGCGATGAACAGGACGTCCTGCGTGTCGAGCACGACGAAGTCGTGCTTGTTCCAATGCTGGGTGACGTTCAGGGGCGCGAAGATCTCCCGCCCCTCCAGGACCTTCAGCAGCGCCTGCTGCACCCCCTCGCCGCCGATGTCGCGCGCGCCGGCGCCGGTGCGCGCCCCCTGGCTGCGGCGCGCGATCTTGTCGATCTCGTCGATGAACACGATCCCACGCTGCGCCAGCTCGACGTCCTGGTCGGCGTGGTGCAGGAGCTCGCCCACCATCACCTCGACGTCCTTGCCGTAGTAGCCGGCCTCCGTGTACTCGGTGGCGTCGGCGATCGTGAACGGCACCTCCAGGCACTGGGCCAGCGTGCGCGCGATGTGCGTCTTGCCCGACCCGGTCGGCCCCAGCAGCAGCAGGTTCGACTTCTTGATCAGGCGCTTGCCGGCCGGCGTCGGCTGGGCGCAGCGCTTCAAGTGGTTGTAGGCGGCGATGGCCACCGTCCGCTTGGCCCGCTCCTGCCCGACCACGTAGCGATCGAGGTAGGTGAAGATCTGCCGCGGCGTCAGCAGGCGCTGTTGCTGCTGGCGCTCGGCGCGGGGGTTGGTCTTCATGAGCGGCGTGCCAGTATCCCACCGCCCGCGGATCGTCGCCAGCCGCAGGTCCGCGTGCGGGTGGTCTTTTATCTGGCGTGGGCCTCGGCAGGTGCGCTAGAAAACGGGCCATGAGCTTCACGTCCAAGGCGATCATCGAAACCGTCCACGCCCGCGAGATCCTCGACTCGCGCGGCAACCCCACCGTGGAGGTGGACGTCGTTCTCGACTCCGGCGCGACCGGCACGGCGGCGGTCCCCTCGGGCGCGTCGACCGGCGAGCACGAGGCCCTGGAGCTGCGCGACGGCGACAAGAAGCGCTACCTCGGCAAGGGCGTGCACAAGGCCGTCGAGAACGTGGCCAAGCTGCTGGCCCCCGTGGTGATCGGCCGCGACGCGTTCGACCAGCCGGGCCTGGACGGCGCGATGCTGGCCGCGGACGGCACCCCGAACAAGGGGAAGATCGGCGCCAACGCGATCCTGGGCGTGTCGATGGCGGTGGCCCGCGCGGCGGCCGCCGAGCTGGACCTGCCGCTCTACAAGTACCTGGGCGGCCCGAACGCCCGCGTGCTGCCGGTGCCGCTGATGAACATCATCAACGGCGGCGCGCACGCCGACAACTCGCTCGACTTCCAGGAGTTCATGATCGTCCCCAAGGGGCTGCCGCGCTTCTCCGAGGCGCTGCGCGCCGGGGCCGAGGTGTTCCACACGCTGAAGAAGATCCTGCACGACAAGGGCGCGTCGACCGGCGTCGGCGACGAGGGCGGCTTCGCCCCCGACCTGCCGGGCGCCGAGGCGGCCTGCGCCACGATCGTCGAGGCGATCGAGAAGGCCGGCTACAAGCCGGGCAAGGACGTGGCCCTGGCGCTGGACGTGGCGTCGAGCGAGCTGTGGGACAAGAGCAGCAAGACCTACAAGCTGGAGGGCGAGAAGAAGGAGCTCGACGGCAAGGGGATGGTCGAGTTCTACCGGAAGCTGAGCGAGCAGTTCCCGATCGTGTCGATCGAGGACGGCATGGCGGAGAACGACTGGGACGGCTGGGTGGCGCTGACGCAGGCGCTCGGCAAGCGCGTCCAGCTGGTGGGCGACGACCTGTTCGTCACCAACACGCAGCGGATCAAGGAAGGCATCACCAAGGGCGCCAGCAACAGCGTCCTCATCAAGGTGAACCAGATCGGGACGCTGACCGAGACGCTGGAGTCGGTCGAGATGGCCCACCGCAACGGCTGGACGACCATCATCTCGCACCGCTCGGGCGAGACCGAGGACACCTTCATCGCCGACCTGGCGGTGGCGGTCCGCTCGGGGCAGATCAAGACCGGCTCGCTGGCCCGCTCGGAGCGCGTCTCCAAATACAACCGCCTCCTCCGCATCGAGGAGGAGCTGGGTCCGTCGGCGATCTGGGGCGGCTCGCTGGGCCGTCTGTAGCCGCCGCTTGATGCGACGGCTGGTGCTGGCGGGCGGCCTGGTGGCCGCTCTGTCCGGGGGCTGCGCGACCGCGCCGGCTCCCACCGCGGAGCCGCGTCCAGGCTCACCCGAGGCGCTGCGCGCCGGCCCGTCGCTGCACGAGACCGGCCGCTTCGGCGTGGTGCCGGTCTCGAACGGCGGGATTCGGATCGAGGAGGCGGGCGCTCGACCGTCGCCGGTCGAGCAGCCGGCGGCCAAGCCACGGCTGGCGTCGGGCGTCCACAAGCCGCGCGCCGCTGCAGAGACGCCGAGCAAGCGCCGCGGGCGCCGGCGAACCTCGCCGACGCATTAGCGGGCGCCGGACCCCTCTCCCGGGCCCATGGCCCGGCCTCTCCCCGCTGCGCGGGGCGAGGCAATTTCTTGGAGACCGGAGTCGCCACGCGACCAGGTTCTGCGCCTCGCCCACGAAGTGGGAGAGGCCGTCGGGCTGCAGGCCCGGCGGGAGAGGGTCTGCCCTCCGGTCTACCCGCCCAGGACGCTGCGCGCGATGACCATGCGCTGAATCTGGCTGGTGCCTTCGTAGATCTGGAGCAGCTTGGCGTCGCGCATCAGCTTCTCGACCGGGTATTCCTTCGTGTAGCCGTAGCCGCCGAAGATCTGCACGGCGTCGGTCGAGGCCTTCATCGCCGCGTCGGCGCCGTAGGCCTTGGCGTAGCTCGACACGATGCTGTCCGGCTTGCCGGCGTCGATGCCGGCGGCGGCCTTGTGACACAGGAGCCGCGTGGCCTCGTAGGCGATCGCCATCTCGGCCAGCATGAATTGCACCGCCTGGTGCTGGGCGATCGGCACGCCGAAGGTCTTCCGCTCCAGCGCGTACTTCTTCGACTCGTCGAGCGCGCGGCGGATGATCCCGGCGGCGCCCGCCGCGATCCAGGGCCGCGTGCGGTCGAACGACCGCATCGCCACCTTGAACCCCTCGCCCTCCACGCCGATGACGGCGTCCTTGCCGACCTTCACCTCTTCGAAGATCACGTCGGTGGTGTTGGAGCAGCGCTGCCCCATCTTGTTCTCCTTCTTGCCCACCGACAGACCAGGCGTGTCGCGATCGACCAGGAAGCAGGTGATCCCCTTGTGGCGCTGCGTCCCCTCTTCCCGCGCGAAGACGCTGTAGAAGCTGGCCTTGCCGCCGTTGGTGATCCAGCGCTTCTGGCCGGTGATGACGTAGTCGTCGCCCACCTTCTTGTAGCGGGTCTTCATCCCGGCCACGTCCGAGCCGGCGTCCGGCTCGGAGCAGCAGTACGCGGCGAAGACCGGCGACGCCAGCAGCCGCCCGAACACCTTCTTCTTCTGCGCGTCGGTGCCGGCGATGATGATCGGCATCGTCCCCAGCATGTTGGCCGCCATCGTCGTGTTGACGCCGGTGCAACCGTACGAGATCTCCTCCAGCACCAGGCAGTGCGCCAGGCAGGAGAGCCCGAGGCCGCCGTAGGCCTCCGGGATCTCGCAGTTCATGAGGCCGGTCTCCCACCCCTTCTTGCAGATCTCCTCGGGGAAGGTCCCGTGCTCGTCCAGCTCACCCGCCACCGGGATGATCTCTTTGCGCGCGAAGTCCCGCGCGGTTTCACTGAGCTGCTTTTCCTCGTCGGAGAGCTCGAAGTTGGGCATTGCCCAAGGATATCGCTATTTCTGGGTCTCCGCTTGAGCCTGGCGGCGCGCCCGCCGCTCCTCGCGCTCGGCGGCCTTGCGCTGCTCCAGCGCGATGGCGTCGCGCGTGGCCTTCGATCCCAGCACGAACCCCAGCACGATCCCCAGGATGAAGATCACCGGGATATAGATGAAGTGGGAAGACGGCGGGACGCCGATCGCCAGCGAGAGGATCACGGCCGGCTCGCGCGATCGACTCTGGCGCGCAGGTCGCGGATATCCTGCCGCACGCGCCCCAGGCCGCGCGCCACCATGACGACGTACGCCAGCACCGCGATCCAGATGAATCCGTAGGCCGCCGCCACGAACGGGCCGGAGGGCATCTCCTGGCGCGGCGCCCCCTCGACCTTGACGAACTCCTGCGCGGCGGCCAGTGCCGGCAGGCCCGCGACGATCGCGCCGGCCAGCACCGCCGAGATCCGGACCAACAGCTTCGTCTTCTTCATCAACGTGCCTCCAGAAGATCTTCGGCGTCGATGCGCAATGCCTCCAGCTCGGCCCGCGCCCGCTCCAGGCGAATCCGCAGCGCCAGCAACATCCCCCACACCACCGCGATGAGCGCGAACGCGCTCCAGAACGCCGGCCGCATCCGTGGATCCAGCGTCGGCACCACGGTGGTGCGCGGGTGGACCGTCCGCCAGATGTCGACGCTCTTGTAGACCAGCGGCACGTCCACCGCCGCGAACAGCGCCAGCGCCGCCGACAGCTTGCGCCCGGCCGGCCCCGCGTAACGCCGCGCCAGCAGGTAGGCGATCATCATCAGCACCAGCAGCAGCGAGCTGGTGAGCCGCGCGTCCCACTGCCACCAGACCCCCCAGGCCTTGCGCCCCCAGAGCGGCCCCGAGACCAGCACGCAGGCGCCGAACAGCACCGACAGCTCGGCCGCCGACACAGCCACCCGGTCGCCCGCCTCGGAGCCCTTGAACAGGTAGGCGATGCTGCCGCCCGCGCAGGTGAACGTCGACGCGAACAACATGATCGCGCACGGCACGTGGAAGTAGAAAATCTTCTGCACGAACCCCATCACCGGCTCCATCGGGGCGCCCCAGATCAGCAACGGGACGATCAGGAACCCGATGGCGGCGATGACGGCAGCGACAACCATGCCGATGCCTACGCTCCGCATGCGCGGAATGTTACTCCGAAGATCGCGGGCCAACCTGATAAAGTTGCCGGATGCGCCGCCTCGCCGTCTGCCTGGTCCTGGTCGCCGCGGGCTGTCTGGATCCGGCCGAGGAGCCGGCCACCGAGCGCGTTCAAAGCGCGATCGGCGAGCCGACGAACGGCTTCCCGTCGCCGGCCGAACGGCTGGGGCTGATGGCCATCAACCGCGCGCGGTCCGATCCCGAGACCGTCGCCGGTCCGCAGTCGAAGAGCTACCCGGCGCGCCCGCCGGTGATCTGGTCGCTGGCGCTGAACCAGTCGGCCCGCTTTCACTCGACCAACCTGGAGACGGCGGACGTGACGCTGATGCACGAATCGCCGTGCACGCTGAACACCGACGTGGCCACCAGCGGCTGCGACGGCGATCCCAGCTGCGCCTGCGCCTCGCCCGTCCCCTCGACATGCGCCAAGTGCGCCCAGGTCGCCGCCACCAACAACGGCTGCGGCACCGATCCGTTCGTGCGGATCGGGTACTTCACCAGCGGCACCGGCATCAGCGCCAGCGGCGAGGTGGCGGCGGCCGGGTACAGCGACCCGATGGCGGTCGTCAACGGCTGGATGGACGAGGCCGCCGGCTCCGACGGCCACCGCATGATTCTGACCGACCAGGGCGTGTCGTCGAACACGATGGGCTATGGGCACGCCAGCGGGTCGAACTGCTTCAACACCTTCGACACCGGCGACACCGGCACGCTGAAGAACGCCACCATCCCCAAGCTGCCGACCGCCGCGGTCAGCCCCTCCTCGGCCACGAAGGCCGGCACCTTCACGTTCTACGCCAGCTGGGCAGACCCCACGCTGGGCGCACCGGGCGCGATCAACGCCGTCGTCGACGGGACCTGCACGCCGATGACCCGCGAGCTGGGGACCGACACGCTGAACGCCACCTACAAGGCCACCGCCACGCTGGCCGCCGGCTGCCACACCTACTGGATCTCGGCGACTGACGCCGCCGGCGCCGCCCTCACCTACCCGACGACCGGATCGCTGACCGTCTCGGTCGGCGGCACCGCCTGCAGCGCCGACTACATGACGACCGCCACCGGCTCGTGCGGCGGCGGCAGCGGTGCCGCGGGGACCGGCGGCGGGTCGACGGGAACCGGCGGCGCGACGGCCGGAACCGGCGGCGCGACGGCCGGAACCGGCGGCGCGACGGCTGGAACCGGCGGCGCGACGGGAACCG
>CAZTZM010000286.1:0-3644 GCA_964618005.1 uncultured Myxococcales bacterium
GCGCGCGTTCGCCGAGACCCACTGCCGCGCGCCCATCGACGGCTCGCCCGCGCTGGCCGACATCGACGGCCGCGCGCGCCTCGACTGGATCAACCAGCGCCTGTCGCACGACGGGCACCGGATGGCGGTCTGGAACTGGGGCTGGGCGATCGGGATCGGCGCCGCCGGCGTGGGAACCCTGATCCCGGTTCCCTTCGTGGCGCCCGAAAATCGCGTCGACTACTACACCGGCGCCGTCCTGGCCGGGCTGGGCGTCCTGCCATTCGTGCTGGCCCCGCCGAAGGTGATCGAGGACAGCCAGACGCTGCGGGCGCGCCTCGAGCGGCAGCCCCCGCGGAACGACCAGGAGGTCTGCGCGCTGCTGGCCGACGCCGAGGCGCGCCTGATCCGCGACGCCCGCAACGAGCACCTGATGGACGGTTGGTGGGCCCACGCCGCCAACGTCGCCATCAACGGCGCCGGCTTCCTGTTCCTGGGCCTCGGCTACCACCACTGGACCTCGGCGATCGCCAACGGCCTGGCCGGCGTCGCCATCGGCGAGGCCGTCATCTTCACCCAGCCCACCGGCTCGATCGATTCCCGCGACCACTACCTGCGCGCCGACCTCTTGCCCCCCGACGGTCACTGATCGATTCGCCTCGCCGCGCGACGTGCGGCATCTTCCGCCCTCACGCCGCCGGAGTGGCGAAACGGTATACGCCACGGACTCAAACCTTCGAATCACCTGATCTTCGCTGGTTGCTCGCGGCTGTCAGGTTCGTCAAATAGCTGCAGATCACTTTCGCTAAACCTCGACGAACGACCAGAATTGACTGCGCAAAGCCCGCAACCTCTCGAAGGACTCACAGGCGCTGATCGACACCAGGTATTGCACCTTCGAGAGCAAGGTCGCCCCCTTGCCGCGGGGGAGCCCGGCCGCTGCCTGCACGACCGGCCGCGTGCTTTCACCCCCCCACACGACGTGGCCGACGACGATGAATTCTCCGACGGCTTTCCGTCGGGGATGAAAGCGCGCTTCGAGCATCCGCATGACCGTCTGGGGCAGCAAGAGCCGTGCCCCATGAGATCGCTTGCCGGCAGGCTCCAGGTCCCCGGAGGCCGCTCAAGGACCGTTCGTGTCCAAGACGAAGTGGCGGATTCGTTGACGCCCGTCACCGGGAGAGGCGCCGGCCCTCAAAATCGTAAAGGGGGATTGACACGATATGCCGCTCAACGTGTGGCCCCGGCGCGTTCCTCCACCGTGCATGCAGGTGTCGGGACGCTAGCCTGGCCGCGCATTGCGCCGAAGGCGAGCACGGCCGTCAATCGCGCTCAGCGGGAGCGATTGGGCTCCCCTTCTCAGCTGGTACATTCGGCTTTTGGCAAATGCTCGATGACCTTGAGCTCCCGACGGGCTTCGGCAGCGGGGGGAGACGCTGGATAGCGCTTGACCACGTCTCGCAACAACGAGCGAGCGTCCGTGCAGAAACGCAGCTGGACGAACGCGGACGAAAGTTGAAACGTTGCCTCAGGCACCTCTGGAGACGCGGGGAAGGTGTCGAGGAGTCGCTGGAATGCTGCCGCGGCGCTCGAGAACCTCTTTTCCTGAAGGAATGAGGTGCCGATCGCCAGATAGGCCTGCGGTGCCCGCGGGTCTTGTGGAAACCGTTGAATGAAAACCCGGAAGAAGCGGCGGCCCTCGTCTCTTTCTCCGGAAGCCAGGCGCCGCACGGCCTGTTGCCAGAGCTGGTCCTTGTCATCGGGCAGGAGCGGCGCGACTTTGTCGGCGATGGCGGCCTCGCCCCGCTCGAGGGACACCAGCCGGGCTTGAAAGCGGTTCTGCTCGTCCGCCCTTTGTCGGTAACGCCGGTCGATCGTCTGACCGAGTCGATCGACCTGCACCTGCAGAGCCGCGATGTCGGCTTCAGCCTTGTTTTCCTCCGCGCCTACGTCGCGGGTGTGGGTCGTCAGGAGGGCGGTGGCCTGTTCCAGAACCCCGCGCAGCTGGATGACCTGGTCCTTGTGCGTCTGGTCGAGCTTGTCGACAGCGTCCAGGCGAAGGCGCAGCTCGGCGACGCTCGTCTGGAGTCTGTGGCCCTCGATTCGCGTCATACAGCTCGACGTCGCCGCCAGGGCGATCACGACCGCGGCCAGCGTCGTGCTCACCCGGTTCCCCATGGACCTCTGGCCCCATGCATGCAGCGTACCCACCAAATTCGTCGAACGCCGCGGCCAGGTGAGAGAACGGCTGTAAGAGAACCACCCACTCCGGACAGTCACCGTCAGATTTTTCGGCGCTCTACCCCAATGGGAATCGAACCGGATAGGCATCCAAAGGCTGCGAGGCCGACCAACGCTCCGAGGAGCATATAGCGTCCAGTAAGTGTCACCCGCCTCAGTCCTTTCACGCAGAGCTCGAGCGCGACGGAGGGTCGCGCCGCAGTTCAAGAAGACCCACCGTCAGCGCATAGGCATAAGCCACGACGATCAGGATCCCGGCCGATAGGACAAGGGGACCCGAAGCGGCTAGCGCGACGATATTGACGCCCTTCTCGTCTGGCTGCTGGCACGGCGAGCTTTTCTGACCACCCCACATCGGGCACCTACCGGCGTCAGTGCGTGGCGGGATGCGTGACGCACGACTTCTCGAACTTGCGGGCGAGCGCTGCCGCCGCCGGGTCGACCTTCTCGACGAAGGAGGCGTATCGCTCGTAGAGGGGAGAGGAGTCTTGGCAACGGCCGACCTGGAAGAAGGCATTGGCCTCTCCCCACATCGCGATCGACTTCCCCCACATCTCGCCGGCGGTAAAATGCTGCTCCGCCTCGCGATACGCGGAGGCCGCGTCGTCGGGGCGCTGCGACGATCCGAGCGCGTCACCCTTCGCGTATCGAGCCCAGGGATTCTTGCCGTCGCTCTTGATCGCGTCGTCGGCGAGCTGAAGCGCCTTGGTGTGGTCACCGGCCAGCTCGGTCTGAATGGACTGGCTCGTCAAACCGTCTGCGGCGCTGGGAGCAGCCGACTGCTGGAGAGGCGCGAGCTGAGCATTCACGCGCGATCCGGCGATCAGAGTCAGAGCACCAGCGAGAACCGGGATCCAGATCGTCCGAGCCATTGAATGCCTCCGTGGAAGTAGGTTCAGCCGGGAGCCTGCAGTCGGCATGCCAGCGCCGCGCCACCGTCATGCTCCGTCGCACCCCGACCCGGTTGCTGCTGCGCTCGGCAGGGAGGGGCCGATACGATCTGGTGTCATTCGGCGCCTGACACCAGGGCCTGGGCGAGCGGCACCTGCTCGCCACGTCGCGAATAACCTGCGCCCGGCGAAGGAACCGCGCACTTTCTGCGTTCACGGATCGACCTTTCTGGTCAGAAACGCCGCGAAGGAGCCCTTGGCCGCACCCGGGACCTGGGTCGTGATCTTCTGCGATCGCGAGAGGCCGAGCGCCAATGCGCGGTCGTCACGGAGATCGCGGGCCCGCTTGCCTCGAACGCCAGGTGAGACAGACTGGGGCTACCTCGCCAGCAGCCAGGCCAAAGGGGCCGCCCCCAGCGCCGCGAGCCCGAGAAGGAGCGCGGCGCCTTTCCTGCCCGTCTCATGATCGGCGAAGGCATACGCGTAGATCGCCTTGACCACGTTGTTGCTGGCCGCGGCGATCGCGATCGCCGC
>CAZTZM010000287.1:0-12921 GCA_964618005.1 uncultured Myxococcales bacterium
ACCTGCATGCGCGCCGGGCCGATGCTGGTGACGATGCGGTCGTTGAGGGCTGCGATCTGGGGATCCGAGAGACGCGCCCAGAACAGGGCGTTCACCTCGCGCTCCTCCCGATCCATGTGCAGGAGCTGGTCGGCGACCACCATCCGGAAGCGGCGGCCGATCTCACCGCCCAGCGCCAGGCGCGCCGGCGCGTCGAACGTCGGCAGCCGCGGCCAGAGGCTCTCGATGGCGTCGCCGGCTCCCTCCAGGTCCTGGTGTTCCTGCGCCAGCGCGGCGGCCAGCTCCGGCGAGAACCGTTCGACCTCGGGCAGCACGAACTGATCCTCGTGGTCGGCGTGGTCGTGCAGCAGCTCCAGGCAGCTGGTGGCGAGCTGTTCCGCGGCGTCGGATTCCGCGGCCGCCGCGAAATCGGTCCGCGCCAGCAGCGTGGCGGTCTCGAACAGGGATCGTCGAAGCCCGTGGTGGATGGGCATGAAGATGTCGAGCCGGGGAGTCACGCTGGTCACGCGGGCGGAAGCTGGGTCGTGAGGGGCGTCGCGGACATGGGCGTGGGGCGGATTCGCCGCCGCGATCTCTCTTGCGGCTCGCAATCGGCTATGGGAGGGTCTCGCAAGAGCTCACCTATGGCCGCCTGCGGCAGCGAGAGGATCCGGGGGCGATGATCGATTGGACTGGTAAGCGCGTCCTGGTCACCGGAGGGGCCGGCTTCATCGGCAGCCACATCGTCGACCGCCTGATCGCCGAGAAGGCGCGGGTGACGGTGTTCGACAACCTGTCGACCGGGTTCCTGGAGTTCATCCCGCCGCGCGAGGGGCTGCGGGTCATCGAGGGCGATCTTCTGGACTCGCCGGCCGTCGCTACGGCCGTGCGCGACATCGATTTCGTCTTTCACTTCGCGGCGAACGCCGACGTGAAGAACAACCTGAGCGAGCCCTGCAAGTGCATCGAGCAGAACCTGATCGCCACGCAGAACCTGCTGGAGGGGATGCGGGCGGCCGGGGTGCGGGAGATCGCGTTCTCCTCGACCGGTTCGGTGTACGGGGACGCCATCACGATCCCGACCCCGGAGAACGCGCCGTTCCCGGTGCAGACGTCGATCTACGCGGCGTCCAAGGTGGCCGCCGAGGGACTGCTGACCTCGTACGCGCTGGGGTTCGACTTCCGGACCTGGATCTTCCGCTTCGTGTCGATGCTGGGGCCGCGCTATACGCATGGCCACGTGTTCGACTTTTGGCGCAAGCTGCACGCGGATCCGACGCGGCTGGAGGTCCTGGGCGACGGCAAGCAGAAGAAGAGCTACCTGCACGTCGAGGACTGCGTCGGCGCCATGCTGATGTCGATCGCCCGGTCGCGCGACGCCATCAACATCTACAACCTGGGGCACGAGGACTGGATCGAGGTCGACGACAGCATCGCCATCATCACCCGCACCCTGGGCCTGACGCCGCGTCTGGCCTACACCGGCGGCGATCGCGGGTGGGCGGGCGACGCGCCCCGGCTGCTGCTCGACACGGCGCGCGTGCGCGCGCTCGGTTGGCGGCCGCGCAAGACGATCGAAGAGGGGATCGTCGACACCCTGCGCTTTCTGAACCACGCGCCGTACGTCATGCGCCGCGAGCGCCAGTAGCGGGGCGCCGTGGCCAAGGCAAGTCCGATCGCCGCCGAGCCGGCGCGCTTCACGTTCGAGCCGACGTCGGCGGTCAGCAACGCGCGCGCGCACAGCCAGTTCGTGCGCTGCCCGGCCTGTCAGGCCGACGCGTCGACCTACCTGTTCCATCGCGCGGGCGTTCGCTTCGTCCGCTGTACGAGCTGCGGGGCGGTCTACGTCAACCCGACCCGCCCGCACCCGCCGAACGACTTCGACATCGCGCGCGGGCGGCCGTTCTCGAATCCGCGTGATCAGTCGCTGACGGTCAGTGACTTCGGGCGCCTGCTGGACGCCTTATCGGTCGACCATCTGCGGATGACGGGTCGGCCGCTGACCCGCGTGCTGTTGCTCGGGCGACACCTGCGTGAGTTCGCCCGGCTGCCGCAGGCGCAGCGGGTCGGGCTGGCGATCGCCGAGCTGGACGACGCCGTGTTCGAACGGCTGGCGACCGCCGCCGAGATCGACTGGGCGGCGCCGCTGTTGGCGCAGGCGCCCGAGGTGGTGATCCTGCACGAGCTCCTGGAGGCCTGCAGCGATCCGGGGACGGTGGTCGAGCGGCTCCTGCGGGCGCTGCCGCGCGCGACGCTGTTCGCGGTCACGTACACCAACACCGACTCGCTGCCGGCGCGTCTGATGCGGCGGTTCTGGCCGTCGTTCCTGGACTACAAGGCGTCGTACCTGAGCACCGGGAACCTGACCGCGCTGATGGCGCGGTTCGGGCTGGTGCTGAAGACGCAGTACCCGCTGCCGGTCACGCGGACCGCCCAGTACGTCGCCGAGATCGGCGATCGGATCGCCCCCCAGCTGGGGCTGGGGACGCTGGTGCGGGCCACGCCGCTGCGAGATCTGCCGCTGCCGGTGCGGGCCGGCAACCGGGTGGCGGTGTTCGGGCGCAGCAGCGCGGCCGGGGAGGGGGTCGGCGAGAAGCTGTCGATCGTCCTGCCGGTGTTCAACGAGGCCCGCTACGCGGCCCAGGTCATCGACGCCGTCCTGGCCAAGACGCTGCGGATCGAGAAGGAAGTCATCATCGTCGAGAGCAACAGCACCGACGGGACGCGTGAGATCGTGCAGGGCTACGCGGGGCGCCCGGGCGTGCGGGTGGTGCTGGAGGAGCGCCCGCGTGGCAAGGGGCACGCGGTGCGGACCGGCCTCGGGCACGTCACCGGCAGCATCGTGCTGATTCAAGACGCCGACTTCGAGTACGACGTCGACGACTACGACGCGCTGCTGGAGCCGATCCTGCAGAACCGCGCCACGTTCGTGCTGGGGTCGCGCAGCCTGGGGCTCGACGACTGGAAGGTCCGTCGCTACGACGCGACGCCGGTGCGCGGGCTGGCGCTGAACTTGGCGCAGGTGGTGTTCGCCAAGACGTACAACCTGCTCTACCAGCAACGGGTCACGGACGTGAACACCATGTTCAAGGTGTTCCGGGCGCGCTGTCTCGACGGCCTGGATCTTCGCAGCAACGGCTTCGAGCTGGACATCGAGCTCGCCTGCCAGCTGGCGCGCAACGGCCACTCGCCGATGGAGATCCCGGTGAACTACGTGGCGCGGGGGTTCGACGAGGGGAAGAAGATCCGATTTTGGCGAGACGCCATCCCGTCTTACGCGGCGTTCTTCCAGCATCGGTTTAGCCAAAGGCGGCCGTGACGCGCGAGCGTCCGGGCGCCGCGGCCGACTCGACTCTGCTGGCGGTCGCGGTCTTGCTCGCGTGCGGCGCGCTCTACGCCGTCATCTCGCGGCTGGTCCTGCACGCCTTCCCGTTCTCGGGCGACGAGTACAGCCTCTACCTGCAGGCCGAGCTGTTCGCCCGCGGGTTGCTCAAGGCGCCGGCGCCGGCCCACGCCGCCTGGCTGTGGGTCGACCATGTCATCCTCGACAGCTGGGTCCACTCGAAGTATCCGCCCGGCGGCGCCGCGCTGCTGGCGCTGGGGATGCGGGCGGGCGTGGCCTGGCTGGTCACGCCGCTGGAAGGCGTGGTCGCGCTGGCGGTGGTCTGGCTGACAGTCCGGCGTGCGCTGGGGCCGCGGCCGGCGCTGATCGCGCTGGTGACGCTGGGGCTGGCGCCGCTGTTCGCTTATCAGGCGGCGTCGTTCTACACGCACACCGGGACGACGATGTGCCTGGCCTTCGCCTTCGCGGCCGTGGCGGGGTGGCTGCGGAGCCAGAACGACGGCTGGCTGTGCGCGGCGGGGGCGGCGCTGGGGTGCGCCTTTCTGATCCGTCCGGTGGACGCGGTCCTGTTCGGGGCGGCCATGCTGGCGCTCCGCTCGACGCGCGCCCTGGTCATCACCGCGGCCAGCGCGATCCCCTTCGTGGTCCTGAACCTGGTCTATCAGAAGGCCCAGTTCGGATCGCCCTTTCTCGACGGCTACCATGTCTACGAGCCGACTTTCGCGGCGATCTACGGCGAGCGGGCGGCGCGCAACCCGGTCCTGCTGTCGCACATCTGGAATCCGCTCCAGCTCTGGAACCACCTGGACGTCTATCGGGCCTACGTGGTCGAGTGGACGCTGCCGGGGACGGCGCTGGTCGCCCTGTTCGGCGCGTTCGCCATCGGGCCGGACCACCCGGCGCGCCGCCTGCGCAGCTTCAGCCTGGCGCTGATCGCGGCGTTCGTGCTGGCGCTGTTGCCGTCCATCGCCGACGGCGACGACGGCGCCCGGCCGCGCTACCTGTCGATCACCTTGATCCCGGTGGCGTTCCTGGCCGCGGCCGGGTTCGGGCCGGCCTGCGCGGCGCTGGCGTCACGCTTCGGGGTACGCATCCGCGCGATCGTCATGGGGGCGGCGCTGGTGTTCGGCCTCGTTCAGCTGTCGGCGTTCCTGGCGCACCGGGTGCCGATGGTCTGGCACCGGGAGGGGCTCTACAAGGTGGTCGAGAAGACGGGCCTCCGCGACGCGGTGGTGATCGTCCGCGCCAAATACCCGACCCGCTACGCCCGCAACGGCGGGCTGTTCGATCGCGACGTCCTCTATCTTTCGCCGCCCGCCACCGTCGCGGGCGCGACCGTGGCGGCCGCCTATCCAGGGCGGGCGATCTGGGAGGCGCGCGAGGGCGACCCCTGGACGCTGGTCCGCCTGCGCTAGGCGCCGCTGGAAATGTCACTTGTCCCGGTCGGGGCGATGTGAATACTTATTCATCCATGGCATGGGCAGAGCCTTCGATTCGGGTCGGCATCATCGGCGTCTCCGGCTATTCCGGGATGGAGCTGGCGCGTCTCCTGACCGGCCACCCGCGCTTCACGCTGGCCGCCGCGATCAGCGACAAGTGGGCGGGCGCGGCGGTGGGCGACCGGTTGCCGTTCGGCGGCCCGACGGCGGCCGTGCGCGTTCGCCCGCAGGCCGAGGCGGCGCGGGCCATGTCGGGGCTCGACCTGGTGTTTCTCTGCACGCCGTCCGAGGCCTCGCTGGAGCTGGCGGGACCGGCCCTGGAGGCGGGCGCCCGGGTGGTCGACCTGTCGGGGGCGCTCCGATTGCCGGCGGATGAATATCCACGCTGGTACGGCTTCACCCACCCGCGGCCGGAGCTGCTGAAGCAGGCCTGCTACGCCATGCCGGAGGCCGTGGTCACGGGCGACATCCGCCAGGCCCGGCTGGTCTCGAACCCCGGCTGCTACGCCACCGCCTCGACGCTGGCCACGCTGGCGCTCCTGCGGGGCGGCGTGATCGCCGGCGAGGGGATCGTGATCGACGCCAAGAGCGGCATGACCGGCGCCGGCCGCAAGGCCACCGAGGAGATGTCGTTCTCGGAGATCGACGGCGACTTCCGGGCCTACAAGATCCTCAAGCACCAGCACACGCCGGAGATCGAGCGGACGCTGGCGCTGGCCGGCGCGGGGACGCTGCGGGTGACGTTCACCCCCTACTACCTGCCGATCCGGCGCGGCATCCTGGCGACGGTCTACGGGCGGCTCTTGCCTGGCAAGACGGGCGCGGACGCGGCGGCGGCCATCCGGGCGTTCGTGCTCGATCGGCCCTTCTTGCGGGCGACCACGCCCGAGGGCGTGCGGCTGTCGGCCATCGTGGGGACGAACCGCGTCCTGATGGGCGCCGATGCCGATCCCGATCGCGGCGTGGCCATCGCCTTCGCCGCCATCGACAACCTGGTCAAGGGGGCCGCCGGTCAGGCGGTCCAGAACGCCAACCTGATGTTCGGGCTCGCCGAGACGGCCGGCCTGGACAGCCTCGGAGGACACGCCCCGTGAGTGACAGCGACACCAAACAGTCCACCAGCAAGAGCTTCGTCCCGCCCCTGGGCTTTCGCTTTGGCGCCGTCGCCGCGGGCGTGAAACAGGCAGGGGGGGCGCGCAAGGACGTGGCCCTGATCGTGTCCGAGGTCCCCTGCGCGGCGGCGGGTGTCTTCACCGTCAACAAGATGTGCGCCGCGCCGGTGCGCTACGGCGCCAGCCGGCTGCCGGCGGCCGGGATCCGCGCCGTGGTGGCCAACAGCGGCAACGCCAACGCGCTGACCGGGCCGGTGGGCGTCGCCGACGAGCGCGCGATGGCCGCGGCGGTCGCCAAGCAGCTGGGGATCGAGGCCGACCAGGTGCTGACCGCCTCGACCGGAGCGATCGGCGTCCGGCTGCCGATCGAGCGCATCAGCGCCGCCGCGCCGGCGCTGGTGGCGGCGCTGGGCGACGACGTCGCGGCGGCGGCCGAGGCGATCCGGACCACCGATCTGCGGACCAAGCTGGCGTTCCGCGAGCTCTCGGTGGGCGGCAAGCCGGTCCGCTTCGCGGCGATCGCCAAGGGGTCGGGGATGATCCACCCGCAGATGGCCACCATGCTCTGCTTCATCACGACGGATGCGCGCGTCGCGCCCAAGACGCTGCAGCGTGCGCTCGGCGCCGCGGTCGAGGAGACGTTCAACACCATCACGGTCGACGGCGACATGTCGACCAACGACATGGTGGTGGCGCTGGCCAACGGCGCCGCGGGCGCGCCCGAGATCGGCAACGACGGGCCGGCCTACGCGGCGCTCGAGTCGGCGCTGACCAGCCTGTGCGCCGACCTGGCGCGGGCCATCGCCGCCGACGGCGAGGGCGCCACCAAGCTGCTGATCGTCGACGTGGCGGGTGTTCCCGAGCGGGCCATGGCCAAGGACCTGGCGCGCGCCGTCGCGGGCGGCAGCCTGGTCAAGTCGGGGATCTTCGGCGGCGATCCCTCCTGGGGGCGCATCCTGGCCGCGCTGGGCGCGCGGATCGGCGCGCGGGGTTTCGCCATCGATCCGGCCGGCGTCACGCTGGACATCCAAGGGATTCGCGTCTACGAGCAGGGCGGGCCGGTCGAGTTCGACAAGGCGGCGCTCGCGGCGAAGATGCAGGCGGCCGAGATCGCGGTCCGGATGGACCTGGGCCTGGGCAGCGCCTCGGCCCGCGCGCTGGGCTGCGATCTCACGTTCGACTACGTGAAGATCAACGCCGAGTACTACTCGGGGCCCGGCGCCGGCGGCGCCACGCGCGCCCCGGGCGGCGTGAACCGGCCGGTGATCGTCGAGGCGCTCAGCTACATCCGCAAGTTCGCGGGCAAGCGCGCGGTCATCAAGTACGGCGGCGCAGCCATGATCGATCCGGCGCTGAAGCGCAGCTTCGCCGAGGAGGTGGTGCTGTTGCAGTCGGCCGGCCTGCGGCCGGTCATCGTCCACGGCGGCGGCCCCGAGATCACCAAGACGCTGGAGAAGATGGGGCGCAAGTCGGAGTTCGCCGACGGCCAGCGCATCACGGGCCGCGAAGAGGTGCAGGTGGTCGAGATGGTGCTGACCGGCCGGATCAACACGGAGATCGTCGGCCTCATCAACAGCCTGGGCGGCAACGCCATCGGCCTGTCGGGCAAGGACGGCCGGCTGCTGATGGCGAGCAAGCTGGCGACCGCGCCCGGCAAGCCGGATCTGGGGTTCGTGGGCGAGATCGACGCGGTCAACGCCGATCTGCTGGACATGTTTCTCGAGCGCGGCTACACGCCGGTCATCTCACCGGTCGGGTTCGGCGCCGACGGCTCCAGCTACAACATCAACGCCGACGTGGCGGCGGGCGAGATCGCCTCGGCCTGCGGCGCCGAGCGGCTGATCTTCCTGACCGACGTGGCGGGGATCCTCGACGACCAGGGGAACCTGCTGTCCGAGATCAAGGCGGCCGATCTGGAGGCGCGCCTGGGCCAGAGCATCCGCGGCGGCATGCTGGTGAAGGCGCAGGCGGTGCTGCAGGCGCTGGCCGGCGGCGTCCGGGCGGTGCACATCGTCGACGGCCGCGCCCCGCACAGCGTCGTCGCCGAGCTGTTCACCGACCACGGCGTCGGCACGCTGGTGACGTAGGAGATGCCCAGCGCTCAGAGTCGCCGCGAGGCGATCCGCCAGATCCTGACCGGGCGCGCCGTCGGCAGCCAGGGCGAGCTGCTGCGCCGGCTGGGCGCCAAGGGGATCCGGGCCTCGCAGGCCACGCTCTCGCGCGATATGGCGCTGCTGGGGGTCCGCCGCGCGGTCGGTCCCGACGGCCCGCGCTACCTGGTGGCGGGCGACGGCGGCGCGCTGCCGCTCGATCCGGTTCGGCGGCTGGTCGAGGGGGTGGAGAGCAACGGCGCGCTGGTGGTCGTGCGCACCACCGCCAGCGCCGCCGCCGCCGTGGCGCGCGCGCTGGACGAAGCCGGCCTCACTGAGGTGATGGGGACGCTGGCCGGTGACGACACCGTGTTCGTCGCGCCCCGTCGCGCCGGCGCCGGGCACCGCGTGGCCGACCGGCTGCGCGTGCTGCTCGGCCTGTCGTGAGCGTGGGCAGGCGCTGGCAAGTCGCGCTATATCGTCACCGTCGAGAATGTCGCACGCTATCGTCATCCATGAACTGGGAGGGCCCGAGAAGCTGAGCTTCGAGACCGTCGCCGACCCCGAACCGGCGGCCGGTCAGGTCCGCCTCCGCCAGACCGCCATCGGGCTCAATTACGTCGACGTCTACTTCCGGACCGGGCTGTACAAGGCGTCCGGGCTGCCCTTCGTGCTCGGGCAGGAAGGCGCCGGGATCGTCGAGGCGGTCGGTCCGGGCGTCAGCGAGCTGGCCATCGGCGACCGCGTGGCCTACGCGGGCGCCAACGGCGCCTACGCCGAGACCCGCCTGATCGCCGCCGACCGCCTGGTGCGGCTGCCGAGCGGGATCGACGATCGGACCGCGGCCGCCATGATGCTGAAGGGGATGACGGCGGAATACCTGCTCTACCGCTGCGCGCGGGTGGCGCGCGGCGACACCATCTTGTTCCACGCCGCGGCGGGTGGGGTGGGCAGCATCGCCTGCCAGTGGGCGCGGGCCATCGGCCTCAAGGTCATCGGCACGGCCGGCGGCGGCGACAAGGTCGCGCGCGCCCGCCAGAACGGCTGCGACGAGGTGATCGACACGCACCGCGAGGAGATCGCGCCGCGGGTCAAGGCGATCACCGGCGGTGCCGGGGTGCGGGCGGTTTTCGACTCGATCGGCAAGGAGACGTTCGAGGCCTCCCTGGCCTGCCTGGCGCCCCGCGGGATGCTGGTGCTGTTCGGGCAGTCGTCCGGGCCGGTGCCGCCCCTGGACCTGGCGCGGCTGGCCGCCGGGGGATCGCTGTTCGTGACGCGCCCCTCGTTGACTCACTACATCGGAACGCGCGAGGAGCTGGTTCAGTCGGCCGGCCGTCTGTTCGACGTGGTCGGGCGGGGCGCGGTTCGGATCCCCATCGGCCAGACCTACGCGCTGCGCGATACCGCCCAGGCCCACCGGGACCTGGAGGCGCGCCGGACGACCGGGTCCACGGTGCTCTTGCCTTGAACCTCCGGCACGATTTCGTTAAAACGGGCGCCCCCGGATGATCTCCCGCTACACGCGCCCGGAACTGGCCAGGCTGTGGTCCGACCGCCACCGCTATGAGACCTGGTTGAAGGTCGAGCTCGCCACCTGCGAGGCGATGGAGGCCGCGGGCGCCGTCCCGGCCGGCACCGCCGCCGCCGTGCGCGCCAAGGCCGCCGGGCGCCTGGATCCCGAACGGATCTTGGAGCACGAGGAGCGGACCCGGCACGACGTGATCGCCTTCCTGACCCACGTCGAGGAGCTGGCGGGCGAGCCGGCGCGCTGGCTGCACCTGGGGATGACGTCGTCGGACGTGCTGGACGCGTCGTTCGCGATCACGCTGGTGGAGGCGGCCGATCAAATACTGGCGGGCCTCGACCTGCTGCGGGCCGCCTGCCGCCGCCGCGCCGAGGAGCACCGGGCGACGCCGGCCATCGGCCGCTCGCACGGCATCCACGCCGAGCCGATCACCGCCGGGCTGGTGTTCGCCGGCTTCTACGCCGAGCTGGGTCGCGCCCGCGCGACGTTGGTGGCGGCGCGGCAGGAGATCGCCGTCGGCAAGATCGCCGGCGCGGTCGGCACCTACGCCAACCTCGAGCCGTCGATCGAGCTCGCGGCGCTGAGCGCGCTGGGGCTGCGGCCGGAGACCGTCCCGACGCAGGTGGTGGCGCGCGATCGCCACGCGGCCTACTTCTCGGCGCTGGCCCGGATCGGCACCGCCGTCGAGCGCCTGGCGCTGACCGTGCGCCACTGGCAGCGCACGGAGGTCGGCGAGGCGACGGAGGCCTTCGGGAAGGGCCAGAAGGGCTCGTCCGCCATGCCGCACAAGAAGAACCCGATCCTGTCCGAGAACCTGGCCGGGATCGCGCGGCTGCTGCGGTCGTACGCCGTCGCCGCGTCGGAGGACGTGGCGCTGTGGCACGAGCGCGACATCTCGCACTCCTCGGTCGAGCGCGTGATCGGCCCGGACGGCACGGGCCTCTGCGACTTCATGGTCCGCCGCGCCGCCACGCTGATCGACGGGCTGGTCGTGAACGCCGACCGGATGCGCAAGAATCTGGAGATCACCGGCGGCCTGTTCTTCAGCGAGGCCGTGCTGCTGACGCTGGTCCGCAAGGGCATGGCGCGCCAGCCGGCCTACGAGCTGGTGCAGAAGAGCGCGCTGCGCGCCGGGGCGGGGGAGGGGAGCTTCCGCGCGCTGCTCGGCGCCGATCCGGAGATCGCCGCACGTCTGACCGAGGAAGAGATCGACCGCGCCTTCGACCTCGGCCACCACCTTCGCCACACGGGCGCGATCATCGATCGCGCGCTGGCCGGCCAGGACAACTGAGAGGACCCAACATGAGCCAGATCGACGACAAGGTGCTGCGCGCGCAGCTGGGCAAGACGCTGGACGCGACGAACCTCCCCGAGCTGGGGGAGAAATACGAGGGCAAGGTCCGCGACTGCTACGTGCGCGACGGCAAGCGGACGCTCATCGCCACCGACCGCATCAGCGCCTTCGACGTGGTGCTGGGGACCATCCCGTTCAAGGGCCAGGTCCTGAACGAGATGGCGGCGTTCTGGTTCGAGGCGACCGCCAACCTGGCGCCGAACCACATCATCAGCGTCCCGGATCCCTCGGTGACGGTGGCGCGCGAGTGCAAGCTGCTGCCGGTCGAGCTGATCATGCGGTCGTACATGACCGGGGTGACCTCGACGTCGATCTGGACGCACTACCAGAAGGGCGATCGGGTCTTCTGCGGCCACAAGCTGCCCGACGGGATGCGCAAGAACCAGCGGCTGGACAAGCCGATCCTGACGCCGTCGACCAAGGCCGAGAAGGGCGATCACGATCGCTCGGTGTCGCGCGAGGAGGTCCTGCAGATGGGCCTTCTGACCGCCGAGGACTTCGACCAGGCCGCCGACATGTGCGCGCGCGTGTTCGCCTTCGGCCAGGCCGAGGCGCTGCGCCGCGGCCTGATCCTGGTCGACACGAAGTACGAGATCGGCCGCCGCCCCGACGGCACGCTCTGCTTCATCGACGAGATCCACACCCCGGACTCGTCGCGCTACTGGTACGCCGACGACTACGAAGCCCGCTTCGCCCGGGGCGACGAGCCGCGCGGGCTGGACAAGGAGTACGTGCGCCGCGCCCTGGCCGACCAGGGCTTCCGCGGCGAGGGGACGCCGCCGGCGCTCTCCGACGAGCTGCGCATGGAGGCCGCGCGCCGCTATATCCAGCTCTGTGAGCTCATCACGGGACGGCCGTTCGTGCCGAACACCGACTAGCCGCTGGCCCGCATCCGCCGCAACCTCAAGCTCGGCGCGTAACAAAACCGCCGCCAGGCTGGGCCCGGCGGCGGTCGTCGTTCTTGCTCGCTTCGTGCTACTCGCCCCGGAAGTCGCCCGGGGCGCCGCTGCCGTCCCCGGTATTCTCGACGTTGCCCGAGGGGACAGGGTAGTCGCCGCTGTCCGCGCTGGGCGTGCCGATCACCCCCGGCGGGATCCCGTGGAACACGACGTCGCCGCCCTGGCCGTTGTGGACGCCGCCCTTGGCGATCAGCGTGCCGTTGTTCTGCATCCAGTTGTGCGTGTTGCCGTGCTGGCCGTCGCAGTTGAGGAAGATCGCGATCTCCTCCTGCTGCGCCGGGAAGGTGGCCACGAAGCCCGGGATGCCGTTGTTGCGGGCGGCGCCGCCGGTGTCGCCGTTGCCGCCCGAGGCGTTCAGCACCCCGGTGGCCGCGATCAGCAGGTTACCCTTGGGCACGTCGACGGCGTTGTGGTTGTTGTCGGTGAAGAAGTAGATCATCCCGCCGCCTCCGCCGACGCCGCCCGGGTCGGGCGCGTTGCCGCCGAGCGCGGTGGCCGTCCCTGACATGACCAGGTCGCCGTCCTTGGTGAACAGCCAGAAGTGGCCGCCGCCGCCCGCGGTCCCGGTTCCCCCGGAGTCGCCGCCGTTCACCTTGATGTCGGCGGTCTGATCGATCGTGAAGCCGCCGTCGGTGGGCGCCAGCTCCATGTCGATCCGGCCGCCGTCGGCGCCGTTGCCGGAGCCGCCCATCATGACCGACCCGCCGCTGGCGTCCAGGTCGCCGCTGATGTGCACGCTGCCGCTGCCCGGATCGGTGCGCGGGCCACCGTTGATGAGACCGCCGGCGCCCGGCGTGCTCATCGAGTTGCCGCCGGTCACGTCGATCGCGTTCGGGCCGGCGATGGTGACGTTGCCGGTGGCGGGCTCCGGCGTGACCGTGCCGCCCGTTCCGGCCGAGCCGATGCCGTCACCGCCGCTGGCGACGACGGGGACCACGATGGCGATCGTGGTCGGGCCGGAGGTCTCGCCGATCCGCACCGCGCCGGCCGCGCCGCCGGCGACCGCTCCGGCGGTGGCGCCGGTGGCCAGGCCGCCGCGCGCGTCGACCGTGCCGCTGACCGTCACCGCGCCGTCCGAGTTGATGATCAACGACGCCGCCGCGCCGCCCTGAGCGGCCCC
>CAZTZM010000288.1:0-9825 GCA_964618005.1 uncultured Myxococcales bacterium
ATCCCGGTTCGCCAGGCCGCCGTGGCCGCGCTGGGGCGCGCCGGCGGGCCCGCGGCGGTGGTCCCCCTCCTCGAGCTCTCCGACGGCGGTGACGACCTGGCCCGCGACGCGATGGTGGCGCTCGCCCGGACGCGTGAACCGCGTGCGCTGGGGCTGCTGCTGGCGCGCGCGCTGTTGCCGGGGGACGCCGGTGTCTCGGCGCCGGCGGCGGCGCTCGGCGCGCTCGCGGTCTGGCGGTGGGCCGGCCCGCCGCCCGACGACGCGCGGGCGGTGACTGGAAACGCGATCGCCCTGCCGGCGGTCCTGGGCGCCTGGACCATAACGCCTCCGCCGGGCGACCTGGCGCCGCTCTGGCGCCCGCGGGTGCGCGAGCTCGGCGATCTGTTGACCAGCGCTCTGGCTCGAGGCGGAAGTGCGCGACGCGCCGCCCTGGAGGCGCTCGACAGCCGCGCCGACGGACCTGGGCTCGGCGCGCTGGCCCCGACCGGCGATGCCGCCTGCCCGCGCGAAACGCTGGCCGCGATTCACGAGCTCGTCGCACCGCTGGCCGACAGTGTGGTCGCCGCGCTTGACGACCCGGAGCCCGGGACGCGGGCGCTGGCGCTCCGCGTGCTGGCCAAGCTGGACGACGAACGCGCCACCCCGGCCCGGCTGGCCGAAGCAGCCGGCGACGGCGCAGCCGTGCTGGCGGCGGCCGCGGCCGACGCGGCGCGCTTCCTGGTTCAGGCTCACCCGGCGCTGGCGGCGGCGATCGCGGCGGGCGCTGCGCCGCTGCTGGTGGACGACGGCGCCCCCGCCTCCTGGACGCGCCGGCTCTCGGCCGTCCAGCTGCTGGCGGTGCTGGGTCTCCCCGGCCGCGCGTCCCTGGAACGTGCCGCCGGCGACCGGAACGCGCTGGTGCGGGCCGCGGCGCTGGAGGCGGTCGGCCGCGCGCCCCGCCCATCCAGCGGCTGAGCAGCCCGGATCGGCCCGCCCGCGCTTGACTTGGCGGCAGCGCGGCTGAAAATGCCGTGATGCTCTGTCCGAACTGCGGGGCCGAGGTACCGGCCGGAAATCGCTTCTGCGGCAGCTGTGGCAACAAGCTGGACGCGGCCCCCGGCCCTGCCAAGACGATGTTCTTCGGCGCGACTCAGCAACCGCCGGGTCGCGCGAAGCTGACCGTCATCAAGGGTGAAGGTGTCGACGGCGTAACCTACCTGCTGAACGCCACCGAGCACCTGGCCGGTCGCCTGGAGGGGGCCATCATGTTCCCCGACGATCCGCTGCTGTCACCGCGGCACGCCAGCTTCATCTACCGCGACAACAAGCTCCACGTCGTCGACGAAGGGTCAGTCAACGGCGTCTTCATCCGCATCAAGGTCCCGGTCGTCCTGGCGCCGGGTGCGCTGTTCCTGATCGGCGAGCAGCTGCTGCAGATCGAACCGTCGCCGCCCGACCTCGGGCCGCAGCCGGACGCGGAAGGGACCTATTTCTACGCCAGCCCCAAGCGCCCTTCGAAGATGAAGCTGATTCAGCGCCTACGGGGGGGCGAGATCGGCATGATCTACCGCTCGCGGAACGACGTGATCTCGATCGGGCGCGAGGGGAACGACGTCAACTTCCTGGACGACCCCTTCATCTCGGGCCGCCACGCCCAGATCACCATGAACGGAGAAGGTCAGATCACCCTGACCGACCTGGGGTCCAAGAACGGGACCTTCGTCCGGATCAACGACGAGCTCCCGCTCGAGCACGGCGACCACGTGTTTCTCGGGCAGCAGCTGCTCCGCGTCGAAGTCAGCTGAGCGAGGGACCGGCGCACGCCCGGAGGTGGGGGCGTCCGGTCGAGCTGGCAGCCCGCGCGCGGCGCTGAATTTCCACCCAGCCGGCCGAATTGACGCTGGCCACTCGCCATGTTAGGTGCGATAGATCCATCGGGGGTCCCTTTGATTACCTGCAATCGCTGCGGCAAAGAAAATCAGGACCATTACAAGTTTTGCCTCGGCTGTGGCAGTGAGCTGGTGAAACCGGTTGCCGCGCCCGCCCCCGTCGCGGCAAGCCCCGCGGCGGCCCAGACCATGGCGCCGGAGCCCGCCCTGGAGACCGCGCGGACGGTCCTGCCGCCGGCCCCGACCGGTGGTGGCAGCGCGGCAGCGGGTGAGCTGCGCACCTCGTCACCCGTGGCGCCCAAGTCGCGCGGCGGCATCCCCTGGGGCGACTCGCCCAAGATGCCGGCCCCCATCCCGTTTTCCCTTCCGCCGAACCCGCTGGCACCCGGAGCGACCCCGCCTCCGGTCGCCCGCACGACCGGCATCTCCCCCACGACCAACGGCAACGGCGGTCCGGCCAGCGGGAGCACGATCGGCAACAGCATTGCCGCCGCGGCGGGCAGCATCGGCTTCACGGCCGGCGCCACGCCGGCCCCGGTTCGGGTGACCGGCTCGGCCGCGCCCGTCCCGGCGGCCGCGGCGGGTGAGATCCTCTGCCCGAGCTGCGGCAAGCCCGTGCAAGCCGGCTTCGCATTTTGCGGCGGCTGCGGGACCCGCGTGGGACGGCAGCCCTCCGGCACGGCCGCGACCGGCGTCGGCGCCGCCCCGCCGCGCACCATGTTCATGGCCGGCAACGCGGCGGCTGCGCCAGTGGCGGTGCCGCGCGGGCGCTTGATCTTGATCCGCCCGGACGGTTCGGAAGGGGGCGCGCATCCGCTCCATGAGGGCGAGAACATCATCGGACGCGGCCAGGCGCCATTGTTCGACGCCGACGCCTATCTGTCCCCGCGCCACGCCGAGATCGCGCTCGGCCCAGGCGGGGTCACCATCCGCGACCTGCAGAGCCTCAACGGGATCTTCCTGAAGATCGACGGTGAGGAGCCGCTGGAGTCCGGCGACATCTTTCGCATCGGGCAGGAGCTGCTCCGCTTCGAGGTCATCTCGTCGCCGCAGGCGCTCGAGGACGGCACGGAGATCATGGGAACCCCGAACCCCGGGTTCTGGGGGCGGCTCTCGGTGATCGTCGGCCGCGACGTCGACGGGTCGGCGTTCCCGCTGTTCGGCGAATCGATCGTGCTCGGCCGCGAGCGAGGCGACATCCTGTTCCCCGAGGACGGCTACGTCTCGGGGACCCACTCGCGGATCTCACTCCACGACGAGCGAGCGTTTCTGACCGACCTCGGCTCCTCGAACGGCACTTTCCTGCGCATCCGCCACGAGCGGACCGTCCCCACCGGCGCCTTCATGCTGATGGGCCAGCAGTTGTTCCGCCTCGAAGTCCGCTAGGCGGCGGGAGCCGGGCTGTGGGAGGGGCGGGGCCCTCCCGCCCTCTCTACTGCTTCTTCTCGACTTCGATCTTGCCGGCGCCGGAGGCCTTCTGGCCGCCGAAGAAGGCCTGGCGGGTGTTATCGCCCGAGGCCGGCTCGACGTAGCGGAAGGCGTTCGGGATCTTGAACGTGCTGCCGTCGTCGAACATGACGGTCACGTCGACCGGGCCCTTGTCGCCGTTCGGCGTCACGACACGGATCTTGCTGGTCGAGGCGATGGTGACCATCTCGGACTTCTTGTGTCCGAACTTCACCTCCGCCTGGGTCTTGCCCGGCTGGAAACCGCCACCGTTGATGGTGATCTCCTCGCCGCCGGCGGTGGTTCCTTGTGGCGGCTCCACTGAGTCGACCTTGAGCGGACCGCCGCTCTGCGTGCACGCCGAGAGCGTGGCGAACACAACCATGGAAAGAACCAGACCGAGGGCACGCTTCATCGGATGATCGCCTCCGCGCGAGGGGGGGAAGAGCGACCATAGCCCCCGGCGAAAATCAGGTCAACTGATCGCGCGCCGATTTGGCCGCGCGCTCAGTTGGCCGATCGCTCAAAGGAGCTCGTGTGCTCAGACCGATTCGCGCTTGGCCATCGCCCGGCGCATCTTCACCAGCGCCTGCTCCTGCAGCTGGCGAACCCGCTCGCGGGACAGGCGGTACTCGTCGCCAATCTCCTTGAGCGTCCGCTCACGATCGTTCACCAGGCCGAACCGCTTGCGGAGGATGTCGGCCTCGATCGGCTTGAGCGATGCCAGGAACTTCAGCATCTCGCTCTGCGTCTCGGTGGAGGCCATCTGCTCGGGCACGGCCGGACCCTCGTTCGGGTCGACCAGCACGTCGATGAGCCGCCGACCGTCCTCGTCGGAGATGGGCCGGTCGAGAGAGACCGGCGTCTCGGACAGGAAGGTCTTCATCTTCTCCAGCTTCTCAGCCTCGATGCCCGTCGCCGCCGCGATCTCTTGCGTCGTCGGCAGCCGCTCCAGCTTGGACTGCAGCTCGCGCTGAGACTTCGCGATGCGGTGGTAGGCGTCGATCATGTGGACGGGCAGCCGGACCGCGCGCCCCTTGTCGGCCAAGGCTCGGCTGATGGCGTGACGAATCCACCAGCTGGCGTAGGTCGAGAAGCGGAACCCCCGGCGATAGTCGTACCGCTCCACCGCCTTCATGAGGCCAATGTTTCCCTCTTGGATGAGATCGGCGAGCGGCAGGCGACCGTGATTGAACCGGCGCGCGATCGACACCACCAAGCGCAGATTCGCCTTTACGAACTCGTTCTTGGCGGCCTTGAGGCGAAGAGCCTTTCCGGCGACCGACTTCACGTAATCGGCGAATGCCTTGGTCGAGGTCGAGAACGGGACCGTCCCTTCGAATGGGAGCCCGTGCACGGCGCGGCCCACCCGCTGAATCTCGGCCAGCGATGCGTCCAGGAAGATGCGATCGATGTCCAACGCGCGCAGCTTAAGAGCCAGCGCGGTCCCGGTCTTCTCGAACTTGCCGCGCGCCGGGATCGACGAGCGGCGGCGCGCACCGGCGGCGGAGACGCGGTGGATCTTCGCCTCGGGCAGTGGCTTGCCGACTTCGCGCTCGACCACGTCGAGCACCCAGTCGACGCCGGGCGCGAAGGCGAGGATCGTCCGCCAGAGATTCAGCTCCATCTCCTCGATGTTGCGAGCCGTCTCGAACTCTTGCTCGGGACGCAGGACCTCCAGCTCCGCCATGTCTCGGAAGTACATGGCGAGGAAGCTGGCCGGCTCCTCGTCGCCGCGACGTTTCTTGGTCTCCGCGGTCGGCTCTGCTTCGCCGTCCTCGTCCTCTTCTTCGTCCTCGTCGGCCTCTTCGGCGGCAGCGTGGATCTCCCCCGCGACCTCTTCGGTCTCCTCGGCCTCCATCTCGACGCCCGGGGTGGCGCCCAGATCCTCGGTCTCGAGCTCGTCCATCGGCGGTACGGCGCCCGCGATCACCTCGGGCTCCGCGTTCAGGGGAACCGTATCGTTGGCTGGTGCCGGCATCGGCGCGCGCGCGGTCGGAAACTTGCCGGACACCTTGACCTTGCCGTCGGCCTTGACCTCATGGGCCGTGCGGCGTGACACGTTGGACGCGGATTTCCGGGCCGCGTCTGCGGGCCGTGTCTTTCGCGCCAGTTTTGCTTTTGCTCCTCGTACGGCCATCTTCATCTCCATCGAGCCGCGTCGCGATCCAGACACTTTTGGACCCTTGGGGGATATACGGATCTGGGTAGAAAAATATTCCGGGTCTGACCGCGTCACGCCTCGTAGACTCTGATGCTTGCGGCGGCGCTTTGGTTGCAAGGTGTGCACGCCGGGGCAAGATGGGGAGCGCTGACACAAGCACAATGGCCGCGCAAATCTTTTTTCGCGACCGCCCGCGCGACGCGTTAACCGTGGTCAGTCAAATACTTAGGATGCGGCTGGGCCGGTCCTGGATCCGGACGGATCGCGGGGGCCCCGCCCGCCGCTCGCTACTCTTCTTCGCGCTTCTCGGCGACGATGAAGAGGTTCCGGGAGGCGCTGCCGAAGAAGTCGCCGCGCGTCGCCAGGTTCCCCGAGACGTCGATCACCCGGAACCCGGCCTGGCGTAACAGCCGGCCGATCTCGTGCAGGCTGTACGCCCGCACCGACAGCTCCTGCTCAAGCTGCCGCCCATCCTCAAAGACGATCGATCGGTGGGTGTTGATGCGGCTGGTGTGGAAGTTGAAGTCGACCTCTTCCAGGACGACGCAGCCGGTCCCCTCCCACCAGACCCGCACCGGCAGGTCAGCCACGACGTAGTCGCGGTTGACGATGTCGAGCAGGAACCGGCCGCCCGGCTTGAGCGCGCGTGCGATCCGCTCGGCCACCCGCAGGTTGGTCTCCTCGTCGAAGTAGCCGAACGAGGTCAGCATCGAGTAGGCCCCGTCGAACTGTTTCTCGAACGCCATCTCGCGCATGTCGGCGTGGACGAAATTGACGGTCAGCGAGCGGCGCTGGGCCTCGTCCGCGGCCCGGATCAGCAGCGGCAACGAGAGATCGAGCCCGGTCACGTTGAAGCCGCGCTGGACCATCTCGATCGCGTGCCGGCCGTAGCCGCAGCCGACGTCGAGGATCTCGGCCCCCGACGAGGCGTTGAGCGCCCCCGACACGAACTCCACCTCGCGCAGCGTCTGGTCGGCCCGCATGAACGGGAGCGTACGGAGGTAGTCCTCGTCGAACACCTCCTCGAACCAGGGTTTGGAGCGCTTGGGGCGACGGGGACGCTGTGTGAGCGCCTCGGGCAGGATCGGCAACGCCGGCAGGAGCGGCCCGTGGGCCTCGGCCGTCAGAGCTGGCGCCGGAGGCGGCGTCGTGATCTTCAGCTCGGGCCCTGGCGTCTTCAGATAGCTGCCCGGGATGGGAGGCGGCGCTGGGCGGGCGGCGGGCGCCCCTGGAGCGGTCCCGTCGGATGGTGCGCCGTCCGCTTCGTCGACCTCCAGCTCGTCAGCGCCCTGGAGCTCGTCGTCTGCCTCGGGCGGAGCCAGGGACGCGGGCAGCGAAGCATCGGGGGCCGGCGTCGGCGTGCCGACGGCGTTGACCAGGTCGGACGAGGCGGCGCTCCCCTCGCTCCCCATCGGGCGAACCGGCACCGCCCCGGCCACGTCTTGCTCCGGGGCTGGGCGCAGCGGCTGTGGCGCCGGCGTGAGCTGGTCGGCCGCCAGGTCGACGGGAACGGGCCCTTCGACCTCCTTTGCCGGCGCAGGGGGCGGCGTCGCGCCGCTGCCGGTGGCGACGGGCGACGGGGGCGGCGCCTTGGGAAGGGGCGGCGGCGTCGGCCCCGGGACCATCACCTCGGGCGGCGGGGTCAACGGCCCGGAGTCGAGCGCCCGAACCGCCGCCGCCTCGGCGGCCAGGATCGCGGCCTCGTTGTCTGCGGCCCCGGAGCCGGGCTCCGGACCGAACGGGTTATCCATCGGCGGCACGGACATCGGCGCCTGCCCGGACGTCCCGTCGACCAGATCGACCGGCGTGGCGCCGACCGGCGGGATCTCGGCGGCGGAGACAGGCGGCGGCACCACCGGCGCTGGCGCCGGAGGCGGGGGCGGCGGGGCAACGGCCACCGGCGGCGCTGCGGGCGGTGGCGACGGAGGCGCCGACGGGGGCGGCAGCGGCACCTCGGGCGGCGGCGTCAGCGCGTCCTGAAGATGTGCCGCAGCGCCCGACAGCGGAACGCCGAGCGCCGGCGTCCCGCGCGGCTGGGTGATCGTCCGCCGGCGGACGGTGGGCGTGGCGAAATCGCCGCTGGCGATCCCGATCGGGCCGCTCCGTTCGCGGGGCGGCACCGAGCGCGGCCGCCGGCTGGCCGCCCCGTCGCGGTGCTTGGGTCCCGAACCGTCGTCAACCACGCTGCGGACGGGCGCCGGCGTGGCGTCTGCGTCGGCATCGCTGGCGGTGTGAATCGTCTCGTCGTGGGCTTTCGACACGAGCCGTCACCCCTCACGCGCCGCGGCCACCGCGGCGTTCGCGTTGTTGGAGCGACGGTGACCGATGCCGACGCCCATCTTCATCGAATCGCCTGCGGCGAAGGTGCCCAGGTCGGCACGTCCGGGTTCAAAGACCACGATGGTGGTCGACCCCAGGTGGAACACGCCCAGCTCCTCGCCGCGACGGAGCGGCTTGGGCTCGTCGTACTGGCGGTGGCGAACAGCCGCGCGCAAGAAGCGGGGCCTGTGCGTGGCCACGTCGGAATCGTACGAGACCGTCATGTGACCGACGCCGATCGCGGCAACCATCACGACCGCGCACAGCCCGCCGCCGTCCATCTCAATCAGGGTCACCAGGCGCTCGTTGCGGACGAACAGCCCCGGCTCCGAAGCGACGCTCTTCGCGCCGACGGAGAACAGCGCGCCAGGGATGTGACGCCAGCCGGCCACGCGTCCGTCGACGGGCGCATGGACCCGGTGATAGTCCTTCGGCGAGAGGTACGTGATGAGGTAGGCGCCGCCCTCCAGCTTGCTCGCGACCTCCGCGTCTCCGAGAAGCTCAGCCAGCTCGAACAACGTCCCCTTGGCCTGAATCAGCTTGCCTGCCGTCGCCAGACCGCACTCCACGACGATTCCGTCGGCGGGCGACACGATCGATCCTGGCGCGGCGGCGATCGGCCGCGCATCGGGCCGCAGGCGCCGGGTGAAGAAGTCGTCGAAGCCAGTGTAGCTGTCGAGCGGCTTTTCAGCCTCGGCGACGTCGATGCCATACACGCGCGCGAACCGAGACAGCATCATGCTCCGCAGCCGAACCGGCAGCCCACGGCTGGCGCCCCATCCGATGGCCCCTGACACGGCGCGCTTCGGGACGATTCGCCACATCGAACGCCTGGCGAGTTCGCTGAGAGAGAGCCCACCCATGGAGAGGTTTGCGGAGCGTCGGCGGCTTCCGCGAACTCTGAATCTTAGGTCAGCGCGGATTCCCCGTCAAAGCCTAAGGGGCCGCCCCAGCATCGGAAAATCCGGTCGGCCCTCCAGTTTTCGGAAACGCAAACGGGAGAAGCCAGAGGCCCCTCCCGTCGAGATAACACCAAATCGCCGAAACGCGTCGGGCGCAGACGAGCTTGCTCGGCTGCGCCCATCGCGGGTGGGTTTGGGGACCCTTTGAGGGTCCCCACCCTGTTAGTTGTCGAAGTAGAGCGCGAACTCGTGCGGGTGCGGCCGCAGGCGAATCGCGTCGACCTCGTTCTCGCGCTTGTAGTCGAGCCAGGTCGAGATGACATCCGGGGTGAACACGTCGCCCTTGAGCAGGAAGGCGTGATCCTTCTCGAGCGCGTTCAGCGCGTGATCGAGCGAGCCCGGCGCCTTCGGCACGTCCTTTGACTCCTCGGGCGAGAGGGCATAGATGTCCTTGTCCAGCGGCTTGCCCGGGTCGATCTTGTTCTGGATGCCGTCCAGGCCGGCCATCAGCATCGCGGCGAACGCGATGTACGGGTTGGCGGTCGGATCGGGGCAGCGGAACTCGAGCCGCTTGGCCTTGGGCGAGCTGCCGCCGATCGGGATGCGGACCGACGCCGAGCGGTTGCGCGACGAGTAGGCCAGGTTGACCGGCGCCTCGTAGCCCGGAACCAGCCGCTTGTAGCTGTTCGTCCCCGGGTTGGTGAACGCGCACAGCGCCGGCGCGTGCTTCAGGATGCCGCCGATGTAGTGGAGCGCCATGTCCGAGAGCCCGGCGTACTTGTCGCCGGCGAACAGGTTCTTCTCGTCCTTCCAGATCGACTGGTGGCAGTGCATGCCCGAGCCGTTGTCACCGAAGATCGGCTTCGGCATGAAGGTGGCGGTCCGCCCGTTGGCGCGCGCGACGTTCTTGACCACGTACTTGTACCACATGGTCCAGTCGGCCATCTTCTTGAGGCTGTTGAAGCGCATCGACAGCTCGCACTGACCGCCGGTGGCCACCTCGTGGTGGAACACCTCGACCGGGATGCCCACCTTCTCGAGCGTCACGGCCATGTCGGCGCGCAGGTCGTGCAGCGTATCGGTCGGCGGAACCGGGAAGTACCCGCCCTTGTGCGGCGGCTTGTAC
>CAZTZM010000289.1:0-3040 GCA_964618005.1 uncultured Myxococcales bacterium
TCTCGGTCGTCCAGATCGCGTCCATCGATTCCCTCCTGGAACCGTTTGATCACGATCCGTGTTCCGCGTCGATCCCCTTTCTTCTAAGGGATCCAAACGCTTAGGATTTTTCTCAGCGACCTAAATTGATCCGGTCTCTAGATCCAGCCGCGGTCGCGGGCGGCGCGCTCGGTCAGATCGGCCAGCGCGCCGATGAAGGCGGGGTGCGTGCCCACGGTACGGGCGCGGGCGAAGTGGACGATGCCCACCTTTTCAGCCCGCGCGCGGTAGAGGATGTCGATCTCCTGCAGCGTCTCGATGTGCTCGCCGGTGAAGGCGATCGGGACCACCAGGACCGCCCGCGTTCCGGCGGCGCCCAGCTCGTCGATCACCGCCTCGGTGTAGGGTCCCAGCCAGCGCTGGCGGCCGACGCGGCTCTGGAAACAGATCCGGGCCCGCCCGCGCAGACCGAGCCGCGTCACCACCTGCTCGACGGTCAGGCGCACGTCGTCGAGGTAGGGATCGCCGCGGCGGATGTAGACCTCCGGGAGGCCGTGCGCGGAGAAGAGCACCGGCGCGGTCGTGGCGTGCTCGGGCGGCAGGGTGCGGGCCGCCTCCTCGATCCGCGCGCAGACGGCGTCGATATAGCCGGCCGCGTCGGGGTAGCGCTTGATCTCCGCGATCTCCAGCGCCGGGTGCTTCTTGCGCGCGGCCTCGAGCTGGCCCAGCGACGAGCCGGTCGTGGTGCGCGACTCCTGCGGATAGAACGGCAGCGCGACGGCGCGCCGGACGCCGCGCGCGGCCAGCGTGGCCAGGGCTTCGTCGGCCAGCGGGTGCCAGGCCGCCATCGCCACGACGGGGACGGTGGCCACCCCGCGTGTCTCCAGCAGCCTGGCCACCGCGCCGACCTGCGCGGTCGTCTCCTCCAGGATGGGCGAGCGGCCGCCGATCTGCGAATAGGCGTCGCGCGAGAACGGCGCCCGTCGGCGGGCGACCATCCGGGCGAACAGCGGTTGCAGGGGGCTCAGCCAGCCGAGCTGGATGACGTCGGGATCGCCGAACAGCCGGCGCAGGAACGGCTCAACGTCGTCGAGAGAGCTGGGGCCGCCCAGGTTCAGCGCGACCAGCCCCAGCGGGGCGCTGGCCGGATCCACCGCGGGAGCCGCCGTCCCCATCAGACGCTCCGGACGGCCGCCACCAGCGCGGTCACCGCCTCGATCGGGACGTCGGGGGTGATGCCGTGGCCCAGGTTGAAGACGTGGCCGCGCTTGCCCCCGCGGCGGACCACGTCGCGCGCGCGCCGCTCGATCTCGGCGGTCGGGCCGAGCAGCACCGCGGGATCGAGGTTCCCCTGCACGGCCGGCGCGCTCCCCAGGCGGGCGCGCGCCTCGTCGAGCGGCAGCCGCCAGTCGACGCCGTAGACGTCGGCGCCCACGCGCGCCACGCGGTCCAGGATCGCGGCCGCGCCGTTCGCGAAGTAGATGACCGGCACGCCGGTGGCGCGCAGCGCGGCGACCAGCGCGGCGGTGTGCGGCAGCGCGAAGGTCTCGAAGTCCTCCGCCGACAGCACGCCGACCCACGAATCGAACAGCTGCACCGCCGCCGCGCCCGCACGGATCTGCGCCAGCAGGTAGTCGCGCGTCGCCTCGCCGATCAACGCCAGCAGCCGATGCGCGTCGTCGGGGCGTTCGTAGAACAGACGCTTGGTCTCGCTGAAGCTCTTCGAGGTGCGCCCCTCGACTGCGTACGTGGCGACCGTGAACGGCGCGCCCGCGAACCCGATCAGCGGGGTGCCGCCGAGCTGCTCGTTCGCGCGCGTGATCGTCTCCATCACGAACGGCGTCCGCGCGGCCGGATCGAACGGGCTGACGCGCGTCAGATCGGCGGCGGTGCGGATGGGGCTCGGCAGCCGCGGTCCCTCGTCGGTGAACTCCACCGCCAGCCCCATCGCCTCCAGCGGCACCAGCAGGTCGGAGAACAGGATCGCGGCGTCGAACCCGAATCGCCGGATCGGCTGCAGGGTCACCTCGGCGGCCAGCTTGGGCGACTTGCAGAGCTCCAGAAACGTCACGCCCGACCGCACCTGCCGGTACTCGGGCAGATACCGCCCGGCCTGACGCATGAGCCAGAGCGGCGTTCGTTCCGTCGCTTCACCGCGGCAGGCGCGCAGAAACAGGGGGGCCGTCACCGGGCGAACTCTACCCCGAGTCGGATCAGAACTGCCCGAAGAACGTCGCGATGGCCGCGGCGGCGAAGCTGGGGATGGTGTGGCCTTCGCCGTCGACGGGGCACCAGACGACGGGGTAGCCGCTGTCGCAGCCGTCGTAGGACGTGCAGGGCGAGGGATCGACAGCGCTGGTGGTGGCGCCGCAGTGGTTGTCGGCCAGGAACTGGTCGCGCGCGGTCTCGTCGCCGGAGATGTCGACGGTGGTGTCGGCGGTGCCGTGGGTGATCCAGGCGGCGACGTCGTGGCTCTTGCAGGCCGAGTTGCGGCCGAAGCTGTAGAGCGCGCCGGACATGACGGCCACGGCGCGCAGGACGTCCGGGCGCTGGCAGCCGAGCAGGTCGGTCATGATGCCGCCGTAGCTCATGCCGGTCGACATGAGGCGGGTGGTGTCGACGCACAGCTTGGATTCGAGCCAGGGGACCAGCGCGTCGAAGAACGCCAGGTCGCCGCCGTTGGTGTTGGGCCAACCGCTGGTGGTGTCGTCACCCGGCGTGCTGTCGAGCCCCTGGCCGGCGACGTAGATTGCCTCGGGGAGCTTGGGCTGGACGCCGTAGTAGCCGCCGCTGAAGCCGGTCCCCGCCAGCGTCGCCGCGGTCCCGCCGGCGTAGTGCCAGGCAAAGACCAGCGGGTAGGCCTTGGTCGGATCGTAATCCGCGGGAATCGACACGTAGAACTGCCGCGCGGCCGAGGCACCGGTGGAATCCGTCACGGTGATCGTCTGCGGGTTCGAGGGCCCGAGCGCGGGCGCCGTCATCCCGCAGCCGCTCGACGTCGCGCCGCCGCTGGTCCCCGCGGTCGCGCCGCCACCCGTCCCCGGTGTCGTGCCGCCGCCCG
>CAZTZM010000290.1:0-9356 GCA_964618005.1 uncultured Myxococcales bacterium
CGCATCAACGAGCTCCTCGCCCGCCGCGCCCACGACGAGCTGGCCGGCGCCGGCCCGGCCGAGCTCGTGCCCGGGACGCCGGTCATGATGAGCGAGAACGACTACGATCGCGGCCTGATGAACGGCGACCAGGGGGTCGTCCTGTGGGTGGAGGGCGACGCGCCCGGCCATCCGCCCGCGACGTTCGTGGCGTTCCCGCGCGGCGCCGGGCTGGCGCTGTATCCGTTCGCGACCCTGCGGGGGGCGCTGGCCGTCTCGTACGCCACGACCGTGCACAAGGCGCAGGGGAGCGAGCTCGACCAGGCGGCGTTGATCCTCCCCGAGATCGATCTCCCGCTGCTGTCGCGCGAGCTGGTGTACACCGCGCTCACGCGCGCCCGTCGCTCGATGGTCGTCGTCGGCCGCCGCGCGCTGCTGCAGAAGGCCGTGGCGCGCCCCTTGGGTCGCGCCTCCGGCCTGGCCGAACGCCTGGCCCGGCGCGGCGCGTTCGCCGCCGCCTGACAGCCATTCACGGCCCGCGAACCGCGGCGAAGAACCAGGAAACAACGGTAACTCCGCTCGGCTGAGCAGATTACTTCTCGGTAACAGCTGGATGACGGCGCTGGCGCATCTGCGCCTGACTCGTCGACGCGCGCGGCGGCATTCACCTTGCAAATGCCCACGCTCGTGCGGCTGCGTTCTCCCTCTGAACTTGCGTCGAATAAAGGAGGCAACATGGCGGGCGCCGAGCTCCTGTCCTTGGTCGATCCGGCTCCGAGCCGCGATCCTTTCGATCACGAGCAGCGTTTCCTGCTCAGTGGCGCCGAGGAGACGCGCTTGCTGGCGGCGATCGCGCCGTACACGGCGTTCGAGATCTATCACGCGTCGAAGCCGATCTCGTACACGCGGACGACGTACCTGGACACCGACGATCTCTCTTACTGCCGCGCGCCCAGCGATGAGCCGGCGCGGCGGCTGCGGGTGCGCGAGTACGCGCTGGCCGCGACGCCGGGCGAGACGCCGGTGCTCTCCGGCGTGGCCTACATCGAGCTGAAACAGAACCTGGGGGCCGCTCGCAGCAAGGTGCGCCTGGCCGCGCCGGCCGACGACCTGGCACGCTTGCTCGAACGGCGCGGCGACGCCGAGATCCCCGCGGCGGCCGGCGAGGCCTTCGACCTGATCGCCAATCAGCTGGCGATCCCCAGCATGGCGCCGCGCATCTCGACCTGGTACCGCCGCGTCTGCCTGAGCACCGAGGAGCGGCGGATCCGCATCACGCTCGACGAGAACCTGACCTTTTGCACCCCCCAGGCGATGGGGGTGGCCGGCGAGTCGGCGGCCCCCCTGGCCGACGACGTGGTCGGCGTGTTCCCGTCGCGGATCCTGGAGGTCAAGCACTGCGGCGACATGCCGGCCTGGCTGAGCGGCGCGCTGGCCGATCTGCGCGGCGTGCCGCACTTCTCGAAGTTCCGGGTGGGGATGCAGGCGCTGGGGCACGACATCGAACCGCCGTCGGAGGCGATCGACGACGGCGTGCTCTCGCCGCTGTTCACGCTCCAGGCTTTCGTGGCGGCTTGAAGGGGGGAGTGCGGCACATGTTCGTCGTCTTCGAAGGCATCGACGGGAGCGGAAAGACCACCATCTCGAACCGCGTCGCCAAGGAGCTCCGCACCCGCGGCCTGGCGGTCGAGCACCTGCGCGAAGGGGGCTCGTTCGTCTCCAAGGTGACGCAGGGGATCCGCGACTTCTGCCGCGACGCCCGCAACATGGCGCTGACGCCGCGGGCCGAGCTCATGCTGTACGTCGCGCGCGAGGTGCAGCTGGCCGAGGAGGCCCTGCGCCCCGCCCTGTCCCGCGCCGACGTCGTGATCGCCGACCGCTACTTCTACACGGCCGAGGTCCTGGCCTGCGCCGGGCGCGGGCTGGCGCCCGAGGAGACCGCTCCGGTCCTGGCCGCCGCCGCCAATGGCCTGTGGCCCGACCTGGCGTTTCTCGTCGACGTCGATCCCTCGGTGGCGCGCGGGCGCCGCAAGGTCGCCAAGATCCTCTCGGGCGATCGGCGGCCGGTGTCGCGCAAGGGGCTGACCGGCGGCGGCCTGCAGCTGCGGCTGCGCGCCGGCTACCGCGCGCTGGCCGAGCGCGAGCCGGGGCGCTGGGTGGTGGTGGAGAACAGCGACGCCGATCTCGACCACGTGGTGGCGACCATCATCGAGTGCATCGTGCAGGCGCGCACCAACCGCGACGCGGCCGCCGAGGTGGCGCGCGCGAAGCTGGCCAGCCATGCGCCGCGCGCGGTCGCCCCGCCGATCGAATCGGTCGAGGAGGGAAAGGATGCGTTCCTGGCCTGGGTCGACCGCCGCGCCCATCACGAGCCCGCCCTGGCCGCCTACGTCCTGGCGGGTACGGCCGGCCCCGGGATCGACGAGCGCCGGCTGGTCCTGGCCAACACCGTCCCCCGCGTGGTGGCGCGCGGGCTGCGCGGCCTGTCCGACGCCGTCTCCTGGCAGCTGCGCCGCAGCCTGCTGGAGATCGCGCCCGAGGAGATCGCGGTGTCGCTGGACGACGCGGCCGCCGAGGCGACGGAGGCCTGGACGCTGCGCGAGCTGCTGGCAGACGTGGCGCCGGCGGAGGTCGCCTCCAGCCTGGACGGGCTGGACGACGAGACGGCCTGGGCGCTGCGCGCCGAGCTGTTCCCGCGCGCGCCGGAGGCGGTGCTCGCCTCGCTGGCCCACCTCGACAGCCCGCGGGCCTGGGAGCTGCGCACGCGCTGGCTGGCCGAGCGCGGCGGTCTGGACGCGGCGCCCGCGACGTACCTGCGGGCGCGGGCGCTGGCCCGCTCGGTGACCGGCCTCGAGAGCGCGCGGGCCTGGGCCATCCGCAAGGCCGCGCGCAACAACGCGCCGGTCGCCGCGCTCACCTCGCTGAAGGGGACGCTGGGCGGCAAGGCCTGGCTGTGGCGCGAGCGCGCCATCGGCCGCGCCCCCAAGGCGGTGCTGTCGACCATCAACGGCGTCGACGATCCGCGCGCCTGGGCGATGCGAGAGGAGACCGCCCCGCGCTGCCGCGAGGCGCTCGACTCGATGGCTGGGCTGGACCATCCCATCGCCTGGGAGCTGCGCGAGAAGTACGTCGACGTCTGGCCGCCCAGCGTGGTGAAGAGCCTGGGCGTGCTGGTCAACGGCGACCGCGGGCACCAGCTGCTGCTGCGCGCGCTGGCCAACCACCCCGAACAGATCTCGCTGCTGAAGCAGGCGGCGATCATCGCCACCGGCGCGCGGCTGGCCCCCGCGGTCATGGCGGCCTGAACGATGTCCCCGTTCGATCTCAAGGACACGCTGGGCCTGGACAGCCTGGGGCTGGACCGGTTCGAGGTGGTGCTGGTCCGGCTGATCATCGCCGGGCTGCTGGGGTCGTTCCTGGGCTTCCGCCCCTGGCGGCGGCTGCTGCACACCGCGCTGCCGCCGGCGCGCGAGGTGGCCCAGGCCCAGACGCTGATCGCGGTGGCGGGCGCGCTGATGGTGGTGGTGATCGGTCACAGCACGGCGCGGGCCTTCGGGCTGGTCGGCCTGGGCGGCTTCATCCGGTTCCGGTCGGGAATCAAGGACACGCGCGACGCGGCGGTGATGTTCGTGATGATCGGGGTGGGGATGGCGTGCGGGCTGGGTGCCGTGCCGATGGCGGTGGTGGCGACGCTGTTCGCCAGCACGGTGCTGGCCATCTTCGACGCCGGCCGGCGGGCCCGCCTGCGCCCCATGCGCGTGTCGATTCAGGTCGAGGACGCCCGCTCTGCCTGGTCACGCATTCAGACCATCTTCCCCGGGTCGCGGCTGCTGGAGCTGCCAGGCCTGAACCCGGGCTCCGGGCGCCTGGTCATGGAGACCGTGCTCGGCGAAACGATGGACGCCGCCGGCATCCTGCGTCTGCTGGAGCAGACGCAGGTTGCCGGCGTTCACGCCGTGAACGTCGACGAGACGAAAGCAAGCCTGGCCGCCATCTAGCGGTGCGTTCGGACCCATCACAAGAGGAGCAGTCACATGCGTCGTTTCTTAATGAGCACCATCCCGCTGGCGACCTTCGCTGCGTTTGCGACAATCGGCTGTGGCAACGGGGGCAACAACAGCATGGGCACGGGCGCGACGCCGCTGGGCGCCGACGGCGCCGTGCCGATCACCACCAGCGGGCCCTATCAGCCGCTGGTCGTGGGCGCGACCTGGACCTACAACGTGACCGACACGGGCGTCGCCTACGTCAAGAACAGCAGCGTCCTGGCGCTCGAAGACGTCGGCGGCCAGTACGCCGGCACGATGGGCTACAAGGTCAGCGAGACGGTCAAGAGCAGCACCCAGCTGACCTGGTACCAGCAGACCGACACCGACGTGCGCCGCTTGCACGACCAGCAGATCGACGCCAACGGCATGATGTCGTCGGAAGACTGGTACACCCCCTACGACCTGCGCGTCGACGAGTCGGCCGACCACACCATGGCGGGCGCCGCCTGGACGCTGAGCTACATGGACGCGCACACGACGCCGACCAAGCCGACGTCGACCACCACCATCACGGAGAACTGGACCACGGACGCGGTCAACGAGGTCGTGACCGAGCCGGCCGGCACCTTCTACGCGATGAAGATCACCCGCACCAACACGGCGGACGGGACCGCCAAGAGCCAGTGGTTCGTGCAAGGCGTGGGGAAGATCCGCGAATCCAACAACACCGGCCACCTGGAGGAGCTGACGGCCTACATGATCCCGTCCGGCGGCAGCGCCGGCGGCTCGAACACCGACGGCGGCTCGAACACCGACGGCGGCGCCGGGCAGTAGAGCCGGGGATCAGCCGCCCAGCAGGCGCAGGAACGGCTGCGCCGAGTCGGGCGGGAGGCCGTGCTTGAAGAGCACGAACTCCCCCTTCTCGGCGACCAGGCCGTAGTGCCCGGTGCGCAACGCCTCGAGGACGTGGATCCGGTCGTCGCCGCCGGCCGGCATCCGCACCAGCAGGTAGTCGGCCTCGTCGAAGGCGATGCGCAGCGAATAGGCGTTCTTGCGGCTGGAGACCTGGGCGACGATCCCCTCCGAGGCCGCGACCGACGCGTCCGGCGGGATCTTCCCGATCAGCGTGTAGAGGTCATCGTGGCGGCTGCGGTCGGCCGCGGTCACGCCGGTCCGGAACGGGGAGAACCCGCCCGCGGCCGTGTTCCGCTGGAACACGATCCCGAACTGGTACGACGTGATGACGATGCCTGCCGTCAGCGTCACCAGCCAGGCCCGCCGGCTGACCCCCGCCGCCACGACGCCGATCACCTCGCGCCGCCGGAACCAGGCGAGGTTGGCGACGATCGCGATGAACAGGAAGCTGGTCCAATACGCGGTGTACTGGAACGAGATCTGGATGAGCGGCGGGTAGTGCGTCCCCAGCATCGTGAAGATGAAGCCGGGGACGCAGCAGAGGAGGCCGATCGGCCGCCGCCAGGGCAGGAACGCCAGCGGCGTCATGATCTGCAGCAGGTAGACGACCTTGTCGTGCTCGAGCATGTTGGTGACGGTGAAGGCCGGATTGCCGATCACCGTCTTGAGCACGCCCCCGAAGCTGGCGTCTCCCTGGGGGAGCAGCCCTTCGTACTGATTGAGGTACGCCGGGTACCCGTTCAGGAAGTGGGGCATCAGGATCATCTTGACGACGACGAAGTAGACCGCCCCCACCACCGACACGATGAGGCCGGCGCGCGGGCGTTCTCCCGTCAGCACCAGGTAGAGCCCCAGGACGATCAACAGCGCCGACATGTCCTCGCGGTTGGCCAGCGTCAGGGTCACCGCGACGACCGACATGACGTTGCGACGCGCCTCGATGGCCCACAGGCACCACCACAGGTAAAAGGGCGCGAACGGCAGGTAGTGAAAGTCGTACAGGTTCGATCCGTGCACCGGGGCATAGAGCAGCAGCAGGATCGACAGCAGGCACGTCGTCCACGCGCCCAGGTGCCGGCGCGCGAACCCGTAAAACGGGATGGCCGCCCCGCCGATCAGCGCCGACTGGAACACCAGCAGCGTCTCCGGCCGCGGCGCCAGGCGGTAGAAGATCCCCAGCAGATAGGAGATGTACGTTTCGTGAAGCCCGATGTGCGTCGTTTCAGGGCCGCCGATGACCGACGTCTTGAACAGCGGCCGGTTGAAGTGGGCCGCGTTCCAGACCAGGTTGTTCTCGATCCCCAGGTCCCAGCCCATCGTCTGCAGCCGGAAATGCTGCTGGATGGTGATGATCGAGAAGTAGATCGTGTAGCCCAGCCAGCCGACCACGACGAGGGTGAAGGGCAGCCAACGGACGTCGCGAACGCGCGCCAGCGCCCGCGCGAAGGGCGGCACGATCCGCGCGCGCAGCCGCCCGGGCAGGATCGGCCCGGCGTCGATCGACACGCGCACCAGCGCCTGAAGGCCCAGCAGGAAGGCGGCGACCATCGTCAGGAAGGTCAGCTCGCGCCCCTGGTACCAGAGCTGCCACTTGAAGAAGATCGGCAGCGCTCCGACCAGCGACAGCGGGGCCAACCGCCGGGCCACCCGCTCGACCGCCGCCAGCCCGCCCAACCGCCGCCAGACCATCGCGACGAACCCGGCCAGCGCCGCCAGCGCGGCACCCGCGACGATGTCACCGATGACGTACTTGCGCGCATGCGGCGACAGCGTGTTGCTGGCGATGTAGTCGAGCAGCCGGTCGCGGGCCCGCAAGGACCAGATGGCCAGCCCCAGTGAAGCGCCCTCGAGGCCCAGGAAACCCAGGGTCCGGACGGCGCGGGTCAGGGGCGGCGGCGGCGGATCCGCGTCAAGGGCACCGGGCGGATGATCGAGTGTCGCGGCCGACATTGGGCGCGCAGTGTAGCCGAGAATCTGATCTAAGATGAGGGTCCGCCTCATGACTTCGGACCCGACACCGCCAACCCTCACGGTGGTCGTTCCCTGCTACAACGAGGCCGAGCGCCTGGAGGTCGGGCCTCTGCTGGAGTTCGCGGGGGGGTCGCCCGGCGCGAACCTCCTGTTCGTGAACGACGGATCGACCGATGCCACGGCCGAGCGCCTGGCCGCCGTCGCCGCCCAGCGCCGCGACCGGGTACAGGTTCTGACGCTGGCGGTGAACAGCGGCAAGGCCGAGGCCGTCCGCCGCGGCATGCGGGCCGCACTGGATGCCGGCGCCCAGCTGATCGCTTACCTGGACGCCGACCTGTCGACGCCGCCACGCGAGCTGGTGCGGGTGGGCAACGCCCTGGCCCGCCCGGGCGTCGAGGTGGCGGTCGGGGCGCGCGTGGCGCTGCTGGGCACGGACATCGAACGCAGCGCGGTTCGCCACTATCTGGGGCGCGTGTTCGCCAGCCTGGCGTCGCTGGTTCTGCGGGCGCGCATCTACGACACGCAGTGCGGCGCCAAGATCTTCCGCGCCACCCCGGCGCTGGCGGCCGCGCTGGCGGAGCCCTTCATCTCGCGCTGGGCGTTCGACATCGAGCTGCTCGGGCGCATGCTGGCCGGTGCGGGGACCGCGCCGCCGTTGCCGCTGACCGCGATCGTCGAGGTGCCGCTGCAGACGTGGCACGACGTGAAGGGTTCCAAGTTGGGGCCGGGCGCGATGGCGCGGACGCTGTTCGAGCTGGGGCGGATCGGCGCGGATCTGGCGAGGCGCCGACAGACTCGATCGAATGCCTGAACCGTCTTCGTTCGACCGCCGGCGGTTCCTGGTGTTGCTGCTGGCGATGCTGGTGGCCGAAGTGGGCTACGTCTATCTGGCCTCGGCGGGGCACTGGACGAAGTTCCTGTTCATGGAGGCCCGGATGGACGAGCTCGCGGAGGGGTTCCGCGCCGGCCACCTGCACCTGGTCCGCGAGCCCGATCCCGAGCTGCTCAAGCGCGCCAACCCCTTCGACCCGGCCAACGCCGCGCTCTGGTACTGGGACGCCAGCCTCTATCACGGGCACTACTACTTCTACTGGGGGCCGGTCCCGTCGCTGCTGTTCGCGCTCGTGAAGATCGTCTTCCGCGTCTCTGGCTCGGCGCCGGTCGGCGACTACGCCCCGTTCCTGGGGCTGGTCACGCTGCAGCTCATCGCCGGGACGTGCCTGATCGAGCGCCTGGCGGCGCGCCTGCACCCCCAGGCGTCCAACCTTCAGCTCGCCGGGGCGGTGCTGGTGCTGGCGTTCGCCAACCCACCCCCGTTCGTGCTGGCGCGGCCCGACATCTACGAAGGCGTGATCGTCGGCGGGCAGGCGTTCGTGTTGTTCGGGCTGACCCTGACGCTGGAGGCGCTGGCCAACGCCGAGCGCCGGCGCGCCGCGAACCTCTACGCGCTGGCCGCGGGGGCGGCGTTCGGGCTGGCCACCGGCTGCCGCACGACGCTCGGCCCGGCGCTCGCCGTGGCGTGCGTGGCGGCGTCCGTGTTCGTGGCGCGCCGGGCGCCGGCGCACCGCTGGCGCCGATTGGTCGAGGCGCTGGTCGCCTTCGGGCTGCTGTTCGGCGCGGCGGCGTTCGCCCTGCTCGCCTACAACCGCGCGCGGTTCGATCACTGGTTCGAGTTCGGCCAGCGCTACCAGCTGAGCTGGATCACCTGGCGCTGGTCCTGGAGATTCGTCCCCTTCAACCTGTACAGCTATGCGCTGCGACCGCCGGCCCTGTCGTGCCGGTTCCCGTTCCTGACGGCGCCCATGGACATGGGCGCGGCCGCCTTCCCGCCTGGCTATCACCTGCCCGACGGGTACTTCGTCTACGAATCGGTCCTGGGCGCGTTGATCGGCGTCCCCTGGATCTGGCTCGGGCTGGCGGCGTTTCTCCCCGGACGTCGCGCGGCCGATCCGCGGCCGCGCGGCGGCCTGCGCCGACCGATGGCGGTGCTGCTGCTGATCGCCGGCACCCTGCCCGTCGTGCCGTTGCTGTTCGCCCCCAGCACGACCATGCGGTACATGAGCGATTTCACCGCGCCGCTGGTGATGCTGGGCCTGATCGGGGCGTGGCGGCTGGGACGGCTGGGGCCTCCGGGGGCCGCGCGCCGGGCGGTCAAAGCCGGCGTCGTCACGCTGGCGGTGCTCACGATCGCCATCGGCTTCCCGCTCGGGTTCACCGGTTACTACAACCTGATCAAGATGGCGAACCCCGCCCTCCTCGACAAGCTCGCCGCCCGCCTCTCCTTCTGCGGCAAGGCCCCCTGACCCATTTCAGGTTGATCTGATCGGGTAGAGTCGAGGCCCGGGCGCCAGCCCGCCGTATCCGCGCGTCCGGCGAGCGCCATCGTGCGGCGGTCGGCAGTGACCCGGGCGGCGCGCTTCGAGCCCGCACGAAATCTGGGCAGGCGCCCGCGAGGGCATTTCTAGCGGCCGTCGCTTGCGGCTACCGCGCGGCGCGGACGCT
>CAZTZM010000291.1:0-5003 GCA_964618005.1 uncultured Myxococcales bacterium
GAAGGCGTCATCGAGGGCAGCCTCCATGCGCTCGGCGTCGGTCACGAAGTAGGGCGACAGGTAGCCGCGGTCGAACTGCATGCCCTCGACCACGTCCAGCGTCGTCTCCATCGACTTGGCCTCTTCGACGGTGATGACGCCCTCCTTGCCGACCTTCTCCATCGCCTCGGCCAGGATGTCGCCAATCACGGCCTCGCCGTTGGCGCTGATGGTGCCGACCTGCGCGATCTCGGTCTTGCCCTTGGTCGGCTTGGCCTGATCCTTCAGGTTCTCGACGATCTTGGCGACCGCCGCGTCGATGCCGCGCTTGATGTCCATCGGGTTGTGCCCGGCGGCGACCAGCTTCGACCCCTCGGTGTAGATGGCCTGCGCCAGGACGGTGGCCGTGGTGGTGCCGTCGCCCGCGATGTCAGAGGTCTTGGAGGCGACCTCCTTCACCATCTGGGCGCCCATGTTGGCCAGCTTGTCCTCGAGCTCGATCTCCTTGGCGACGGTGACGCCGTCCTTGGTCACCGTCGGCGACCCCCAGGACTTCTCGATGATGACGTTGCGGCCGCGCGGCCCCAGCGTCACCTTCACCGTGTTGGCGAGGATGTTGAGCCCGCTCGCGATGCTCTGGCGGGCGCTCTGTGAAAAGACGATCTCTTTGGCTGCCATGATTCTTTGTCTCCGTTTTCCTGTGCGTTTCTGACGATTATTCCAGCACCGCGAGAACGTCGTCCTCGCGCAGGATCAGGTGATCCGTGCCGTCGATCTTGATCTCGTTGCCCGAGTACTTGGAGAAGAGGACCTTGTCGCCCGCCTTCACCTCGAGCTTGCGCAGCGAGCCGTCCTCCTGAAGCTTGCCGTTACCGACGGCGACGATGATCGCCTCCATCGGCTTCTCCTTGGCCGTGTCCGGGATGTAGAGCCCGGCGGCGGTCTTCTGCTGCTCTTCGATGCGCTTGACGAGGATGCGGTCGTACAACGGTCGGATCTTCATTGCTCTCTCCTTGGTTCTTGTTTCAAAAAAATGTCGGCGCCGCGCTCAGGCAGCTTCCGACTTCTTGCTCTTGCCGCTCGACTTCGTGGTCGAGGTCGAGGCGGACTTGGTTTCCTTACTGGTGGAGTCCTTGGATGATCCCTGCTCCGCCGCGCCGTTCGGCTTCGGGCCGGCGTAGAGGTCCGAGTACCAGCCGCCGCCCTTGAGGTGGAACGACGTCTGGCTGATGAGCCGCTCGACCTTCTTGGCCTTGCACTTCGGGCAGACCTTGACCGGCGGGTCCTTGATCTTCTGCCACTCCTCGAACTGGTGGCCACACGCTGCGCAGGCGTATTCGTAGATCGGCATGCGCCCGGAGCTTAAGCACCGGGCCGGCGCTGTCAAGCGAACGGCGAGAGTGCCAATTTACACGGAATAGCCGGGTGATTCCCTGTGCTTACCGCGTCCTACAGAACCCGCCGTACGCGCTTCAGCAGATCGTCGATGCGATCGCCGTGAAGCTTGGCGGCCGCGCGACCGACGCAGACGCGGGCGCTGACGTCGAGGATGGTCTCGACCTCGCGCAGCCGGTGCTGGCGCAGCGTCTCGCCGGACGACACCAGGTCGACGATCCGCTCGGCCAGACCGACCAGCGGCGCGATCTCGATCGAGCCGTAGAGCTTGATGATCTCGGCGACCGTCCCGCGCGCCTGCAGATGGCGCCGGGTGATCTCGGGGAACTTCGTGGCGTAGCGCAGGTGGACGTGCGCGTTCTCGTCGACCGGCCGGTCCTCGGGCTCGGCCACCACCATCCGGCAGCGCCCGATCCCCAGATCCAGCGGCTCGTAGAGGTCTCTGTCCTGCTCCTCGAGCACGTCGCGCCCGGCGATCCCCAGCTGCGCGGCGCCGTGCTCGACGTAGGCCGGCACGTCGGTGTCGCGCACGATGAGCACGCGCAGGTCGTGCTCCGGGATCGGGATGATGTGCCGCCGCCCCGCGCGCGCCTTGTCGGCGGCGCCCAGATCGATCCCGGCGCGCGCGAACAGCACCAGCGCCTCGTCGAGGATCCGCCCGCGCGGCAGCGCGATCGTCAGGGTGGCGTCGTCGCGCGCGGTTGCTTCGGCCTGCGGTCTGGTCTTTTTCTTCATGCCGATCCCTTCGCCCGTCGCACGTCGGCGCCCAGCGCCCGCAGCTTCCGGTCCAGCCGGTCGTAGCCCCGATCCAGGTGATAGATGCGCAGGATCTCCGTCTTCCCGTCGGCGATGAGTCCCGCCAGCACCAGGCAGGCCGAGGCGCGCAGGTCGGTGGCCATCACGGTCGCGCCGGTCAGCTTGGTCGGCCCGCGCACGACCGCCGTGCGCCCCTCGACCAGGATGTCCGCGCCCATGCGCTGCAGCTCCGGCACGTGCATGTAGCGGTTCTCGAAGATCGTCTCCGACAGGACCGACTGGCCGTTGGCGCGGGTCATCAAGACCATGAACTGGGCCTGCATGTCGGTCGGGAAGCCGGGGAACGGCTGGGTCGAGATGTCGGCCGGCTTGAACTCGCTCTTGCCGCGCACGCGGATGCCGTCACCCTCGGCGGTGATCTCGGCGCCGGCCGCGCGCAGCTTGGCGATCACCGCGTCCAGGTGCTCGGGGAGGCAGTCGCGCACCAGCACGTCGCCGCGGGTGATCGCCGCGGCCACCAGCAGCGTCCCCGCCTCGATTCGATCCGGGATCACCGCGTGCTCGATCGGCTGCAGCTCGTCGACGCCCTCGACGGTGATCAGCGACGACCCGGCGCCGCGGATCTTGGCGCCCATCTTGTTGAGGACGCGCGCCAGCTCCTCGACCTCCGGCTCGCGCGCGGAGTTCTCCAGCGTGGTCTGGCCGCGCGCCAGCGCCGCCGCCATCATCAGGTTCTCGGTGCCGGTGACGGTCGGCATGTCGAACACGATCGTCGCGCCGCGCAGCCGGCGGGCGCGGGCGTTGACGTAGCCGTGCTCGAGATCGATCCGCGCCCCCATCGCCGCCAGCCCCTTCAGGTGCTGATCGATGGGGCGGGCGCCGATCGCGCAGCCGCCCGGCAGCGACACGCGCGCCTTGCCGTAGCGGGCCACCAGCGGACCCAGCACCAGCACGGAGGCGCGCATCGTCTTGACCAGGTCGTAAGGGGCCTCGTGCTCCTTGATGTCGCTGGTGTCGACGTGAACGGTCCCACGCTGCGGCTCGGTGAACCCGGCGCCCAGCCGCTCGAGCAGCTTGCCCATCGTCCCCACGTCGCCCAGCGCGGGGACGTTGCGAAAGATCGATCGGCCGCGCGCGAGCAGGCCCGACGCAAGGATCGGCAGCGCCGCGTTCTTCGATCCGGAGACGCGAACCTCTCCCGCGAGGCGGATGCCGCCGCGGATGACGATCTTTTGCAAAAGCTAAACGCCTCAGGCGGCGGGAGCGCCACCCGCGGCGGCGGCCTCGGGGGCAGCCACGCCGGCGTGCTCGTCGCAGAGACCGCCGCGGGTGCGCGGCTTCCGGCAGGCTTCCTTGCTGCAGATCTTGTAGCGGTGGTGATCGCCGACCTCACCGCGCCGCCAGGCCACGTAGTGCTTCCGGCAGTAGCCTTTGGCGCGAACCGGCTGCTTGCACTTGTCCGCGCGGCAGCTCGGCCCTTCCGTGACGGCCGGGGTGGCCTTTCCCTTGGCCTTCGCCGATTTGGGGGCCGAGTTCGAAGCCGAGCTGGCCCCCGACTTGGCGGCCGCTTTGGACGAACCCTTCGACGTTTCTTTGCTCTCTTGCGCCATGGCAGCGGCCGAGAATAGGCGGTCAGGCGCGAGAGTCAAGCCGGGAGGCGTCGCGGTTCAGGCTGCGGGAACGGCTCGGCTTCGGGTGATCGGCCACCGGCCAGCGTGGTAGACACATGCCCATGAAAATCGAGCTCGCCAACCGCATCCGGGAGCTGCCGCCCTATCTGTTCGCGCGGATCGACGCGCTCAAGACCGAGGAGCGCAAGAAGGGGAAGGACCTCATCGACCTGGGGATCGGCGATCCCGACCTGCCCACGCCCGCGCACATCGTCGAGGCGCTGGCCACCGCGGCGCGCGACCCCGGAACGCACCGCTATCCCTCGTACATCGGGATGGAGGACTTCCGGAAGGCGGCCGCCGGGTTCATGCGGTCGCGCTTCGATCTGACGTTCGACCCGGGCAAAGAGGTGATCTGCGTGATCGGGTCGAAGGAGGCCATCGCCCATTTTCCGTTCGCGTTCGTGAACCCGGGCGACATCGTCCTCTGCCCGGATCCCGGCTACCCGGTGTACGCGACGCTGACCCGCTTCGCCGGCGGCGAGCCGTACTTCCTGCCGCTGCGGCGCGAGAACGGCTTCCTGCCCGATCTCGACGCCGTCCCGGCCGACGTCGCCAAGCGCGCCAAGATCCTCTGGATCAACTACCCGAACAACCCGACGGCGGCGCTGGCGGCGCCCGGCTTCTACGAGAAGGTCGTGGCGTTCGCCGAGAAGAACAACGTCATCGTGGCCAGCGACCTGGCCTACAGCGAGATGTACTACGAGGATCCGCCGCCGTCTTTTCTCGAAACGCCGGGCGCGCGCGAGGTGGGGATCGAGTTCCACTCGCTGTCGAAGACCTACAACATGACCGGCTGGCGCGTCGGCTGGGCCTGCGGCAACGCCACGCTGGTGGGCGGCCTGGGCCAGGTGAAGACCAACGTCGACTCGGGCGCGTTCGACGCCGTCCAGCGGGCGGCCATCGCGGCGCTGACCGGCGATCAGGCCTGCGTGGCGCGGCAGCGGGCGATCTACCGTGAGCGGCGCGACGTCCTGTGCGGCGGCCTGAAGAAAGCCGGCTTCGACGTGCTGGTCCCCAAGGCCAGCTTCTACACGCTGGTCGCCAACCCGAAGGGGATGACGTCGATCGAGTTCGCCTCGCGCCTCTTGACCGAGGCGGGCATCGTCGCGACGCCCGCCACCGGCTTCGGCGCCGCCGGCGAAGGGTTCGTGCGGATGACCGTCTGCGCGGACAAGGCGCGCCTGGCCGAGGCGGTCGATC
>CAZTZM010000292.1:0-15446 GCA_964618005.1 uncultured Myxococcales bacterium
CCAAAGCTACCGTCTCAGCCTTGAACTCGCGCGTGTGGACGCGCCGGACCCGCTTCTTCGTTTCCATCCTCGACATGTGGCACCTTTTCTACGCTCATCTGACTGAGCGTGGGTGTCCACCAGATCGGGTCAACTCCAGTAGAGCCAGAGGAGCCCATCGGCCACCGTGAACACGGCGCTGTCGCGCTCACCGTCGCCGTACTCCCCGAGGAGAAAGGTCGTGGCCTCGTGGCTGGTGAGCGCCAGAGCGAGGCGCTGCATGAAATCGGTCAGTTCCGTCTCGCCCGCCGGTCCGGCCAGCGTGCTGCGCACCATCGCCCGGAAGGAGTCCACCACGACAATCGCAGGGTTCGTTCTGTCTAGCTCCTCCACCACCGCCTCAAGCACCTTGGACATCCCCCCCTCGAGCGCTTGCTGGCCGAGGTGGATGAAGCGCACCGAGCCATCGCCGATCTTCGCGGCGTCGAAAAAGGCGAACTGCTGCTGGTAGCGCAGCATCTTGATGGGCGGCTCCCCGATGACGCTGAAGTAAACGGCCTTACGCTCGGGGCTGGCGTTGGCGAACATGATCTGATGCCCGAGCGTCGTCTTGCCGCACCCGGGGCCGCCGGCGATCAGATTGAACGAGAACTCGGGGATCCCTCCGCCCAACACTTCGTCGAGGCCGGGTATCCCGGATGGCAGCTTTCGAATCGAAACGCGGTCCTTCATTCCTTGTCTCCCTTAGGTGCCGACCATTCGATCTCCGGCCAGGCACTCCGCAATACCAGAACTGCCAACCGCTCTCCGATGAAGGTGACGATGAGATCGATGAAGATTGCGAACAGGGTCGCGGCCGCTTCGGTCGCGACGGCCGGATCGAGCGTCTGAAGGGACGTCCCGAGTGTCGTCAACCCCTCGGGGGCGGCAACGTCGGCGAGGGAGGAGAACTCCGCTTGCGCCAACTTCGCGCTCCGCGCGAACAGCGCTTGGACGCCGGCAGAGCCAAGGAGCGGAGTCAATCGAGCGTTGAGCTTTTCGTAGACTCGCCAGGCTGCCGCGGCACACTCGTCTGCGTTGGAGCCGGAATCTCCTTCGGCGGCCAACAGTCGCTTGGCCCTCTCCCTCTGGGTCGCGCTCGGTTTGCCCACCTTCTCTACCCCGCGAACCGATCGTCCCTCGAATCACCGGACCGCGTCATTACGCTGCCGGCGTCAGCTGCGCGCTCGCGACGACCTCGGTGACGAGTCCGTCGATCCAGACCCGCCCGAGCCGCGCCCGATGCACCGGCTCCCATTAGCACACTTCTGCCTCTGTTCCCGGACAATTCTACGTAGCGCTTGCTACTAAAAATAAGACAGATCCAGCGATTATCTGACGTGACCCCCGCCACTCTCGACGTGCGACCGCTCGTGCGCTGGAGCGAACACGCGATGCGATGGGGCGGGCCCCATTTTCCGCGGTCGCCCATTGCAGGCGCATGTTCCGTCGACAGACTGTGCAAGGACCAGTGTCGGCAGGAGGTGCGGAGATGAGACGAGCGGGTTGGCTCGAGCGAGATCTGGTGGGGGACACATCGGAGCACGAATGCGAGACACAGCTCTGGCTCGTTTCGGCCGCCAAGACCGCCCTCCGAAGCCGTCGTCTTCTTCTGGTCGCTGGGCTGATGGCTTCGGCCATCCCCTGGCTGACGGGGAACGCCGCGATGTTCTTGGCCATTCCGGCCGCCTATGTCGCGCGGTTCGCGGTGGCACTCTTCGACGGCCGGGCGCGCCAATCGGTTCGTCGCCTGGCGCGCCAGTTGCCGATCGAGCTGCCTTCCGCGACGGATTTCTGGGACGGCGGAGCACGGCGCCTCATCGAGCGGCTCGCTTGCGCCCGCCGGGCGACCGAGAGAGCGGTACTCGCCGGACCGGTGGGTGTGGCTTTCGACGTGTCGAATCTCGTCGAGCGGGTCCCGCAGTTAGAGCGCGATGTCGTCGTGCTGGTGGCGCGCGTTGAATACTTGAAGAGATCTCTCGATTCCTCGCCACCGGCGGAACTGCTCGCCAACGGCGCCCGGTTCGAAAAAAAGCACGGCGGGCTCGAAGGCACGGTCCCCGTCTCGGACCAGGTCGACCAGGTGATCGGCCCTTGCCCGGAGCACCTCGATCTGCTGGCCCGCCTGACCAACCGAAGGAACGAGGCCTGCGAGATGGCCGAGAAGGTGCTGAGAACGCTGGAGCAGATTCCGGCGAAGATCGTTAATCTCCAGCTGACGCGGATCGAGTCGTGCGACAGTCGTTCGGTCGACGCCTGCAAAGAGGCGGCCACCCTCATGGAGACCTTCGGCGCGCTCGAGCGGGCGATATCCGAACTGCCCTCCGAAGGGACTTCGCTGCACTGGCCTCCTGCCAATGTCGCCGAGGAGGTCGACTGCTTTGACGCGCGCCCGGGAGAGCACTTGGCGGCGAGGATGCTCCCCGGTTCGTAGACCGACGGTACGCCCGCGTGACATTGAGTCGCCTGCACGAGTCTCTCCCTCCTACCTCGCCCTCGCGACTGCTCTGCGCCCGCGACGTTGCCGCCGGCACCAACGGAAAGCGCGCCTTCGAACGGCGCCCGACGTTGGCACTCCGGGCGATCGCGCCGCTTCGTGCTCGGAAGCTGATCGGAGTGGTTTCCCCGATGCGAGAGTCAGGGCTTACCCGATCTGCCATTGCGGAAGCGCGCTTGACGCGGAAGTGTGGCGATCGATCGGGATTATGAGCCCGCCTCACTTGGGCCGCTGAAGGGCCCGCCATCCGGGCGATCGCGCACAGGCACGCGCTTCTGACGGTCACTTTGTTGGTGTCGATCGACCAACGCCACACCACCTCGCCGAAGGGTGCATAGCTTCCCCGGCACGAGATGAGACCGCAGAGTCACGGACGAGCAGGGCCCGAGCGAGTGCGAGCGTGGTCGGTCGGTGCGGCAGCTTTCGCAGGTTCCGCTGATCGCAGCCAGGGCGGAAGAACGGATGCCACTCGATTGGTGGGCACATGTCCACAGGAATGGTGACCGGTGGCACTTCCGGTGACGTTCGCGGGTAGGCCGCAGGTGGTATTCGTCGTCGAAGACGATCCGGACCTTCGGATGGCCCTCGGCGACGTCCTCGTCGGGGAAGGCCTTTGCCCAGTCCTCTTCTCTACAGCGCAAAAGGTGTTGAGCGCGCTCGATCGCGAGATACCTGCCGCGATCATCACCGACCTCGTCATGCCCGGTATGTCGGGCACCCAATTGCTGGGCGCCTTGCGGAGCGACAACCGGTTGCGCGGCATCCCGGTCGTAGTCATGACGGGCACCAACGATACTGCCCTGCCTGTTCGTCTCGACGCGCCCATCGTCTACAAACCGGATCTAAATGGGCTTCTGCGGGCACTCGCGGCGGTCCTACTGCAGCACCGAACGACAGTTGTGGTGGAGACCCTCCACGACGAAGAGCACACGTAACGGCCGAACATCACGGGGAGGCGCAGATTTCGTGACGGGCTCGCCTGCCGTGCGGGAGGGCGCGCCGGACGTTGCCGGCGCTTCTGACGGACCGGCCACCACGGATGTGCCGAGCTCTGGAGCAGCTCAGTCGTGGCCCTCCGTGCCGCAGAAAGCATGTCTTCGACAGAGGTTAAGTTCGATTCGTGCAGTACGGACTCAAGCAGTTCGTGCCGCTCGAGATGGTCGGCGACACATTCACCTGCGACGCGCCTTAGGTTTGATGTGGGAGGCAGGCGATGTACTACTGGTCCTTTGGGGGCATGCACTTCTTTTGGTGGATGTTCTGGGTCGTGTTGATGTTCGTGTTTTTCTCGACAATGAGGCCTGTGTCGCGCCGGCGAGTACGCTTTTACGAGCATCCGTTGTCCGTGCTCCAACGTCGCTACGCGGCTGGGGAGATAACCACTCAAGAGTATGAGGAGCGGAGGGCTCGCATCGAAAACGATGCGCGAGATCTCGAACAGCGGTCGCTCAGGGGCCTGCCGATCGATCGCCACCAAACGACCTGAACTAAAAGGGTGAATCGGCACTCCGTCCGAGGCGTGATGGGCCCACGTTTCTTTGAGCCGTCGGCGGCGCTCTGCCGTTCGACTGGTGGCCGAGGTCTCGGCGTTGCCCGCCGGCTGGGAAGAACATCAGCGGCGAGCGTCGAATGCGACACTCGCCGGGTTGCCTCACGGCAGACGGGGCAAGGGTTCGCGTCCGAGAGGCTGCGCGGGCCGCTCACCCGGGAGCGCGAGCGGAATCGGTCGCTCGACAACCTCGGCACCTCGAAGCTGGAGTCGCTCGCCATGGTGGAAAATCTCGAGCGTGCCTTGCTCATCCAACAGTCGATACGCCGCTGCCTTGGCGCTCACGCTCACGTGCAAACGCAAACCCACGCGCAATATGGTGAACGAAAGCCGAGTTAGCCCATCGGGCAGTCGCGGTGCAAAAGTGAGCGCGCCGCCATGATCGCGCATCCCGCCGAAGCCCGCGACGAGCGCGGTCCATGTGCCTGCCACCGAAGCGATGTGAAGCCCATCGCGGACGTTGTGTTGGAGGTCCTCGAGATCGACGAGCGCCGCTTCGGCCGCGTAATCGAGCGCCAAGTGCACATGACCAACCTCGGCCGCCAGCACGGCCTGCGTGCAAGCAGAGAGCGACGAGTCCCGCACCGTGAGCCGCTCATAGTAGGCGAAGTTGCGGGCCTTCTCCTCCAGGGTGAACGCGTCGCTGCAGAGCTGCATGGCGAGCACGAGATCGGGCTGCTTGACGACCTGCTTCCGGTAGAGGTCGAAGTAGGGAAAATGAAGCATCAGGGGGTACTGGTCTGACGATGTCTTGGCGAAGTTCCACACCTCGTGCGTCGTGAAGCCTTCCGATTGCTCGTGAACGCCAAGGACGTCGTCGAAGGGGATGACCATCTGTGTGGCGGCCGCACGCCAATCCGCCATCTCTTCGGGCGTTACGCTGCACTCGCGCGCCTTGTCGCGATGGCGCTCGCAAGCAGACGCGGCGGCTCGGAGGTTCTGTCGTGCCATGAGGTTCGTGTAAAGGTTGTTGTCGGCGAGTGCGCCGTATTCGTCCGGACCGGTGACCCCGTCGATACGAAAGGCCCCTTGAGCGTCGTGATGACCGAGGGATCGCCAGAGGCGGGCCGTCTCGACGAGGATGTCGACCCCGACGTCGCGCTCGAACTCAGCGTCATCCGTGGCATTCACGTAGCGGATGACCGCATCCGCGATGTCCGCGTTCACATGAAAGGCCGCCGTGCCGGCAGGCCAATACCCCGAGCACTCTTGGCCTGTGATCGTGCGCCAGGGGAAGGCCGCGCCGGTCAGCCCCAGCTCCTTGGCGCGCTGCTTCGCGAGGCCAAGCGTCGAGTGACGCCAGCGGAGAGCGTTCGCGGCCGCCTCGGGAACGCTGTGAGTCAAGACAGGAAGAACGAAGGTCTCGGCATCCCAGAACGAATGACCGTCATAGCCGGGTCCGGTGAGGCCCTTGGCCGGGATGGCGCGACGCTCGGCGCGCGCCCCAGCCTGCAGGACGTGGAAGAGGGCGAAGCGGACAGCCTGCTGGAGCTCGGCATCACCGTCGAGCTCGACGTCGGCCCGGCCCCAGAACTGATCCAGGTACTGCCGCTGGTCGGCCAGGAGGCGCTCCCAGCCCGTCAAGCGAGCCGCTTCGAGGGCCGCCACGACTTGGTCCCTGAGCGCGGGGACGGTCCGGTCGCTTGACCAGCCGTAGGCTACGAACTTCGTCAGACAAAGACGCTCTCCAGGTTGAACGGCGTCGAAGACAGAGACGCGCGCCAGGTTCGGCAGGGCCTGGGTCGTGACGTGAACGTGCGGTGAGCCGCTGAACACGTGATCCATCGCGGCTGCTAAACGCAAGCCGCTTTGCTTCGTCTTGTGAACCAGGACTGCCGTCGCCGCCGTGCCGGAACAGTCTTCGGACTCCAGCGCGGCCTCGAGCGCCATCGCCGCACGCGGGTCGCCGTGCCGGGCCGGGAGCTGCTCGTTGGTAACCAGCTCCGACTGGACCACCGCGTTGATCGGGCCATTGAGTGGTTCGACCTGATAGAAGATCGCCAGGATGGCGCGCTGGGTGAACGATACCAGCCGCATAGAGGTCACCCGCACGGCGCGCCCCGCCGGCGAGGTCCATTCCGCCGTCCGGGTCAGGGTTCCGGCGCGAAAGTCGAGTACGCGCGTGTGCATGCGCAGTTCTCCGTAACGGACATCGAACGGCTCGTCATCGACGAGGAGGCGGATGAGCTTTCCATTTGTGACGTTGATGAGCGTCTGGCCGGACTGGGGATAACCGTACCCAGCCTCGGCATAAGGCAAGGGCCGCTCTTCGTAAAAGCCATTGAGATAGGTCCCCGGCAGCCCGTGAGGCTCGCCCTCGTCCAGATTTCCCCGCGCCCCGATATGGCCATTCGAGAGCGCGAACAGCGACTCGGTTTGAGCAAGAGTGTCCCGATGTAGCGCGGTCTCGTGGAGGGCCCAGGGCGCGACCAGAAAGGACGGATGCTGGATCACCGCGGCTCCAGGAGCGCGGCCAGGTCGGTAACCACGAGGTCGGCGCCATGACGACGAAGCTCCTCGCCCTGGCCGACGCGGTCGACGCCCACGACGAGCCCGAACCGGCCCGCGCGCCCCGCTGCGACGCCGGCGAGGGCATCCTCGAATACCGCCGCTCGGTCGGGAGTGACGCCGAGCGTCTCCGCCGCAGCGAGATAAGTATCCGGCGCGGGCTTGCCGGCCAGGTGCCGCTCGCCAGCGACGACACCGTCGACGCGGGCGTCGAACAGCTCCGTGAGTCGGGCGGCGACGAGTACCTCGCGGCAGTTCGTGCTCGATGACACGACGGCTGTGCGCAGCCCCGCGCCCTTGACCGCGCGCACATAGCGCAGCGAACCCGGGTAGGGCTCGACGCCGTGTTTTCGTATCACGGCGAGGAAAATGGCGTTCTTGCGCTTGCCGAGCCCATGAATCGTCTCTGTCGTCGTCGGATCGTCGTCTGATCCGTCGGGAAGGTGAACGCCGCGGGAGGCGAGGAAGGATCGTGTTCCCTCGTCGCGGGGCTTTCCGTCGACGTGCTGGTCATAGTCGCCGACGGCGTCGAACGGGGCGAGTGGCTGCCCGCTGAAAGCGGCGCGCGCCGAGAGAAAGCCGTCGAACATCGTCTTCCACGCTTTGGCATGGAGCGTCGCCGTCTCCGTGAGCACCCCGTCGAGGTCGAAGAGGCACGCGCCGATGCCGAGGGGCAACCCCAACCGCAGCTGCGACATCTAGGTGTGCCTTTGCCCGCCCGGCTGACCGGAGTTCGGGAGGATGTACCTTTCGACCGCCTCGGCGAAGCCGTCTTCGGTATTGGAGGCCGTGACCCGGCGGGCTGTGCGTTGCACCTCCAGGCTGGCATTGCCCATGGCGATGCTGAGGCCGCTCAGCGCGAACATGAGCACGTCGGTCGGCATGTCGCCGATCGTCGCGATCTGCTCCGCCGGAACGTGGAGCAGCTCGGAGAGTCTCCGGACGACCGCGCCCTTGTTGGCGTTCGGGTGAGTGACGTCGAGATAGTATGCCTGCGAGCGCGCGGCGGACACATGTTCACCAAAGTTTCGGCGGATGTCTGCTTCGCAGCGCGCGACCGCCTCGAGGTCGTCGCTGGAGCCGACGATCTTGACGATCCGATCGTGTAGGTGGTCGAAGTTCGGCACCACCGTCGGCGAGAAGCGCACCGTGTGTTGTTCGCTGGCGACGTGCGATGCTTTGGCGTTGCGAATGAACCACTCAGCGCCGCGGTACAGCCACACGTCCAGATTGTGTCGTTCGATCGCTTTCACGAGCTGGTCGACGATCGCGGAGGGCAAGGTCTGCTCCTCGATCGGCGACAGGTCCGGGTGTACCAGCATTCCGCCGTTGAAAGCCGCCATCGGCGTGGTCAGCCCGAGGGGACCGGCCAGCATGCCCATGCCGCGTGGCGGTCGCCCGCTGGTGATGGCGAAGGCGACGCCCGCCGCCCGCAGCGCGAGGACCTCTCGCCGGGTGCCCTCGGTGAGCTCCTTGGCCGGCGTGACGAGCGTGCCGTCGACATCCGCGATGACCAACCGGATCTTGCTCACGTTGGCAACACGACTCAGTGCGAAGTTCCCCGCTGACCTGCGATCAGGTGTGGCTCGTCGCGACCACGGCGTCCTTGCGGTTGCTGTCCTTGCCGGTCGCCCTCATTGCCGCGGTCATGGCGGTGACCCCGGCGAGGCCGCCGAGCTGCATCGTCTCGAGGGCGCTGCTCGGTACGAGGACGATCGTCGCGTTTTGCTTGAGGCCCTCGTACAGCATGTTCATCGCGCGAAGGTGGAGAGCGACCGGATCGTGCTCATAAGTCTTGGCTGCCTCGCCGAACTTCTCGGCGACTTGGCGCTCCGAGTCGCCCAGGATCACGCGGGCCTGCCGTTCGCGCTCCGCCTGTGCCTGCATCGACATCGCATTCTCGAGCCCGGGCGGGATCAGCACATCCCTGACCTCGACCGAGACCACCTTGACGCCCCACGGCTCAGTGCGCTGGTCGATGATCTGCTGCAGCTGGGCCGAAATCTTATCGCGCCCTTCGAGCATGTCGGCGAGCTGCGTCTTACCGATGATGTCGCGGAGCGCAGTCTGTGACGCCCAACTGATGGCACTCACGTAGTCGGCCACGGCGAGCGCGGCCTTCTCGGGATCGACGACTCTCCAGAACAGTACCGCGTCGACGTCGACGGGGACCGTGTCCCTGGTCAGCGTCTTCTCGGCCTTGAACGAGGTCGTAATCACGCGCGTATCGATCCAATACGGGATGCTGTTGATGATCGGGATGATCCCGAACACGCCCGGACCAGATAGCTTCCGAAATTGGCCCAACCGGAGCACCACGGCCCGGTCCCAGGGCGATGCGACCTTGATGGCGCTCGACACGAGCAACGCCGCCACAAATGCAGCACACACAATGGCTGTGCTTCCGACGAACGAGCCGTTGAGCGCATACGATACGTATGCCAGCCCGCACCCGACGGCGGCGACCAGAAAGAAAAGCAACGTCGGGAACGAACTGTTCGTACTCACAACAACTGATGGTAGTCACAGCACTTGCGAAGGGAAGTGGCTCAACAGCGCGCGCTATTCACCGTTCGGAGGCTCGTAGCTGAAGGGTATGAGTGCCGATATGCGCCGATCCGTGCCTTAGGTTAGGAAGATGGACCGCGACCAACACCACGTCCGAGTCTTCATCGGCTACCTCACCTTGGCGTGTGGGGCGATCCTTCTCCTCTGGCAGCTCGTCGTCGCTAATCTGCAGCGCGCCGGAATGTCCTACACAGATTTCAAGGCCGCCGTCGTCGCAGCGAAGGTCGAAGATGTCGCCGTTGGTCCAACACACATTTACGGACATCTCAAGGTGCCTGGCGCCAAGGACATTCCTCACGCTGAGTACGGCCAGAGCGATCCCGCCGGACGGAACGCCGCCGTCGACATTATCCGCGTCGACGATCCTGACCTGATGCGAGATCTCGCCGCTCATGGCGTCACGGTTACGGGAGTTGTCGAGACGGGGGGCTTGCGAGACGCGCTCGGGTGGATCATTCCTATCGCGGTGTTGGGCTTGTTTGCGATGCTGCTGCTTGGCCGCCGTGGGCCGGCGGGATACGGCGGTTTCCCCGCTGTCGGTCGCAGCAAAGCCAAGCTGTACATGGAGAACGACGTCGGGGTTCGCTTCACCGACGTCGCGGGCGTCGACGAGGCGAGGGATGAGTTGCGGGAGGTGATCGAGTTCCTCAAGGCGCCCGCCCGCTTCAGTCGCCTCGGCGCGACATTGCCGAAGGGGGTCCTCTTGGTTGGGCCCCCGGGCACGGGGAAGACCCTTCTCGCGCGGGCCATCGCGGGTGAGGCCGGTGTGCCGTTCTTCTCTATCAGCGGATCCAGTTTCGTAGAGATGTTCGCGGGTGTCGGTGCCGCTCGCGTCCGAGATCTGTTCGAACAAGCGAAACAAAAAGCTCCCTGCATCATCTTCGTTGACGAGTTGGACGCGATCGGCAAAGCGCGCGGCATGGGACCGGTGACGCACGAGGAGCGGGAACAGACCCTCAACCAGCTCCTCGTCGAGCTGGACGGCTTCGACACGCGCGCCGGGGTCATCCTGATGGCGGCGACGAACCGGCCCGAGATTCTCGATCCCGCTCTCCTGCGCGCGGGCCGCTTCGATCGCCACCTTCTCGTTGACCGCCCCGACAAGAGCGGGCGCCTCGCCATACTCAGGCTGCACGCGCGCAAGGTCCCCATGGAATCGGACGCCGGCCTGGAGGTCATCGCCGGCATGACGGTTGGCTTCGTCGGCGCCGACCTGGCGAACATCGTCAACGAGGCTGCGCTGCTGGGTGTGCGCCGTGACCGCGAGGCCGTCGGTCTGCCGGAGCTACAGGAAGCGGTGGAACGCACCGTCGCCGGGGTCGAGAAGAGGCGTCGCGTGCTGTCCCCGGCGCAGAGGCAGCGCGTGGCTTACCACGAGCTTGGGCACGCGTTGGTGGCAATGTCGCTGCCGGGAACGGACGAAGTGCAGAAGATCTCGATTGTCCCGCGGGGCACCTCCGCGCTCGGCTATACGATTCAAGTGCCGACGGAAGATCGGTCCCTGCTGACCGGCCGCCGAGCTCAAGAACAAGGTCGCCACCCTGCTGGGGGGCGGAGCGGCCGAGCAGCTGATCTATTGTGAAGGGTCGACTGGGGCGCACGACGATCTGAGCAAGGCGACGGACATTGCGCGGAGCATGGTCAAGACCTTCGGCATGAGCTCCGGGATCGGGCCCGTCAGCGTGGAGAGGGATCGCCGCGCGACCCTGTTGCAGTCGCCGGTCGAACAGACGCCCCGAGGTGACTATAGCGACCGGACAGCGTGGCTGATCGATGGAGAGATTCGCCGCATCATCGACGAGCAGCGCGATCGCGCCGCAACCATCCTTGTTGGACGGCATCCGTTGCTTCTGCGCGCTGCTGGGATCCTGCTCACGAAGGAGACGATCTCGGGTCACGAGCTCCGCGCGCTGTTTGAGGATGACGACTCGGGAATAAGCAGCGCGCGAGGGTGCTTCGCGGAGGCGGCCAGTGGTCAGGTCGATGTGGCAAGATAGCCGCTATGGACTTCGACGACCTGAAGATGATCTTGGCCCCGACGGATTTGTCCGACGCGTCAGCGCCGGCGTTGCGCGCGGCCGTGCGATTGGCGCAGATGTTCCACGCCTCGGTCGAAGTGTTCCACGTCGACATCGATCCTTCTCTGGTATTGCCGCCGCCGATAGGTGTGGTTTCGATGGCCGCGCTGTTCGAACGGATGTTCGAGGGTGCGGCCGAGAAACTGAACCATATCGTGGATGAGGTACGGAAAAGCGGGGTGGTCTGCACCGGCGCCTCGGAGTACGGCCGATCGCACGCTGCAATCGTGGAGCAGGCAACGCGAACCGGGGCGGGTCTTATCGTCATGGGCAGTCATGCGAGACCATGGCTTAGCCACGCCTTGGTGGGCAGTGTGGCGGAGAAGGTCGTCCAACACGCTCCGTGCGCGGTCTTGGTGGTCCCCGTCGCCGGGGCGAGCTGACGAATTGCCTGGCGTCGCGTCGTACGCCTCGTTTCCCGAGCAGACACGGCGCGCGGCCTACACCGTGCGCACATGCCGCACGTCACTCAGGTTGCATCGCGATAGGTTAATGCCCACCTTCGGTCCATGAATGCCTCACGGGTAATGAGTGTGGGTCAGAAATTGGGAGAGATCGGCAATGGGAAGCGGATAGCTATCATCCTCCTCGCTCTGCTCCTGGTCTCCGCTCTGATTGGGGTCGTGGTCTTTGGATTCCGCGGCAGGCACATCAGACGGGACTCCGCCGCGATGGTCGCGCCTGTACCGAGGGCCGTCCAGCCTGTGACGTCGGGCGCCGCCGCCGAGCACCCACCGGTCGCGCACTGACGCACCCTTACCGCCTGAGGCTCCTCGAGCGTGACCTCGCGCCATGGACGTGAGTCAAGAGACCCTCGTGGTGCGCGTCTCTACTTCCTGAGGCTCTTGCGTATCGCTTTCAGTTCCCGCCGCCGCTCGGCAGTGCTCCTGGGATACGCCATTTTCAGTGCTTCGAACGCCTCGAGAATGATTGCCGACACAATCAGCCGCGCATTCTCTTTGTCGTCAGCGGGGACCACAAACCAGGGCGCGTGCTCCGTGCTGGTCGCGCTCAGACACCTCTCGTACGCCTTCTTGTAGTGCTTCCAGAACTTTCGCTCTCGCACGTCGTTTTGGCTGAATTTCCAATTCTTGTCGGGGTCGTCGATGCGTTCGAGGAAGCGCCGTCGCTGCTCCTCTTTCGAGAGATGAAGGAAGATCTTGACAATCCGGGTTCCGTTTCGATGGAGATGGCCTTCCAGGTCCACAATGGAACGGTATCTGCCCTTCCAGATGTGTTCGTCAATCGACGTGGTGGGTAACCCCTCGCCGTGCAGAATCTCAGGATGCACCCGAGCTATCAGCACCTCCTCGTAATAGGATCGATTGAAGATTCCGATCCGGCCGCGCTCCGGTAGGTCGCGAGTGGTGCGCCAAAGAAAGTCGTGTTCCAACTCGCCGGGGCTCGGGTGCTTGAAGCTGAACACCTGACAGCCCTGGGGATTGACACCGGACATCACGTGCCGGATGGCCCCGTCCTTCCCCGCCGCGTCCATCGCCTGAAAAATGATCAGCAGAGCGTAGTGGTGTGACGCGTAGTGAAGCTGCTGCTGTGCGCTCAGGCGCGCAACGTGTTCCGCCAGAACCGTTTTGTATTGTTCCGACGATTTGTAGACGGGCTTGACCTTCGTCGGCCACCTGTCAAGGTCGACCTCATCTCCTGCCCTGACTCGGAATGTTTTGGGGTGTATCTTCATCGTCCCTTACGGCGGTCCTGACCATCCTGGTAGCGACTCAGGCGGAAGCCGGGCTCGAGGCCCCTGTCTTCACTCGAACGCTCTTTGGCTCCGGCCCACTTTTGGCGTCAGCCTTCGGCCGGACTTTGTGGCGATCGAGAACCCAATAGGCGAGCAGCTTTACGCGGTCGTTCACGACGGCCCACACGAGCGCATAGCCCCACACGAAGAGCGCCCATCCCCAGCCGAGCGGCGCCATGAACAGTCCATACACGGCGATCAAGGTCGCCGCGGTCTGCGTACCAAGCACCGCTATCCAGAGGACCCGCGCGGGTCGTATCGACCAGAACGGGCCGCGTGTTCGCGTCAAGAAGATCGTCAAGTGACCGGCCACCGACAGCTTCAGGTACATCAGGGTCTGAATACGCGCGTGGTCGAGATGAAAGACCCGCATGCCTAGAAAAAACAGGCCGAAGGCAGCTACGACCCCGATGAGACCCAGCACGGTGGAGATCCCCAGGACCACCCGCATGTTCCAGGCCTCGGGCTTATCTCGGTAGTGAACGTTGTCGTAGGCGATGGAGAGGATGGCCCCATCGTTGAGCAAGGCCAGCATCACGATCATCACGGCCGTGACCGGGTAGAAGTTGAACACCAGGATCGCCAGCGTCATGAAGAACAGCACGCGGAGGGTCTCGGCGATGCGGTAGATGGCGTAGCTGTTCATCCGCTGAAAGATGCGGCGGCTCTCCTTGATCGCGTCGATGATTATCGACAGGCCAGGCGTCGTGAGGACGATGGACGCCGCCGCGCGCGCCGCGTCCGTCGCGCCCGACACGGCGATGCCGCAGTCGGATTTTTTCAACGCAGGCGCGTCATTCACCCCGTCCCCCGTCATGCCGACCATGTGATGGTGCTTCTGCAAGACGTCCACGATGTGGAACTTGTGCTCGGGGAACACCTGAGCGAAGCCGTCCGCCTTCTCGATGGAATCGGCGGCCGCCGCGGTCTCCAGTTGCTTTGCGTCGCCCAGGCTGCTGGCATCCAAAATGTTCGCGCCCATGCCCAGCGTCCTGGCCGTTTCCTGGGCGATAGCCAGCTGGTCGCCGGTCACCATCTTGATCTTCACACCCATCTCGAGGGCAGTCGCGATGGTCGCCTTGGCGTCCTCCCGCGGCGGGTCAAACAGAGGCAACACGCCGAGCAGCTCCCAGGGGCCATCACCCTCCGCACGTGCGACACCCAACGAGCGAAAGCCGCGCGCCGCGAAGTCGTTAACCGCCTTCTCGGTGGCACCCTTTACCTGGGGGGCGTTGGCCGCCAAGGCCAAGATCACCTGCGGCGCGCCCTTGGTCACCTTGAAGGTCTTTCCGTCTTTCCCTCTTAGAGAGGCCTCGGTGCGCTTGTGCACCGGGTCGAACGGCTGGAAGTGAAGCACCTCGTAGGCCTTGAGCGCACCCTGGTCCTTCACTCCGCCCAAGACCGCCAGGTCGATGGTGTCGTTGTTCTCCGCGCGCGACGCCAACGCCCCGCTGAGGATCACCTGCTCGGCGGGGATATTGTTCACGCTGAACGGATCGCCGAGCGTCAGCTTGTTCTGGGTCAGGGTCCCGGTCTTGTCGGCGCACAGCAGGTCGACGCCCGCCAATTCTTCGATGGCGACCAGCCGGCTCACGATCGCTTTCTTCTTGGCGAGAAGGCGCGCGCCCACCGCCATCGTGACCGAGAGCACCGTCGGCATGGCCACCGGGATCGCCGCCACGGTCAGCACCAGCGCGAACTGCAGGGTACCGAGGATTGAGTCGCCCCGAATGATCGCCACGGCGACAATCACCGCGACGAGAGCGACTGCCAGGATGATCAGATAGTTTCCGATCTTCAACACGGCCTTCTGAAAGTGGCTGACGGTGCGAGCCTCCTGGACCAGTTGCGCCGTCTTGCCGAAGTAGGTGTTGATGCCCGTGGCGTACACCAGGCCCTCGATTTCGCCCTGCCGGATGATCGAGCCGGAGAACACCGCCTCACCAGGTTTGCGGGTGGCCGGGAGGGATTCGCCGGTCAGGGCCGACTGGTCGACCTCCACCGGATCGCCCTTCAGCAAGCGTGCGTCCGCGGGAACGATGTCGCCCAGTCGCATACGGATGACGTCACCGGGCACCAAGTCGCGCGCCTCGGGGTTGCTCCACTTTCCATCCCGCTTCACCCGAGCCTTGACCGCCAGCCTGGCTTTGAGAGCCGCGATGGCGTCGCTGGCCTGACGCTCTTCCCAGAAGCCGACGACGGCGTTTGCCGCCAGAAGAAGGAGGATGATGCCGAAGTCCGGCCAATGCCGGACCGCCGCCGACAGGATCACCGCCACCTCGATCATCCAGGGGATCGGGCCCCAAAAGTAGCTGAGAAATTTCAACAGGGCGCTGGTCTTCTTTTCGGTGATCTCATTCGGTCCGTAGTGAGCGAGCCGCTTCTTCGCCTCGGCGTCACTCAATCCATCCGGCGACGCTTGCAGCCTCTTCTCCACCTCCGGGAGAGGTAAGGATGTGAGGTCGTCCTTCT
>CAZTZM010000293.1:0-12643 GCA_964618005.1 uncultured Myxococcales bacterium
ACCGCGTCGGCGGCGCAGAGCGCGTTCAGCGTCAGCAACCCCAGCGAGGGCGGGGTGTCGACGATGACGTAGTCGTAGCGCTCGGCCGCCGCGCGGAGCGGGCCGCGGAGCTGCAGCTCGCGGTCGGCGACCGGGACCAGCTCGATCTCGGCGCCGGCCAGGTCGGTGTTGGCCGGGATGAGATCCAGGTGCGGCATCTCGGTCTTGCGGATCACGTCGTCCAGGCTCGGATGGCCGACCAGCAGGTCGTAGACGCTCGGCTCGGCGGTCTCGCCGGGGGGGTAGCCGAGGCCGGAGCTGGCGTTCCCCTGGGGGTCGACGTCGACCAGAAGGACGCGTTTCTCAGCGGCGGCCAGGGAGGCGGCAAGGTTCACCGCCGTCGTGGTCTTCCCCACGCCGCCCTTCTGGTTCGCTACCGCGATGACCCTTCCCATGATGTTGCGTTCCGGGCGCCCCGGTAGATAAGCACGCTCGGGTCTGTCGGCCAAGGACGCAAATCTTACTCGGAACCTGCGGACGGTTCCGAACCTCCCGCAATGCGCTCTCCACACGAAATTTGACGGCATGTACGGGTGGGTATTATCTAGACCTACATGTCGGACCAAGCGTTCCGGCTTTAGATCCAGGAGGATGCCCATGAGCCGTTTCGTCGATCAGAGGACCTACCAGACCTTCGAGGAGTTCGAGCGCGAGGAGCTTCGCCGCGACGGTTACTTCGAGTCGGTCGAAGACATGATGGATGACATGTTCGCGGGCGAGCTGAACTTCGACGGCGCCGGCGGCAAGCGCAGCGCCTCGCACGACGACGACGACGAGTGATGCTATAAGCGCCGACCATGGCGCAAGATAGCAATTCGTCGCGGACGCCGTCCTTCGCTGCCGCCATCTGGCCGCTGGTCACCGGGCTCGCCGTCGGATTCTTGATCGGGCGAGAGACCGCCACCCACGGGTCGGGCGCGGGCGGTGGAGAGACGGCGGCCGACGTCGCGGCCGGAAAGCCCAGCGACACGGTTCCCGCCGGCACCAAGATGCCGGCCAAGATCTACCACGCGGAGAGCGAGTTCCCGGAGGGGTGGACGAAGTCGGCCGACCTGGCGTCGGTGACCGGCGTCAGCTTCGACGGTCTGACGCCGCAGCAGAAGGTGACCGCCTTGCAGGCGCTGAACGAGCGCGACTGCGAGTGCGGCTGCGGGATGGGGAAGATCGCCGGGTGCCTGAAGAAGGATCCCAACTGCCCCCGCAGCCCCAACCTGGCCCGTCTGGCCATCGACATGGCCAAGCAGGGGAAGGGGCTGGGCGAGATCCTGGCCGCCATCGACGAGAAGCAAAAGCCGACCGGCGGTACGGCGCCCAGCGCCGCCGCGCCCGAGGGCGGCTCGAAGAAGGTGGTGCCGTTCGCGCACAACCTGCGGCGCGGCGCCAAGGCCACCAAGGTCACGATGGTCGAGTTCAGCGACTTTCAGTGCCCGTTCTGCAAGCGCGCCGAGCCGACGGTGAAGCAAATGCTGGACAAGTACGGCAAGGACCTGGCGCTGGTCTGGATGAACCAGCCGCTGCCGTTCCACGAGCACGCCATGGACGCCGCCACCGCCTTCCAGGCCGCCGCGCGCCAGGGGGCCGACAAGGCCTGGAAGCTGCACGACAAGATGTACGAGAACAACACCGCGCTCACCCGCGCCGACATCGAGAAGTACGCGGGCGAGGTCGGGCTGAACGTCGGCAAGTGGAAGAAGGACTGGGACGATCCGAAGGTGAAGGAAGAGGTCACGCAGGACCAGGGCGTGGGCAACCAGGTGGGGGCCAACGGGACGCCGACCTTCTTCATCAACGGGCGGCAGATCGTCGGGGCCCAGGAGGCCTCGGCGTTCGAGAAGATCATCGACGACGAGATCAAGGAGGCGGACGCCCTCATCAAGAAGGGGACGCCGCTGAAGGACGTCTACACCAAGCGGATCGAGACCGCCTCGGCCGCGCCGGCCCCGGCGCCCGGCGGCGCGGCGCCCGACGACATCGGTGGCAAGTTCGACATCCACGTCGGCGACGCGCCGGTCAAGGGGCCGGCCTCCGCGCCCGTGACCGTGGTGGCGTTCAGCGACTTCCAGTGTCCGTTCTGCGGCCGCGCCGTTCCGACCGTGCGGCAGCTGGAGACCGACTACGCCGGGAAGATCCGGATCGCCTTCAAGCAGTTCCCGCTGCCGTTCCACGACAAGGCCCACCTGGCGGCGGAGGCGGCGCTGGCCGCCAACGCCCAGGGGAAGTTCTGGCAGATGCACGACAAGATGTTCGCCAACCAGCAGGCGCTGGATCGCGCGTCGCTGGAGAAGTACGCGCAGGAGCTGGGGCTGGACATGGCCAAGTTCAAGGCCGCCCTCGACTCGGGCAAGTACAGGGACAAGGTCGACGCCGAGGACAAGGAGGGCGCCGCCGCGGGCGTCACGGGCACGCCCACGTTCTTCATCAACGGCACCCGGCTGGTCGGCGCCCAGCCGGCCGAGGCCTTCAAGGCCGTCATCGACAAGGAACTGAAGGCCAATAAAGGTTAGCGGTCGCCGGCGTCGAGCGCGTCGAAGAAGGCTTCGCGCTCGCGGCGGAAGCTGGCGAAGCGGTCGCGCACCCGCGCGACCACCGCGGGCGCGGCGCGCTCCGGCGTGCCGGCGTCAAACGGCGGCGCCGGATCGTATTCCAGTCCGAGCTGGATCGCCTGCGCGACCTCCGGCCCCGCCACCTCGGCGGCCAGCCGCAGGGCAAAGTCGATCCCGGCGGTCACGCCGCCGCCGGTGACGCGGTTGCGGTCGATGACCACCCGCTGGCGCACCGGACGCGCCCCGCAGCGGCCCAGCAGGTCGTGGAACGCCCAGTGCGTGGTGGCGTCGTAGCCGCGCAGCAGCCCGGCCGCGCCCAGCAGCAACGATCCGGTGCAAACGGCCGTCACGTAGCGGGCGCCTTCGGCCTGTCGCCGCAGGAAGGCCAGCACCTCCGCGTCGGCCATCAATGGGATCTGGCCGCCGCCGCCCGGCACGAACAGCACGTCGGCCTGCGGCGCCTGCGCCAGGGTGGTGGTGGGCAGCAGCGCCAGGCCAGAGTCGGCCACCACCGGCGCCAGCGACTTCCAGGCCAGGAAGATCTCGGCGCCCGGCAACTTGCTCAGGATCTCGTAGGGCCCGGTGAGATCCAGCTGCGTCAGCCTGGGGAAGAGCAGCATTCCAATCCGAATCGTCATCGCGTCACCTCCTGCCGATCACGGTACCTCTCGGGCCGCTGGCAGGAATGCCAGAGACAGGTCAAAATCTGCCATCCGTGCGCATCATGCTGGTGGCCTATCCGGGCGCGCAGGGGCTGGACGTCTTCGGCCCGGCGGAGGTGTTCGGGACCGCCGCGCGCCACAAGGGCCCGGTCCCCTACGACGTGCGCCTGGCGTCGGTCGGCGGCGGTCCCATCCGGGCCACGTCGGGAATCCCGATCATGACCGAAGATCTCCGGCGCCTGAAGCCGCGGCGTTCGGACACGGTGCTGGTGGTGGGTGGCGACGACGCGGCGGTGCGCGCCGCGCTGGCGGACCAGGCGCTGGTCCGGTGGGTCGCGCGGGCGGCCCGAGTCGCCGGCCGCGTCGGTTCGGTCTGTTCGGGGGCGTTCGTGCTGGCGCAGGCGGGCGTGCTCGACGGCCGGCGCGCCGCCACGCATTGGTCGGCCTGCGCGCGGCTGGCGGCGTTTCGCCCGCGGGTCGCCGTCGACGCCGAGTCGATCTTCGTCCGCGACGGCCACGTCTGGACCTCGGCCGGCGTGACCGCCGGGATCGATCTGGCGCTGGCGATGGTCGAAGAAGACTGCGGCCGCGCCTGGTCCGATCGGGTCGCCGCGCAGCTGGTGGTCTACGTCCGCCGGCCCGGGTTTCAGTCGCAGTTCTCGGAGGCGCTGGTGGCGCAGAAGGCGGAGTCCGATTCGCTGGCGCGCGCCCTGGAGAAGATGCGGTCCGGGATGTCCGGCCGACTGGACGTGCGGGGCTTCGCGCGGGCGGCCGGGATGTCGCTGCGAACGCTGCACCGCCGCTGCCGCGCGGAGCTGGGGGCGACGCCGGCGAAGGTCCTCGAGCGCGTGCGGGTCGAGCGGGCGCGGCTGCTCCTCGGGACGACCGACCTGGCCGCCAAGCAGGTCTCCGGGCGGGTCGGCCTCGACAACCCGGCGCGCTTGACGCGGGCCTTCCGCCGGACGCTGGGTGTCACCCCGCGGGACTACGCGGCGCTGTTCGGCGCCGCCTCGCGGCCCAGGAGGGCCACCGGTGGGCGGCCTAAAACCGCTGCGTCGGGACGTCGGGGCGGGGGCGGCGGAGGACCTGACCGCCGACGCCCCACACCAGGCGCAACTCGTCGGTAGAGGCCTGCCCCTCGTAGGCGTCCAGGCGCCGCTTGCCGTTGTCGCAGGCGTTCGGGTTCAGCACCTCGAACGAGTTCTCGTAGATCATGACCTTGCTGCCGACCACCTCGCCGCGGAACTGGTAGCGGGTGACGATCTGGAAGTCGAGCGCCATGCTGCAGCGGTAGGCCTGGCCGTCGGTCGACACCTGGTGGACGACGCGGTCGTAGTAGCCCGAGAGCTTCGTCCCATCCTGGGTGACGTGCCACTCCTCGCGCTCCTGCTTCTCGTCGCCGCCGGGGACCACGCCGCTGTGTTCCCAGATCCACATGCCGCTCACGTCGGCGGGGGGGGTGGAGGCGACCGCGGCGGTCGGCCCTTCATTCAGATGGTCGGGCAGGCGCAGGTCCTCTTGCGGGACGGAGAGCGGCGACGCGCTGTCGGCCAGCGTCCGACCGGCCGGTTGCTGCGGCGCCTGCGTCTCGGCCCCGGCAGGGGTCTTCGCCTGATCTTGCGTCTGCTCCGGGGCGCGGCTGCGATAAAGCGTCTGCCGGCCGGCGCCGCTCATCAACGTCAGCACGTCACCCTCCAGGCGCCCGCTGTAGCGCGCGAGCTCCTTCTGCCCGGGGTTGCAGCGGTTCCCTTCTTCCGCCGCGCGCTGCGCGACCTCCTGGATCTCGATCTGCCCGTCCTGGACGTGGCCCGCGATGTTGAAGCGCTCCATGGCCGAGAACTGCGGACGCCGGCTGCAGACGTACGGCCGGCCGTCACCTGACACGAAGGTCAGCGCGGCGATGTAGTAACCGCTGATCGCGGCGCCGGCCTGCGTGAGGTGCCACTCCTGCTTCTCGATCCGGGTGTCGCCGGCGCCGATCCCTTCGCCGATCGTCGTCCGGCTCATCGCGTCCCACACGCCGCCGATCTGCGTGACCGGCGGGGCGGTGGGGACCTTCGCCGCGGGGGTCGGACGTGTCGCGCAGCCGCCGGTGGCGACTGCAAGGACACTCACGACGAAGCCAGCGAACCGCATCCGGATACCTCCCGGAGAGAACCCCTAGAAGTTTACACGATGAAACTAGGACCCACGTCGAGCGAAGCAATGCGGCGAAGTGGAAAACGCCGACCGTGCCCGTTTCCAACCTGTCAATCGGATGAAGCCGCGGTGGCATTGAGGGCCGCCGCGGTGGCGGCCTCCCATTCGGCCATCCGACGGGCCAGCAGGGCGTCCAGCTCGCGTTCGCGCTCGGCGAGCGCGTGCAGCTTTTGCCAATCGCCGGCGTGATCGGCGACCAGGTCGGCGCGGACGGCCGCCAGCTCCGTTTCCAGCTTGCTCACATCCGCCTCCAGCGTCTCCACGCGGCGCGCCAACCGGCGCTGCTCGCGCTCGCGCTGCCTGTCGGCGTCGCGCGAGACCGTCGCGGCCGAGAGCGGCTTGGGTGACGGCTTCGGCGCCGGCTCGGCCTTGGCCGCGACGGGGGCGGCGGCTTGTTGCTCATGGACCCGCCTACGCCAGTCGCTGTAGTTGCCGGCGTGGCCCTCGACGTGCGTCCCCTCGATGACCAGCAGGCGGGTGCAGATCCGATCGAGAAAGTACCGATCGTGGCTGACCGTGATCAGGGTCCCTTCGTAGGCCGTCAGGGCATCCTCCAGCGTCTCGCGCGCCGGGATGTCGAGGTGGTTGGTCGGCTCGTCGAGCACCAGGACGTTGCGCGGGAAGAGCATGATCTTGGCCATCGCCAGCCGGCTCCGCTCGCCGCCCGAGAGGCCGCGCACGCTGCGGAACGGGTCGTCGCCGAAGAAGCGGAACTTGGCCAGGTACTGGCGCACGGCCTCCGGCGAGAGGTCGGCGCGCACGGACCGGATCTCGTCGGTCAGGCTCAGGTCCTCGTTCAGCGTCCCCAGCTTTTGATCGAAGTAGCCGATGCGAACGCCGGTTCCGAACTCGATCTTGCCGGCCAGCGGCGCCAGCTCGCCGATCAACGTCTTGAGCAGCGTCGACTTGCCGCTGCCGTTCGGGCCGACGATGCCGACCTTGTCGCCGCGGTAGACGTTGACCGTGACGTCGTCGAGGATCGTTGCGCCGGGGTAGCCGACCGTCAGCTTGGGGGCGCGGATGATCTCCTTGCCGCCCAGGTCGCCGCCGGTCTGGAAGTTGAGCGCGATCTTGCCGGCGTGCTGCCACTGGTCGTCGGGGCGCTCCAGCCGGTCCAGCTTCTCGAGCATCTTGCGGCGGCTCTGGGCCTGCTTGGTCTTCTGGCCGGCCAGGTTGCGACGGATGAAGTCCTCTGTCTTGTCGACGTGCTCCTTTTGCCGCTCGTACTCGGCCTGCGCGCGCTCGATCCGCGCCGCGCGCTCGACCACGTACTTGTTGTACCGGAACGGGTACTTGGTCAGCTTGCCGTTATCCAGCTCGACGATCTCGTTGCAGACCGCGCGGATGAAGGCGCGGTCGTGCGACACCAGCACGAACGCCCCCTGGTACTCGGCCAGGTAGGCCTCCAGGCGCTCGATGGCGGCCAGGTCCAGGTGGTTGGTCGGCTCGTCGAGCAGCAGCAGCTCGGGCTGGCGCACCAGCACCTTGGCCAGCTCCAGCCGGCCGCGCTCGCCGCCCGAGAGCGTCCCGACCTGGCGCGAGAAGTCCCCCTCCGAGAACCCGACGTCGGCCGTCAGCCGCTTGACGCGCGCCTCCAGCTCGTAGCCGCCGCCGCGCTGATAGCGCTCCTGCAGCTCGCCGTAGCGGGCGAGCTCGGCGGGATCGCCGGCGCCCAATCGGGCTTCGAGCGCCGCCATCTCGTCGTGCAGCCGCTGCAGATCGGCGAACGGCTCCAGCAGCGCCTCCATCAGCGTGCCGCCCTCGGCCAGCTCCTGCGATTGGCGCAGGTAGGCGACGCTGGCGCGCCCAAGCACACGCACGTCGCCGCTGTCGGCCTGCAGGTCACCGGCCAGGAGGCGCAGCGCGGTCGACTTGCCGGTGCCGTTCGGCCCGAGCAGCGCCAGGCGATCGCCCGGGCGGATGAGCAGGGACGCGCCGACCAGGATGTCGTTCCCGGGATAAGCGAAGCTGGCGTCTGCGAATTGCGCGAGGGACATCGGTGGATCTGCTGTTCAAGTTGTATTAGAACTCGGCCCGCCGCCACAGCCCAAAGGCACCATGAAGGAGTATCTGCTCACCGCCGGTCCGACGCCTGTTCCAGAGCGTGTCCTTCTGGCCATGGCTCGGCCCATCCTCTATCACCGCGCGCCGGCCTTCACCGAGTGCCTGCGCGAGGTGCAGGAGGGGCTGAAGTGGTTGATGCAGACCAAGCAGCTTCCGATCCTGCTGACGGGGTCGGGGACCATCGCCATGGACGCGGCGGTCTGCAACTTCCTGAGCGCCGGCGACAAGGCGATCGTCATCCGCGGCGGCAAGTTCGGCGAGCGCTGGGGGCGGATCTGCGAGGCCTACGGCGTCTCCTGCGTCTTCGTCGACGTCGAGTGGGGGAAGAGCGTCGACCCCAAGGCCGTCGCCGCGGCGATCGCGCAGAACCCGGACGTGCGGGCGGTCTACGCCACGGCCTGTGAGACCTCGACCGCCACCCGCCACGACATCGAGGGGATCGCCAAGGTCGTGCGCGGGCACGACGGCATCATCCTGTGCGTCGACGCCATCACCGCCATCGGCGTCTACGACGTGCCGGTCGACAAGTGGGGGCTGGACGTGGTGGCCATCGGCTCGCAGAAGGGGCTGATGCTGCCGCCCGGGCTGGCCGGCATCGCCGTCTCCGACAAGGCCTGGAAGGCCAACGAGCGGGCCACGCTGCCGCGGTTCTATCTGGACCTTCAGCGCGAGCGGAAGGCGCAGGAGAAGGGCGAGACCGCCTTCACGCCGGCCGTGTCGTTGATCGTCGGCCTGCGCGAGTCGCTGCGCATGCTGAAGGAAGAGACGCTGGACGGCGTGTTCCTGCGCCATGAACGCCTGGCCAAGGCGACGCGCGCGGCGGCGGGTGGGCTGGGGCTGGACATCTTCTCGTCGTCGCCCGTCAACTCGGTCACCGGCATCCGGATGCCGCCCGGCATCGACGGCACCGCGGTCATCATCCAGATGCGCTCGCGCTACGGCATCACCATCGCGGGCGGGCAGGATCACCTGAAGGGGAAGATCGTGCGCATCGCGCACGTCGGCTTCTACAGCCAGTTCGACATCATCACCGCCATCTCGGGCCTCGAGATGACGCTCTCCGATCTGGGCTACGAGATCCGACCGGGCGCCGGCGTCGCCGCCGCGCAAGCGACCTTCGCGGAGACCCAGCGGAGCTGAGACCTTTTCCGCCAACGCACGATTCACACTGCACCTAGAGGAGCAAGAGCCATGGCCGAGCCGATTCGAGTCCTGATTGCCGACGACATGTCCAAGAAGGCGGTGGAGATCCTGAGCAAGGCGGGGTTCACCGTCGACGTCAAGACCGGCATGAAGCCGGAGGAGCTGGCCGCGGTGATCGGCGAGTACCACGGCATCGGCATCCGCTCGGCGAGCAAGATCACCGCCGCCACGCTGGCCAACCCGGGCAAGCTGAAGATCATCGGCCGCGCCGGCGTCGGCGTCGACAACATCGACGTCAAGGCCGCCACGGAGAAGGGCGTCCTGGTCATCAACACGCCGCAGGGGAACGCGGCGGCGGCGGCCGAGCTGGCCATCGGCCTCATGTTCGCGCTGGCGCGCAAGATCCCGCAGGCCGCGGCCAGCATGAAGCAGGGGATCTGGGAGAAGAAGAAGTACATGGGGAGCGAGATCGCCGGCAAGACGCTGGGCGTGATCGGTCTCGGCAATATCGGGCGCCAGGCGGCCGAGCGCGGGGTGGGCCTGAAGATGAACGTCATCGGGTACGACCCGTTCCCGCCCAAGCAGCTTCCGGAAGGGGTGAAGGCGGTCTCGCTGGACGAGCTGGTGGCGCAGTCGGACTACATCACGCTGCACGTCCCGGCCACGGCCGAGACCAAGGGGCTGTTCGACGCGGCCCGCATCGCCAAGATGAAGAAGGGCGCCGCCCTCATCAATTGCGCGCGCGGCGGGATCGTCGACGAGAACGCGGTGCTGGAGGCCCTCAAGTCGGGGCAGCTGGGCGGCGCGGCGCTGGACGTGTTCGCCAAGGAGCCGCCGGAGCCGTCTCCGCTGTTCGCCGAGGAGAACCTGATCGCCGTCCCGCACCTGGGGGCGTCGACCAAGGAAGCGCAGGAGAAGGTCGCCATCGAGCTGGCCGAGGTGTTCGTCGGCTTCCTCAAGGACGGCGTCGTCCGCAACGCGGTCAAGTAGAGCGGTGAAGACCGCCGCGCGCACGAACACGAAGCCAGAAGCGGCGCGCATCCCCACACTCCGCCTCCCCACGGGGATGCGCGATCACGCGCCGCGCGCGGCGGCGGCGCGGCTGCGGGTGATCGAGACGGTGCTGGGGGTGTTCGACCGCGCGGGCTTCGACCGCGTCATCACGCCGGCGTTCGAGTACGAGGAGGTCCTGGCGCTGGGCCTGGGCGCGGCCGCGCGCGCGGTCACCGTCCGCTTCGTCGAGCCGAGCTCGGGGCAGGTGGTGGCGCTGCGCCCCGACATCACGCCGCAGATCGCGCGCCTCATCGCCACGCGCTTCCGCGATCAGACCGGCCCGGTGCGGCTCTGCTACGAGGGGACGGTCGTGCGGCTGGATCGCGCCGCCCGCGGCCAGCGCGAGCTGAGCCAGGCGGGTGTCGAGCTGGCCGGCCTGGCCGGCCCCGACGGCGACGCGGAGGTGATCGCGCTGGGGGTCGAGGCCTTGCAGGCGGTCGGCTTGCCGCGGCCGACGATCGACCTCGGGCACCTGGGGCTCGCCCGCGAGCTGCTCGGCGCGCTCAACCTCTCCGAGACCGCGCTGGAGGGGGTTCGCCGCGCGGTCGCCAAGCGCGACAGCGCCGGGCTGGACGCGGCGCTGCGCAGCGTCCGCGGCGTGCGCCCTGTCGTCGAGCTGGTGCGCCTCCTGCCCGAGCTCTCCGGCTCGCCCGACGTCCTGGCGACGGCCGCCCGGAAGGCGCCCACCGCCGGCGTGAAGCGCGCGCTGAGCGAGCTATCGGCCATCGTCGCCGCGGTCGAGGCGCGCGGCGTCGCGGCCCGGCTGCACGTCGATCTGGGCGAGGTGCGCGGCTTCGATTACTACACGGGCGTGCGCTTCCAGGCGTTCGTTCCCGGCGCGCCGGACGCCGTCCTGCGCGGCGGCCGATATGATGATCTGCTGGCGCGCTACGGCCGTCCCAGCCCGGCGGTCGGCTTCGCGGTCGACGTCGAGGCGGTCGCCGTCGCGCTGGAGTCGGACGACGCGCATCCGGTCCCCAAAACCAGGCCCACCCGCAGCAAGGACTAAACAGCCATGTCAGTCGTAATCGTCGTCGGCGTTCAGTGGGGCGACGAGGGCAAAGGGAAGATCGTCGACCTCCTCACGGAGAAGGCCCGCTACGTGGTCCGCTGGGCCGGCGGCGCCAACGCCGGCCACACGCTGGTCGTGGAGGGCAAGAAGTACGTCACGCGCCTGATCCCGTCGGGCGTGCTGCGCAGCGGCGTCACCTGCGTGCTGGGCGAGGGGATGGTGATCGATCCGGCCGTGCTGGTCGACGAGATCCGCACCTTCCGCGGCCACGGGTGCATCAAGGGCGAGGGCGACCTGATCGTCGCCGAGCGCGCGCACCTGACGCTGCCGCACCATTTGGAGATCGATCGCCTGCGTGAGGATCGCCCGGGCAGCATCGGGACCACCAAGCGCGGGATCGGCCCCACCTACGAGAGCAAGGCGGCGCGCATCGGCCTGCGGGTCGGCGACCTGTTCCGCCCGGATCGCTTCCGCGCGCGGCTGGACCGCCACCTGACGGCGATCGGCCCCTACGTGCGCGAGCTGGGTGGGACGCCGCCCAACGCCGCCGAGATCACCGCCAAGTACCTGGCGCTGGCCGAGGAGATCCGGCCCTACGTCGCCGACGCCTCACGCGCGGTCCACACGGCGATCGTGCGGGGCGAGAACGTCCTGTTCGAAGGCGCGCAGGGGGTGCTGCTCGACCTCGACCACGGCACGTATCCGTTCGTCACCTCGTCCTCGACCACGGCCGGGGGCGCCTGTGCCGGGCTGGGGATCGGACCCACCAAGATCGACGCCGTGCTGGGCGTGGCCAAGGGGTACTGCACCCGCGTGGGCGACGGCCCGTTCCCGACCGAGCTGAGCGACGAGACGGGTGAGCTGCTGCGAAAGCGCGGGCACGAGTTCGGATCGGTCACCGGACGGCCACGCCGCTGCGGCTGGCTCGATGTCCCCGCGGTGCGGCTGGCGGTCCGCCTGTCGGGCATCGAGTCGCTGGCCCTGACCAAGCTGGATGTCATGGCCGGGCTGCCCAAGGTGAAGGTCTGCGTGGGCTACCGGCTGGGCGGCCGGACGCTGGATGAGATGCCGGTCGACCTGGACGACCTGGCCGCGGCCGAGCCGGTGTTCGAAGAGCTGGACGGCTGGCCCGAGCCGCCTGCCGACGTCACCGCCGCGGCGGTGAGCCCCGCGGCCGCCCGTTTCGTCCAGCGCATCACCGAGCTGGTCGGGATCCCCGTCTGGGCGACCTCCTGGGGCCCGGGCCGGCTGCAGACCGTCGTCACCGACAACCCGTTCGCCAGCTGATCCGCTGGTCCGGGCGAGCGCCCCTTAAATGCGTGGAATTCGCCGGGAAACGGCGGCGGCACCGCTTGCGTGCGGTCGCAGGGTCAATATAATGGAGCCCCTCCTTTTCGAGCGCTTTGGCGCGTCCGGCTGATTCCCCTGAATCGAGGCGTTGATGAAGATCGTTTGTGACTCGTGCGGGACCAAGTATTCGATTGCCGACGACAAGGTTCGGGGCAAGGTCTTCAAGATCCGCTGCAAGAAGTGCAGCCACATCATCGTCGTGCGCGGCGGTGAGTCCGCCCCCGAGACGGCGGCTCCCGCGACGGAAGGCGGCTGGCACCTGGTGATCGACGGCGAGCAGGTGGGTCCGATCTCGGACGCCGATGTTCGCACCAAGATCGACCGTGGCGAGGTCAAGGCCGACACCTACACCTGGAAGGAGGGTTTCGCCGACTGGGTGAAGCTCTCCTCGGTTCCGGAGTTCGCTGGCCTGGTCACCGAAGAGGTTCCGGTCTCCCCGTCGGGCGAGATCTTCACGGCGGCCTCCGCCAACGGCGCCGAGCGGGCGCGGCGCCAGTCCGGCGCCGGCCAGTCGCTGTTCGCGGCCGCCGCCAACGGCAGCAGCGGCGGCGACGTGTTCGCAGCGCCAGCGGCCCCGG
>CAZTZM010000294.1:0-3403 GCA_964618005.1 uncultured Myxococcales bacterium
CGGCACGGCGCTGGCCGATCCGGCGGCGCGGGGCGGCGGTCGTGGTCGGCCGGCGCTGGCCGGCCCCGCCGGCGAAGGCGAGGGCGCCGGCGATTACCATCCTGCCTCGGAGTCCGACGTCAGCACGATGCCGGAGATCGACACCGACGCCTGCGGCCGCACGATCGTCTACCCGACCGATGCTCAGCAGGCCGGCGTCGAAGGCGACGTGCGCCTGCGCATCGCCCTGAACCCCGACGGCCGCGTGCACACGGTCAGCGTCCTGGCCGGCCTGGGCCACGGCCTGGATCGCGTCGCCGTCGAGGCCATCAAGCACCGCTGCCACTTCTCCCCGGCCCTCGGCCACGACGGCCGGCCCGTCGCCTTCGTGGTGGAGTCGTACACCTTCCACTTCGAGCTGCCGCGATAGAGCAGGGTGAGCGGCGAGAGGGAAGGCCTTGCGGCGTCGGGCGCGCGCCGGCGCGGGCCATCAAGAGGGGTGGCGCTCGACGGATCTCAGGCCAGGCCCAGCCGCGCCAGCAGCCGGTCGATCCGCAGCACCAGACCCATGTCCGACGTCGCGTGGGCGTGATCCATGGCGGCGAACAGGTGGGTCTGTTCCAGATCCAGACGTTCGGGGTGCCGCTCCAGGAGCCGCACGAAGTGCTCGACGGCGCGCGCGCGGGAGAACTGCGTCCGCGCCAGCACGGCGTGCCGGATGGTGGCGTGGAGCGTGAACCGCCCGGGGAGCGGCTCCTGCACCAGGTGCCAGCGCTGCAGCCGCGCCAGCGCCCGGTCGATCCCGCGCCCCACGCGGGCCAGCGCCGCCAGCGACGCCGGGTCGGCGTGATCGCCCGGCAGGTGGGCCAGCGCGGTCAGCACCGGGCGCGCGCCGCCGGTCAGCCGCGGCCAGACCCAGCTGACCAGCAGGCGCAGCGCCGGGACATCGTCCTCGTGCGCGATCACCTGCACGCGCTCGATCCCCTGCCGCCGCAGCCAGGCGCCCAGCGCCGCCGCCGTGACCGCGCCCGTCGACACCAGCGCCTGGCTGACGTCCAGCGCCAGGGGGTTCCAGCGCACGAGCGCCGTCAGCTCGGCGATCTCCGGGAACGGGTTCTCGCGCGAAGTGGCCAGCGGCGGCACGACCGGAAAAACGGACACGCCGCCCAGCAGGCAGCGGCGCGCGGTCAGCAGCCAGGAGACGGGCAGATCCGCCAGCGCGTTCAGGAAGCGCGCCATCGCGCGGTCGTCCTCGTGGTTGTCGAGCACGATCAGCATCGGCCCGCGGTCCCGGATGGCGCGCCGCACGTCGGCCAGCCGCCCCTCACGGCGACCGATCCCGCCGACCGGGACGCCCATCCGGATCGCCAGCATGTCGATCAGCGTCTGGTGATCCCAGCCGCCCACGCGGAACCACTCGATCCCGCCCGGGAACGCCCGCCGCACGCGGTGCCCCAGCGCCGCGGCCAGCGTCGACTTGCCGCTGCCGCCCGCGCCGATCAGGGCCAGGCGCGCCGGCAGCTCGGCGCGACAGGCGGCGGCCAGCGCGCGCATCTCGGAGACTCGGCCACGGAACGGGTGGGGCGAAACGGGAAACGACATGTCTCTCAGCTCACTTTCAGTCCGAACGAGGCCGCCAGGGCGATCGCCGCCTCGAGGGGGATCCGGGCGCCCTGCACCCGGTTGCCGGCGGGATCGAGCACCAGCTCGCGCGAGCCGGCGAACGTGGCGTTGCGCAGGTCGCAGGATTCGAAGCGCGTTCCGGCCAGATCGCAGTCCTCGAACCGGGCCTCGGCGAGATCGGCCTTCACGAACGTGGCCTCGACCAGCGCGCAGCGGACGAACGGGATCTTGCGCGCGACCAGCCCCATGAACGAGCAGTAGCGCAGGTTGCAGTCGGTGAAGGTCATGACCGGGAACCTTCCGAGCGCCGTCCAGTCGACGCCCATCATCTTGCAGCCCTTGAACGCCACCTCGCGCAGCAGCAGCTCGGCTGGATCGAATCGTCCCAGGTCGCACCCCTCGAACACGCAGTCCTCCAGCCGGGCGCGCCGCCAGCGCGACTCGGCCAGCTTCACGTCGCGGAACGTGCAACGGACGAACTCCTTCTCACCCAGATCGGCGCCGCCCAGATCGAGCGCCGAGAAGGTCGCCTGCTCGAACGCCTCTCCGTCGCGCAGCTCGTCCGTCGTCGGGCCCACGCCCTGAAGCTGTCGGGCTTCGCGCCGCGAGTCAACCCGCCGCGCGTCGCCGGGGCGCCGCCGCGCCAGGCTCGCGTCCGGTGGGCCGCCTCGTCGCGGAGGCCGGAGCGGGCGAGCAGCGGGGGGCATCGTGTAATGCCAGGCCGGGTCGACACCTCTCTTGTAGAACGAGCATCTCCCAGAGAAACCGATGTCGACGCCCGACCCTCGCAAGCATCGTCCCGGCTGCAACTGCCCGGAGCTCCCCGACACCCACTTCCTCAGCTGGGTCGGGCGGCTGGTCCACGAGCACCGAGGCCACTTGGTCGGCGTGGCCCGCGCGGAGGGGCTGGGCGCGGAGGACGCGTTCGACGTCGTTCAGGAGGCGTTCAGCGCGTTTCTGGGCCTGCCGGCGGCGCGCACCCTGGTCGACGCGCACGACGACGCCCGCAAACTGCTGGTGGCCGTGACCCGGAACCTGGCCCGCAACCGCCGCAGGGCGGCGGCCGTCGCCTGGCCGCACGACGCCGATCCGGCCCTGCTGGCGTCGCTGCCGGCGCCCGCGCCGACGGTCGAGGAGCTTTTGGCCACGGCCGAGGACCGGGTCCGCCTCCGGGGTTGCGTGGCCAGCCTGGGCGAGATGCAACGCGCGGTGGTGACGCTGCGGATGCTGGACGAGGCCGACGGCGACGACGTGGCGCGGGCGCTCGGCATCACGCCGGGGCACGTGGCCGTCCTGCTCCACCGCGCCAAGGCCAACCTTCTGTCGTGCCTGACGCGCGACGAATGACCCAATGAAAGGAGTAACCGGATGAGTCTGCCCAGCCAGCACGTTCGTGAGATCACCGACGCCAACTTCGAGGCCGAGGTGCTGAAGTCGCCCGTCCCCGTCCTGGTCGACTTCACGGCCGCCTGGTGCCCGCCCTGCCGCGCCCTCGCGCCGCACGTGGAGGCGATCGCGGCGGCCCACGCCGGCAGCCTGCGCGTCGGCGTTTGCGACAGCGACGGAAACGCGGAGCTGGTCGCCAAGCTGGACGTGCGCGCGATGCCGACCGTGATCGCGTTCCGCGACGGCCGGGTGGTCGGCCAGATCGTTGGCGCCGTCCCCCGCGCCAAGCTGGACGCGCTGGTCGCCCGCGCGCAGGGGTGACGCAGCGTTTAGACGCGCCGCCGTTCGACGGGGGCGGCGGCGCGCTTGCGCGGGCGCTTGGCGCTGGCGACACTGCGCCGGGCGCCCGAGAGCA
>CAZTZM010000295.1:0-19776 GCA_964618005.1 uncultured Myxococcales bacterium
GTCCGCGGCGGCCCGCGCGCCCAGGATGGCCTCGGCCACCCGGCGGGCCTCGGCGGGGAGGCCCGCCGCCAGCGCCCGGATGACGGCCGAGGACTGGCGGTCCAGGCAGGCCCATAGCCAGTCGGGGTACACACGGCCCAGCCCGGCCGGCCAGGGCGCCCGGACGAGCGCGATCAGCCCGGCCAGCGCCCCGGCGCGGGCCGCCCGGCTCTCGGCCCCCAGCGCCTCGAGCGCAGCGCGGCAACGGGCCCCGGTCGGCCCGCCGAAGCGCTTTTCCAGCACCTCGACCGGCATGCGGGCGAGCAGGGCCCCGAGGACCAATCCCTTCTCCTCGAAGGGGAGCGCCGCCACCGCCGGATGCACGGCCGCATCATCGGTCCCGGTCGCCTCCGGTTGCAACCCCTTGCGCCCAGGGCGCCGGCCGGGTACACCTCCGCCCGCCGTTATGACTGCCGCCGTACCCCCCATCGTGACCGAAGAAGCCGCCGGACAAGATAAGCCCGTCCGCAAGGATGTTCGCAACATCGCGATCATCGCCCACGTCGATCACGGGAAGACGACGCTGGTCGACGGCTTCCTTCGCCAGGCGGGACAGTTCCGCGCGGGCGAGGTGATGGCCGACTGCGCGATGGACTCGAACGATCTCGAGCGCGAGCGCGGCATCACCATCCTGTCGAAGTTCACCGCCATCACCTGGAAGGGGACGCGCATCAACATCGTCGACACGCCCGGCCACGCCGACTTCGGCGGTGAGGTCGAGCGCGTGCTGAAGATGGTCGACAGCGTCTGCTTGCTGGTCGACGCGTTCGAAGGTCCGATGCCGCAAACGCGCTTCGTCACGCGCAAGGCGCTGGCGTTGGGGCTGCGTCCCATTCTGGTCGTGAACAAGATCGATCGCCCGGGATGCGATCCCGAAGGCGCGGTCGACGAGACATTCGATCTTTTTTGCGCGCTGGGCGCCACCGACGCGCAGCTCGACTTCCCGATCGTCTACGCCTCCGGCCGTGAGGGCTGGGCGGTGCGCAATCTGAAGGACGACGACCGCAAGGACCTGGGGCCGTTGCTGGACATGATCGTCGAGACGGTGCCGCCGCCGGTGGCCGCGGTCGACGCGCCGCTGGCCATGCACGTCACGACGCTGGACTACGACGACTACCTCGGCTACGTGGCCATCGGCCGCATCGAGTCGGGGCGGATCAAGCCGGGCGACCGGCTGCTGTGCGCGCACCGCAACGGCTCGCGCGAGGAGTTCCGGGTCGCCAAGCTGCTCGGCTATCAGTCGCTGAAGCGGTTCGAGCTGGCCGAGGCCGCCGCCGGCGACATCTGCGCCGTCACCGGCATGGCCGACCTGACGGTCGGCGAGACGATCACCGAGATCGCGCGCCCGGTCATCTTGCCGCTGCTCGAGATCGAAGAGCCGACGGTGAAGATGCAGTTCATGTCGAACAACGGCCCCTTCGCCGGCCAGGAGGGGAAGTTCGTCACCTCGCGCAACCTGCGCGACCGGTTGTTCAAGGAGGTGAAGTCGAACGTCGCGCTGCGGGTCCAGGAGACCGAGTCGCCCGACACGTTCGACGTCCTCGGCCGCGGCGAGTTGCACCTGTCGGTGATGATCGAGACGATGCGGCGCGAAGGCTACGAGCTGATGGTCTCGCAGCCGCAGGTCATCTTCAAGACCGGCGACGACGGCGAGAAGCTGGAGCCGTACGAGGAGGTCGTCATCGATCTCGACGAGGCCTACTCAGGCGCGATCATCGAGGAGCTCGGGCGCCGCGGCGGCCGCATGCAGGAGATGGGGCCGGCGGGCGAGGGGCGAATGCGCCTCGAGTACCTCTGTCCGGCGCGCGGCCTGATCGGCTACCGCTCGCAGTTCCTGACCGACACCCGCGGCACCGGGATCTTGAACCACAACTTCAAGAACTACGGCCCGTTCGCCGGGGCGATCCGCTCACGGCCGAACGGCGTGCTCATCTGCCAGGACAACGGCGAGACCAACACCTATGGCCTCTTCTATCTCCAGGAGCGGGGGCAGCTGTTCCTGGGACCGGGGATCAAGGTCTACGGCGGGCAGATCATCGGTCTGCACGCGCGCGACAACGACCTCGTCGTCAACCCGTCGAAGGCCAAGAAGCTGACCAACATCCGCACCACCGCCGCCGACGAGAAGCTGTTCCTCAGCACGCCGCGCGCCTTCTCGCTGGAGGCGGCGCTGGAGTTCATCAACCCCGACGAGCTGGTCGAGGTGACGCCCGCCGGCCTGCGCCTGCGCAAGCGCTTCCTGGATCACAACGAGCGCAAGCGCCTGGAAAAGGCCCGCGACGCCGGTCTGAACGGGTAGACCCTCTCTCCGGCAGGTTTCTGCCGCGGGTGTGAGGTGTGTTACGGTGGAAACCTAACCTTAAGGGAGGTCTCCATGCGTCGAGTGGTGGTCCCTGCTTCTCTCCTGTTTGTGGCCTTGATTGGCGGCGTTGCGCGGGCCGACCTCGCGCCCCCGGATTCGTGCAGCTCGCCGGGGCAACCGTGCCAGAACGCCGGGGCTTCGAACGACCAGGCGGGCACGTGCACGGCGACGACCTGCACCAAGCGGGTTCAGCCCGTGGACGGCGGGTCGGAGACGATGGCCTACGCCTGCAATCTGTGTCAGGCGCCGCCGTCCGATGCCGGAAACAACGCGACCGGCGGCGTCACCGGCACGGGCACGTCGGGCACGGGCGGTGCGGCGGGCTCCGCCGGCGTGTCGGCGTGTCCCGCTTGCAAGAGCACGTCGGGTTGCGCCGTGGCTGGCCCTGGCGCGGATCTCGGTGGCGTGGCGCTGCTCGTCGTGTCGCTGCTGGCGCTCGCTTTCCGCCGGCGTCGCGGTTTTCGTTCGTCGCTCCGGCTTGCCGTCCCGTTCGTATTCTTAGCGGCCGGCGCGGCGCGCGCCGACGTGGCGCCCGATGGTCCTTGCAGCTCTTTGGGGCAGCCATGCAACAACGCCGGCGTGACGGAGAATCAGCCCGGAACGTGCACGACGACGACCTGCTATCGAAACGTCCTCAATTCGGATGGCGGGCGAACGTCGATGCCCTATTCGTGCATGTTGTGCCTGGCCACCTCCGATGGTGGGCGTACCGACGCCGCGTCGACGACCGGTGCCGCCGGATCGAGCGGCGCCGGCGGATCGACGAGCACCGGCGGCACGCCGGGCAGCGCCGGCTCGACGAGCACCGGCGGCACGCCGGGTAGCGGCGGCTCGGCCGCCACCGGCGGCGTGACGGGCAGCGGCGGCTCGACCAAGTCCGGTGGCTCCTCGGGTTGCGCGGTCGCCACGGGGCAGGCCGGCGACGCCGGTGGGTCGGCCGCGGTGGCGCTGGTCGCCGTCGGGTTGGCGCTCGCCATCCGCCGTCGCCATGCCCGCGCTTGAGGCCGCCGCGGCGCGCGCCGGACGGGCGCTGGGGCCGCTCGACGAGCTCCGGCGGGTCGTGCTCCGTACGCTCGCCGGCAGCTGGCCGGTCGGCCGCATGCTGGCGCGCCGGCGCAGCCTGCGTGTGTCGGCGTTGCTGGCCGTTCACGCCTCAGCCGCCTTCGGGCTGGCGGTCGCGGCGCCGTCGTTCCTGCTGGCGGTCACGCCGCTGGTGTTCGGCGTTCCGCACCTGGCCGCCGACGTTCGCCACCTGATGGTTCGGCGCGCGTCGCCCCGCTGGTGGTGGGTGGCCAGCGCCGGGTTCGCGCTCGCCCTCGTCGCCGTGCGGATCGCCGTCGAGGCGGGCTCTCGCCACGCCCCCGGCCTGGCGGTCGAGCAAGGGATCGCCGCCGGGTGGATCCTGCTCGGCGCGGCGGGGGCGCTGGCCGCCGGTGCGCGGCCCCGGGCCTGGCTGGTGCTGGCGGCGGCCGCCGCGGTGGCCGCGTTTGCGGTCGGCGCGCCGCGCGCCTCTCAGATGGTCCTGCTGCACGGTCACAACCTGCTGGCGGTCGCGATCTGGCTGGCGCTGTTCCCGCGCGGGCGCCGGCTGGCCTGGCTGCCGGTGGCGCTGGTGCTGGCGGGGGCGGCCGCGCTGGGCAGCGGCGTGCTGCTGCCCTGGACCGTCACGCACGGCTGGCTGTCGGTGGCCGGCCTGCACCTGTTCGCGGCCTCCGACTGGTTGGCGCCCGGCCTGCCGGATCGGGTGGCCGTGGGCCTGGCGACCAGCTTTGCCTTCCTGCAGGCGGTGCACTACCTGATCTGGCTGGTCGGGATCCCGGCTGCCGATCGTCCCGGGGACGGTGGGCGCAGCTGGCGGGTCGCCTGGCGCGAGCTGGTGCGCGATCTCAGCCCGGCCGGCGTGGCGGTCGTCGTGGCGGCGACGCTCCTGGTGGCGGCGGCGGGCCTGCTGGATCCGGCGCCGACGCGGCGGCTGTTCCTGTCGATCGGGTCGTTTCACGCCTGGCTGGAGCTGGCCGTCCTCGCGTACGTCCTCGGGCGTGGGCCAGCCCGCACGCCGGTGGGATCGCCCGCGACGTGACGTTCTGGGTCGCGAGCTGGCTGCGCGCCTTCGGCCTCACCCTGCTGTTCGAGATCCCGCCGGCGACGTGGATGCTCGCGCCCGTCGAGCCGCTGGTTGCGCGCCGGATCGCCGGCGTCATTGTCGCCAATCTCGCCACCCACCCCCTGGTCTGGTTTCTTTTTCCCGGCCTGGCCGTGGGGCCGGGCGCGCGCCTGGCCGCCTCTGAAGCCTGGGCATTCGCGGCCGAGGTCGCCGTCTATCTGATCATCTGGCCGGCCCTCCGCCCGCGGCGCGCCGCCCTCATCTCCCTCGTCGCCAACGCCGCGTCGGCGGGCGCCGGATTGTGGCTGGCGCGCACCTTGACCGCGCGTTAGGCCGCCATGGCCGAGGTGAGGTCCTCGTCGGTGACATATCGGCCAAGTACGTTGTTACCGAGTTGTCGCTCGCACGCGATCCGGCAAGCGGTTACGCTGACAAGAGAATGCGCATCGCCGCGCTGGATGTCGGGTCGAATTCGTTTCACCTCATGGTCGCCGAGGTCGAGACGGGCGGCCGCATTCACGTCCTCGACCGGGCCAAGGAAATGGTCCGGCTGGGTGACTCGACGCTGCACAAGGGGGTCATCGCCCCCGAGGTGTTCCGCCGCGGCCTCGACGCGCTGAAGGCGCTGCGCCGCATCGCCGACCGCCACAAGGTCGACGCGCTGGTTGCGGTGGCGACCAGCGCGGTGCGCGAGGCGCAGAACGGCGGCGAGTTCGTGCGCGCGGCGCGCGACGAGGCCGGCATCGACATCCGCGTCATCCGCGGCGACGAGGAGGCGCGCCTCATCTACCTGGGCGCGCGCGGTTCGCTGGATCTGGGCAAGCGGCGCGTGGCGCTGTTCGACCTGGGCGGCGGCTCGCTGGAGATCGTGCTGGCCGACGCGCAGGAGCTGTACTTCGCGTCGTCGCTGAAGCTGGGCGTGATCCGTCTGGCCGAGAGCTGCCCCTGTTCCGATCCGCCGACCGCCCGCGAGCGCGCCCACCTGAACGAACGGGTGCGCACCATGCTGGATCCGGTGATCGCGCGCGTGCGCGCGATGGGGTTCGACGACGTGGCGTTCACCTCGGGCACCGCGTCGGCGCTGGCGGGCCTGCTGCGCGCCGACGGCGGCGGGTCGCGCTCGACCCTCCCCATCGGTGATCTGACGGCGCTGGAGCAGAAGCTCTCCACCATGACGATCGCGGCGCGGGCCAAGCTGGCGGGCCTCGATCCGCGGCGCGCCGATACCATCTACGCCGGCGCGGTCGTCGTGCGCACCGCACTGGAGCTGTGCGGCGCCGACGAGGCCACGCTGTGCGAAACGGCGCTGCGCGAAGGGATCATCGCCGACTACGTCGCCACTAACCGCCCCGGCATCCTGCTGGTCGAGGAGTTCCCCGACCTGCGCCGCCGCAGCGTGATGGAGCTGGCGCGTCGCTGCCAGTTCCGCGAGGACCACGGCGCCCAGGTGGCGCGGCTGGCGCTGTCGATCTTTCACCAGACGCGGCGGCTGCACAAGCTGGCCGACGCCGACGCCGAGCTGCTCGAGTACGCAGCGCTGCTGCACGACATCGGCTTCTACATCTCGCCCCACCGGCACCATCGCCATACGGAGTACCTGATCAAGAGCCACGCCATGACCGGGTTCTCTCGGTCGGAGGTGGAGATCATCGCGCTGACCGCGCGCCACCACCGCAAGGCGCCGCCCCGGCGCGGCCGCGGCATCATGAAGCCGATGTCCAAGCCGGAGGCGCGCCGCGTGCGCTATCTGGCGGCGATCCTGCGCGTGGCCGACGCGCTCGACCGCACCCACGCCCGCCTGGTCCGCGCGGTGCGCTGCTCGGTGTCGCCGCAGACGATCGAGGTGCGCGTGAACGCCGACGGCGATCCCGAGCTGGAGCTCTGGGCCGCGCGCCGCAAGGGCGACCTGTTCGAGAAGCTGGCCGGCCGCAAGCTGCGCTTCGCCGTCGACGGGATCAAGGAACGCGACGAGCAGATAGCCAATCAGGCCGCCGCGGCCGCGGCTGAGCCGGCCGCCTCGCCCCTGCGCGTGGTTCGCTCCCCGACGACCTGATCCGGATCCGACCGGTCAGAGCGACAGGGCGGCGCGCAGCAGGACCTCGTGCTCGAGGCGCCCCTGCTCGATCAGCGCCTGGATCGTCTCCGACGTCCCGCTCCAGTAGTTGAGGACGTAGTTGATCGACAGGCGCACGAAGCGGCCGCGCCAGTAGGTGAGGCCGGCGGTTCCGGAGACGACGCGCGTGGTGGCCAGCCCCGGATCGCCCAGCAGGTGGTTGTCGCTGTCGAGATCCTCCTTCAGGACCTCGCCCCGCAGCGCGAGCTGCAGGCCATGCGCGAAGGAGGGCGCGCCGGCGGCCAATCGCAGCGGCAGCTCCTGGCCCGGGACCGGCAGCAGGCGATCGTCGCCCAGCAGCCAGAGCCAGAGCTCGCCGTAGCCGGCCAGCCCGTCCAGCACGGCGTCCCCCATCGGCGAGAGGCCGCCGGTGGCGCTCACCTCGGCTTCGGTCAGGTGCTGCTTCTTCCAGACGACCTCACCGCGCAGGCCGAAGCGGTGGGCGATCGGCAGGCTCAGCTCGCCGGCGAACGCCGCCGTGGATCCCTGCTCGTGCAGCTCGACCAGCTGCGACGGCGCCGGCCCGACGGTCCAGTGCGGCTGGAAAAACACGACCCCGCCCGGCGTGGCCTGCACCGCGGCCTCGGGCCCCAGGACGTGGTCACCGTACCAGGCCGACCCGCCTATCGTCAGGCGGCTCAGGGCGCCGTCGCCGGTCGCGAGCGGCGTCACCGCGACGCGCCCGATGACGGTCGCCTGGTTGTCGACGCTGCGGAAGCCGGGCCCGTCGCCGTTGAAGAGGCCCACCGCGTAGGTCAGCCGGCCGTCAGCGACGACGCCGTGGAGCATCGCGCCCACCTCCTTGTTGCGCGGCACCCCCAGCGTCCGCGCGGTCATGGCGCGCTCGATGAAGTCGGTATAGGCGTCGGAGGTTCGGTTCTCCAGCGTGAACGGGGCGTCGAACTGTCCCACCTGCAGGATCGCGCGATCGCCCAGCGGCGCGAACGCCAGGTAGTCGTCGGCGGCCGGCAGCGCGCTGGGGGCCACGTCGGTCCCCGCCGGCGGCGGTGGCGCGAAGTCGTTCGAGACGTCGAAGTAGAAATCGCCGCCCAGCCAGCCGCGCAGCTCGAGGCGCGCGCGCCGCACGAAGAGGCCGCTCTTCGGGTCTTGGCGCGGGAAGAACGCGCCGTCGATCTGCAGCCGCGCGCCCGGGAGCAGGACGATGCCGCTGTCGCGCGTCCGCAGGAAGAGGCCGTCCGGATAGCCACCCAGCAGGTCGGGGGTGGGGGCTTCCTCCGCCCGCGCCTCGGCTTGGGCCGCCCCTCCCGCGAACGACGACGCCACGAAGAGACCGGCGAGGGCGAGGCGGGCGGCGAGCATCGCGGACTTGCGCATTGTACCTGGCCCGGGAAACTAGAGGCGTGACCGGGGCCTCGGACTTACCGTCGGCAGATTGCCTGCGCGGCTTGGCACGAAAGTACGCGGCCCTGGCGGCGCTGCGTGGTCGGCGCGACGGGGCGGGGCCGCCGGCCGAACGGGCCGAGCTGCGGGCCCTGGCCGAGGAGTTCCCCGGCTGCCTGCGTGAGCTGGATACCCTGGGCGCCGCCGAGCTCGCCCGCCGTGCCGCCGTCTGCGGCGCCGCGCGCGGCGGTGGCCCCGTCGAGCCCTGGATGCTCTGGATCGACGGCTACCACACGCTGATGCGGCAGGCCCTGGCGGCGCGGCGGGGGCGGACCGCCGGTCAGGTCCCCGACACCAGCGACGACTTTCACCGGGCGGTCCTGGCGCCGCCAGAGGGGCGGATGGGCGTCGTGGTCCTGCGCACCCTCGCCATCCGCTTCGGCGTCCCGGCGGCGACCATCGCCGCCACGCTGTTCCCCGTCAGGCGTCCCTCGCCGTATCGGCTTTAGCGCAGTGGCGCGAGGCCAGGCGGTGTACGATGGCGCGAGCCTCTTCCGCGCTCATGCGGCCCATTGCCCCCACCTCGGCCAACTTCGCCTTTCTGGCGGCGCACGATTCGCTCCTGGACCATCTGGGCGCGCTGGCGGAGCGGTACTTCGCGGAGACGGAGGTGCTGGCTGCGGTCCGCGGGGCGTCGTTTCGATTCTTCGAGCGGCTGGTCGTCGAGTTGCTGGTGAAGATGGGCTACGGGGGCTCGCTGAAAGACGCCGGGAAGGCCATTGGACGCAGCGGCGACGACGGCCTGGACGGCGTCATCAAGGAAGATCACCTGGGTCTCGAGGTCATCTACGTCCAGGCCAAGCGTTGGGAACGAACGGTTGGCCGCCCCGAGATCCAGGCCTTCGCCGGCAGCCTGGAGGGCGTCCGAGGCCGCAAGGGCGTCTTCATCACCACGTCGACGTTTTCGAGCGAGGCCCGCGAGTACGTCTCACGCATCGAAAAGAAGATCGTCCTCCTCGATGGTACGCAACTCGCCGCCCTGATGACCGAACATGGAGGTTGGCGTCACGTCCGTCAACACCTACGAGGTCAAGCGCGTGGACAGCGACTACTTCTCCGAAGAAGGCTGAGATGGCCGACACGTCGGCAGGTGGAACACTGTGCGTTTACGGCGTGCCACCCACCATGGCGCTGAGAGACGGCGCTGGTCGCAGCATCGGGCAGACATTCACTCTGACCCGAACGAACCAAGCGTCGTTCGAGCGGGCTCTGAGGATCGCACTCGCGGCGTTCGTCGGTGCCGACGCCGACATGATGAGCGCGCGATTCGTGTTCGTCCGAGATGCCGCACAGATCGCCGCCGCCATCCGCTCGGGCCGCTACACGCAGGTGGTCTACTACGGTCACGCCGATCAGTATGCGAACGCCCTCATACCGGCACCGGGTGTAAGGGTAACGCCCGCCCAACTGGCGGCCGCCCTGAGAGGGACGAGCGTCTCCCACGTGGACATTCTGGGTTGTCGGAGCACGAGCTTCGCAGCGGAACTATCGACCTCGCTCCAGCGATACGAGTCGGGCACCTGAGCGCGAAGAGGATCGACAACATCGAAATCAATCTGACGACGAAGCAGGTGAATCAGGTCGTCATTGATCGGCAGCCGCTGCTGCATTTCGGGTCGAAGTAGATGGGCCCGCGCTGCCGAGCTCTGCTGTTGGCGTCGATCGGTGTCATTTCGGCTACATGCGCCCATCGGAACGGAACGTCCGGAAACGGCGCGGTCACGCCCGGTCCGGACTATTGTGAGATGGCAACAGCGGCCCTCCGCGCTTCGGTCAGGGATCAACGGGAAGCGCCCCTCGGGCTTGACGTACACTGCGCTGGGGAATACGCCGGCGTTCGCGGGATGATCTATGTCGACGCGCGGTTTACAAGGGCCGGTAAGCTCGAAGCTGTTTCGGACAACGCTTGCACGAAAGACAACTTCGTCATTCGCTTCAACGCGCAAGCGAAGTCACCGGATGCCCCGCAGGCAGTCGTTCTCCTGAGCGTCGATGAACCGACCTCCAGCGGCCGGCCGTTCCTCGTCACCATCGAGCAGGCAGACTGGATGAAGCGCCCCTCCAACGTCCTCGCCATGTCACCTTGCTATCCCGCCTCGGGCATCCTGACCCAGGCGACCGACGGCAAAGGCTGGACGGCGCGGGTCGTCCAGCCACCCCACGGGCCGGACGATCTATGACCGATTCCGGGCTGCCTTCGCGCCGGTTCAGTCCGGGTGGAGTTTCGCGTCGACTGGCATCGGAAGCGGGCGGTATTACGCCGGCGACGGGCGGAGCTCGTAGGAGGGATAACCCACTTGTCGTTTGCGAGGCGTACGAGCGCTTCGAGTAGGCGACGGCCAGGATTCTTGCTCAAGGTGGCTAGCTCTGGCGCGCAGACGATCTCTGCGTGCGCGTCGTTGCCGGGTACCGGCGCGGGTACGACATCCACCAGATGTCTTTCGAGAGGCTGGCCATTCTTGTCCGCCCTGACCACGTCGGCGATCGCCCGGACTGCGCGGGTCTCCAAGCATACGACGGCGTTTCTTTCGCCGTCCTGTGTGCCGGTGGGGTCGTTCCCGCGAAGGATGACCCGGTCGACTGAGGGTTTGGCCTTTCGATCGGCGAATGCTTGAGAGGTCAGCCGTGCACGGCCCTGAACGACAATATAGTGATTGGTGCCGAAGAGGATTCGCCGATAGAGATCCTCGGTGTCGTCGACGCGATCGGCAGCCAAGAACCTATCCTCGAATAAGCCAGTTCCAGATCGTCAAAGCCTCTCCAACCGAGTTCGCAGTTCCTTCGGCCATGTCGTTTCTAATGGAACTTCCCCACGACCGTATGAACTCGGCGCCGCCGTCGGAAATATACACCGTCAACTTCCTTGGATCTCGCCACCATTCGAGGACGATCTCACCGTCCGGACTCGAAGAAACGTGTGGCAGGCTCCATTCGCTGGCGAGTTGCTCGAGGAGCCGAACCCAATCCGCCGCTCGTGCGATTACAAAATAGGACGGAAGCTCAAAGCTCGCCGTTTCAGCTCTCTTCCTGACGTCGGCGAACAAGCTAACGATATCGTTCTTTGCGGCCGGCGCATGTGGGAGCGCGAGAATGCGTCCATATTCGATTGCGGGAATGGCGAGACCCAAGGTCTTCAGATCAAAAGGGCCCGGCGTTGATGGAGTCGAAATGTATCTAATGTAGTCGGCAAGCCTCGCTTCCCATTGGGGCTGCGGAACGCTGTCATAAACGGCTCGAGATCGATTTGTGGGCCGGTCCCTGGCTGGCGTCATGAGTACACCACTCATCGAAATAGCTCCTTCGTCTTTTCTGTGATCGACCCGAAGAACACCCGATTCTTGAAATCACGCAGTTCTTTTACTTCACGCCAGATGCTGTCGTCGGTCGGGCTCAAGGATAGTGAAGTGAACGTCTCAATATCGAAGATGACGGGTGTTCGCGACAGTTCATCGGGCGGCTGCGTCACCAATGTAACGACGGCAGCCGATTTTCCGTCCCCGTCCTTTACGACCATCCGCATGAGCAACTCAGTCAGTTGATCGGGAACGTTTGGGCCGAGCGTGGGACCCGTCAGGAACCATTCGTCGAAACGAAACTTCACGGCCGGTATGACGATGCGATTAATGAACCGGGTTGAGATTCGCGTGAGGCTAACCGGTTGCGATGTTCTCGAATACACGTCCCAGAGCCGCCGCGCGATCTCGACGAGGTCTTCCCATCGCGAGTACGGTTTGAGCTGGCTGATCGTCAGGCCGTCCGCGGTTGGCTGGATGACGTGCCTCCCGTCGGCAGACCTGAGTAACCACCCCTTCACCCGCCGGTCATTCGCAAAGTTTTGGACGCCATGGACGTCGAATTCGAGCCGGCTCTCAAATTCGATACGGGGCTGCCGGTTCGCAAACTCGGGCGAGACCGCATCCAGGAAGGGATCGACGATCTTGAGATCGACCGGGGCCGACCGTTCGACGCGAAAGTCAAGGAGCGCCTCTTCGATTGGCGCTTTCGCGAAGGTCTCATGACCGTCGATCATCGTCTGTCGCTCGGTACCATACCGCACCCAAAACGCATGGCGCGCAAGAAACCTTCCTGCAGCCTAGGAATAGTCGGGCGTACGCCCGGGTTGCATCCCTGATGGGGAAGACGGTCGAGGTCGCGCGGCCGAAGCGATGGCGTCTGGCGAAACGCTTGGGTCTGGGATTGGCCGCGGCGATGGCGGTCTGGCTGACGCTGGTCGTTCATCCGCAGCCGCTCTTCGCCTATAGCGCGCGCCAGGCCAACATCGTGCTGCACACCCGGGCGCCGCTGCTGCCCGAGGCGGGCCCGCTGCTGGCCGACGTCGTGAGCCGCGTCTCGCGCTCTCCGCTCTACGATCCGGCGCGGGTCCACCACGTCTTCCTGTGCGACACGCCGGCGCTGTTTGGGTTCCTGGCGCTCTGGCAGTACAAGGTGGGCGGCGTCAGTCAGACGATGCTGAACGGCAACGTCCTCATCCGGCCGTTCAGCATCGAGCGCAACGCCGTGGTCGGCCGTAACGGCCAGGACAAGCACGGCGAGCGGACGCTGGCCTACTTCATCGCCCACGAGGTGACGCACGCCATGTCCGCCGACCGGATCGGCCGCTGGCGCTTCCGGAAGCTGGCCGCGTTCCAGAAGGAGGGCTACGCGGACGTCGTCGGGTTCGGACGCCCGCTCGACCTGGCGCGCGAACGCGAGGCGCTGATCGCCGATGCGCCCGAGATGAGCCCGCGTCGCTCGGGCCTCTACAAGCGCTACGAGCTGCTGGTGAAGTACCTGATGGAGAGGCGCGGGTTCACCGTCGACCAGCTGCTCGCCCAGCCGCTGAAGCAGGCCGACGTCGAGGCCGAGTTACTGGCCGAGGCGCGTCTCTAGCGTTCGGACTGCTGAAGCCGTTTGTCCTCGCTCCGCGCAGGGGGGAGAAGATAGAGGAGAGGGGTCGCCTCCGGTCGCGGCGCCGGGCCCTCTCCCGCCGAGCCTGCGGCTCGTCGGCCTCTCCCCGCTGCGCGGGGCGAGGCGAAGAACGGAGGGAGAGATATCCGGATCAGCGGCGAGTGCGTGCCAGATCGAGGTCGATCCGGACCTTGCCGCGCCGGTAGCTCTTCCAGGCCGGCGATGATCGTCGCCTTGATCCCCTGACCTGTGATTGTACGAGCCTGGGCCAGGGTCTCGGTCGGCAGAATGACCGTAACGTTCATCGCGCCGGTGCCCATGAAGCGACGATACCTCGCGCCAGCCAGTCCTCTAACGGGTATCAGCCGGCAACCCGGCTGAGCCGCGCCGCCAGCGCATCGGGGTCGTGCACCGGGAGGTCGCAGCGGCCCTGGACGCAGACGTAGGCGGTGGGGCGGCCGGCGAGGGCGGGCTTGTCGGCCAGCCAGGGGATCAGGCCGGCCAGCGCGGCGGTCTCGGCCTCTGAGCCGGCGGCCAGCGCGCGGTTGGGGACGAAGGTGCGGCGCAGGACGTCGAGCAGCGGCGCGCCGCCGGCCGCACCGCCGTCCGGCCAGACCACCGCGATCTCGCGCGGCTGATCGGCGGCGTGGTCGACCGCCAGCAGCGCTTCGGCGAGTGCCAGCGGGTTCTCGGTCAGGGCCGCGGCCAGGTTGGCCAGCGCCTTGTCGGCGACGGCGCGCCAGCGATCGTCAGACGTGAAGGTGTGCAGCCGCTGCACGGACAGCAGCGCCACCGACGCGCCCGACGGCTCGGCGCCGTCGTAGGCCGGCTTCTCGCGCGCGATGAGCTGTTCGTGGTCGTCGGCGGTCATGAACCAGCCGCCGGCCGGATCGGCGAAGCGGCGCTGCATCTCGTCGGCCAGCGCCAGCGCCGCCTCCAGCCAGCGCCGCTGGAACGACGCCTCGAACAGATCGAGCAGGCCGGCGATCAGGAAGGCGTAGTCGTCGAGAAACGCCGTCACGCCCGGGCGGCCGTCCTTCCAGCTGCGGACCAGGCGACCCTGCGGGCGCATCTCGCCCAGGACGAACGCCGCCGCGCGCGCCGCCGCTTCCACGTAGCGCGGCTCGCCCAGCACGCGCCCCGCGACGGCGAAGCCCGAGATCGCCAGGCCGTTCCAGGCGGCCAGGATCTTCTCGTCGCGCAGCGGCGGCGGGCGCTTCGCGCGCACGGCGTAGAGCGCGGCGCGCGCGCCGGCCAGCGCCGCCCAGGCCTCTTCGTCGGGGTGCGCGACGTGCAGGATGTTCTCCCCTTCGTCCACACGCGGGAACCCTGGGAGGGTTCCCGCACCCTCCCGCGAAGGACTCCGCTGGGCGGAGCCCAGCTCCGCCGACGCGAAGTTGCCGCCCGCGGTGACGCCGTAGTGGGCGTCGAACCGCGCCGCGTCGGCACCGACGATCCCGTCGATCTCCTGCTTGGACCAGACGAAGAACTTCCCCTCGGCCGAGACGCCGTCGGGACCTTCGGAGTCGGCGTCGGTGGCCGAATAGAAGCCGCCGCCCGGCGCCGTCATCTCGCGACCGAGGTAATCGAGCGTCTCGCGCACGACGCGCGCGAAGTCGCGCCGCCCCGTCACCTGGAGCGCCTCTGAATACGCCACCGCCAGCAGCGCGTTGTCGTAGAGCATCTTCTCGAAGTGCGGCACCAGCCACTGCGCGTCGGTGGAGTAGCGGTGGAACCCGCCGCCGATCTGGTCATACATGCCGCCGCCGGCCATCTTCTCCAGCGTCAGCGTCACCATCGCCAGCGTCTCGGCGTCCCCGGTGCGCCGGTGCGCCCTCAGCAGCAGCCGGACCGGAACGTTCGAGGGAAACTTGGGCGCGCGCCGCAGCCCGCCCTCGACCGGATCGAAGATCCGCTTGTACACCGCCACCGTCTGATCGAGCAGCGCCGTCCCCGGGATCGGCGAGGCGGACTCGGCGGGGGACGGCGCGAGCTGCCCGCGCACGGCCTTCACCAGCGCCTCGGCGGCCTTCTCCACGCGCCGGGTGTCCGAGACGTAGGTCTGGTGGATCTCGCCCAGCAGCTCGAGGAAGCCGAGGCGCGCGCCCCGCGCCCCTTCGCGCGGCGGAAAGTACGTGCCGCCGTAGAACGGCTCGCGGTCGGGCGTCAGCCAGACGCTCATCGGCCAGCCACCCGACTGGGTCAGCGCCTGCACCGCCGCCATGTAGACGGCGTCGACGTCGGGCCGCTCCTCGCGGTCGACCTTGATGCACACGTAGTGGCCGTTCATGAAGGCGGCGATCTCTTCGTCCTCGAACGACTCCGCCTCCATCACGTGGCACCAGTGGCAGGTGGCGTAGCCGATCGACAGGAACACCGGCCGCCCCAGCCGCCGCGCCTCATCGAACGCCTCGTCGCCCCAGGCGCGCCAGTCGACGGGGTTGTGCGCGTGCTGCAGCAGGTACGGGCTCGATTCGAGGATCAGCCGATTCGTGTAGGTCGGCGCGTCGCCGACCAGGTGGTGCGTGCGCGGCCGGTAGCCGCCGGCCGCCTGCTTGGCCGCCAGCGCCACGCCCAGCGCGGCCGCCACGTCGGCGCCCAGCGGCGGCGCGTCGGGAAGATCGGGAACGCTCGGCATGCCGGCTACTTGCCGCCGCCCTGGAACATCTGGTCGACCGGGACGACCTGGATGGCGTCCTTGGATAGCGGGACGGGGAACTTCTCGATGATCTTGTCCTCGGCCAGCACCTCGGGCGGCGTGCCCGCCGTGTCGTAGGTGATCGGCGTCGGCGCGCCGCTGGCCAGCTTGTCGGCCAGCTCGCGCGCGTGGTCGGCGACGATGGCGATGCTGAGCCCGGTCAACGTCAGGTGCTTGCGCACCGCCTTGTCGACGTCGGCCTTCTTCATCTTGGGCAGCCGCGCCAGCAGCTCCTTGATGATGTCCTTGCCGGTCAGCACGCCGTCGATCGCGTAGCCGAGCCGCCGCGACACGTCCTGTGTCCAGAGGTTGGCGTAGTTCGACAGGAACGTGCGCGTCGCCTCGAACCCGGCCTGCGGGATGCCGTCGCGGATCAGCCGGTCGGTCTCGAACAGCGACGCCCGCAGAGCGAACAGGCTGTTCTGCGGCGGCACCGGCCGCAGCCAGATCTCGAAGTGCTGCTGCCGGCGCGGCACGTTCGGCAGCGGGAACGTCGACCAGCCGTCCTGGATGAAGTTCTCGATGTACGCGTAGTCGCCGTAGTTCAGGCCGCGGTCGCCGCGCAGGTGGTTCATCAGCACGCCGTTGAACGTGCGGTGCTCGCCCAGGTACGACCGCGCCACCGTCAGCGGATAAAAGTCCGGGTCCTTGCGCGTGATGTCAAGCGTGTGCCCGACGGAGATGGCGTTGGCGCGCGCGTCCTTCTGCACCACCAGCAGCTGGTTCTCCTTGTAGACCGGCGGCGCCGGCAGCTTCGGCAGCGGCGGCGCCTTGGCCGGCAGCGCGGTGAACCGCTTGGCGAACGCCTCGGCGAACCCGTCCGGGTAGCCGCCCGCGACGCCCACCACCAGCCGGCTGCGCGCGTAGTGACCGGCGTAGAACTGCTTCACGTCGTCCAGGGCGAGGGCGGCGATCCCGGACGCCGTTCCTTGCGTCGGGCGGCCGTAGGGGTGGCCTTTGTAGAGCACGGTGGCCAGCGCCTGCTTGCCCAGGTCCTCGTCGGCGTTCCCGCGCAGCGTCTGGGTGACGTAGTCGAGGGCGTCCTGCCGGTTGCGGGTGAAGTCCTCGTCGGCGAACCGCGGCGACAGCACCTGATCGGCCAGCAGATCGGCGAACTTGGCCAGGTTGTCGCGGTGGACGGTCCCCTCGAAGACCACCGACTCCTTGTCGCCGTAGACGCGGATCTCGGCCGCCAGCGGGTAGAGGGCGTCGAGCAGCTCGGCGTACGTGCGCGCCTTGCTGCCGCCGCGCCCGATCATCTCGGCCGTCAGCGCGGCCAGCCCCTCCTTGCCGGGCGGATCGTCGACCGAGCCGATCTGGAACACCAGACGGATGGCGCAGAGCGGGCTGCTGGGCGACTGGATGAACACCGTGCGCGTCCCCGCGACGGAGCCGGTCTTCGTCGCGGCTTTGGTTGCGGCTTTGGTCGCGGCCTTGGTGCCCGGCTTCTCGGCCGGGGCGCCCAGGGCGGCGCGCGCCGCGAACAACGTCAGCGAGAGCAACATGACGGACCTCATTTTCCGCTCTTGAGGGTGACGACCGTGCGGTTGGTCGGTTGGAAGTAGGCGGCGGCCACGCGCTTCACGTCGGCGCTGGTCACCTTGTCGTAGAGCGCGAAGTAGGCGTTGATCGCGGCCAGGTCGCCGGTCAGCGCGATGAACGACGAGGCGGTCTCGGCGGTCTTGTCGGCGGTGGAGAGCTGGCCGGCAAAGGCGTACTTCACGTGCGAGAGCACCTCGCCCAGCGTCTTGTCGTCGACGCCCTCGCGCGCGACCCGCGCCATCTCGTCGTGGATCGCCTTCTCCACGTAGCCCACGTCGCCGGGCTTCTTCACGCGCGCGAACACCGTGAACAGGTTGGGGTCGACGTGCGCGTCGTTCGAGCCCGACAGCGACTCGACCTTCTGCTCGGTGATGACCAGCTTCTTGTAGAGAGGCGCGCGCTCGGCGAACAACAGCTCGGCCAGCACGTCCAGCGTCGGGACGTCGACGTTGGTCGTCGAGAACGCGGGCGCGTGGTAGCCCTCGATCAGCATCGGCAGCGTCGGGCCCGGCCAGGTCAGCTCGGCGCGCTGCTCCTTCTTCTGCGGCGGCTCGACGGGGATCGGCGGGTGCGCGCCGCCCCGCTTCCAATCGCCGTACTTCTCCTCGACCAGCTTGAACACCTTCTCCGGCTCGGCGTCGCCGACCACCAGGATGACGACGTTCTCCGGCCGGTAATAGCGGTCGAAGAACTGGCGCGAATAGGCCATCTCGTTGGGCATGTTCTCGATGTCTTTCAAGAAGCCCATCGTGGTGTGCTTGTAGGTGTGGGTCGTGAAGGCGTGGTCGTAGAGCACCTCGATCATCTTCTCGATCGGGTTCGAGGCGTTCTTGTTGTACTCACCCAGGACCGCGCGCGCCTCCTTCTGAAAGTCGGGCTGCTGGTACTGCAGGTGCTGGAAGCGGTCGCTCTCGAGGTCGACGATGGTCGGCAGCGCGTCCTTGCCGGCCAGGATGTGGTACACGGTCAGGTCGTCCGACGTGAACGCGTTCGAGTCGGCGCCCATCTGCTTGATGGCGGCGTTGTAGGCGTCCAGCGTGAAGCGCTGCGTGCCGTGGAACATCATGTGCTCGAAGAAGTGCGCGAACCCCGACTTCCCCGCCTCGACCTCGTTGCGGCTGCCGGTGCGCACGATCGAGTAGTAGGCGACCAGGCCGGGCGAGTCGTAGGCGACCACGTAGACGCGCAGCCCGTTGGGGAGCGTCTTCTCCGTGACCGGGAACGGAAACGCGGCGCCGCTGGCAGGCGCGGCGGGCGCCGCCGCTGACGGGCGAGAGAGGACCGCCAGCAGCGGGACGGCGAGGGCGCCGGCCAACAGCACGGGCGTGAGCGGGGTCAGGAACATGCGCATGCAGCCTCCGAAAGGGTCGCGACGTAGGTCGACTACAATAGTGACGCCAGATGAGAACAGAATCGCCCGATCGCCACAACCGGTTCTCCGTCGCCGGACGGTTGCTGCTCGACGGAAGTCTGGTCCCCGGCGCGGTCGTCGTCGAGGGTGAGCGCATCGTGGAAGTCCGAACCGGCGCCCCGGGCGAGCTGCCGGGGCCGCGCCTGGACGCGGCGATCGTGTCGCCCGGCCTCATCGACCTGCAGTGCAACGGCGGCTTCGGGTTCGAGGTGGGCGGCGACGCGGCCGCCCTGCGCGGCCTGGCGGCGCGCCTGCCCGAGACCGGCGTGACCACGTTCGTGCCCACGGTGATCAGCGCCGGTCCGGCGCAGTACCGCGCGGCTGCCGCGGCGCTGGCGGCGGTACGATCTACCCTGTCGGGCGGCGCGCCGCGCGCCTGGCCCGCCGGGTTGCACCTGGAGGGGCCGCTGCTGTCGCCGGCGCGCGCCGGGGCGCACGATCCCGCCGCGATCGCCGTGGCCGACGCCACGCTGGACGACGTGCTCGAGGAGCTGCTGGCGGCGCGCGCCGTCCGCGTCGTCACCCTGGCGCCCGAGCGCCCCGGCGCCGTCGCGCGGATTGCGCGCCTGGTGGCGGCCGGCGTGGCGGTCGCCCTGGGGCACACGGACGCCGCGTTCGAGCAGATGCTCGACGGCGCCGACGCCGGCGCGACGCTGGCCACGCACCTCTTCAACGCCATGTCGCCGTTTCAACACCGCGCGCCCGGCGCCGCCGGCGCGGCGCTGGTCGACGACCGCCTGACCGTCAGCCTGATCGCCGACGGCGTCCACGCCCACCCCGCCGCGCTGAACCTGGCGCTGCGCGCGAAGGGGCCCGACCGGATCGCGCTGGTGACCGACGCCGTGGCGGCGGCCGGCGCGCCCGCCGGGACCTACGCGCTGGGCGGCGCGCCGATCGTCTCGGACGGCCAGAGCGCGCGACGCCCCGACGGCACGCTGGCCGGATCGACGCTGACCCTCGACCACGCCGTGGCGCTGATGATCCACCTGGGCGGCGCGCGCCCCGACGCCGCGCTGACCATGACCACCGCCGTCCCCGCCGCGCGCCTCGGCTTGACCGACCGCGGCCGCCTGGCGCCCGGCGCGCGCGCCGACCTGGCGCTCTGGTCCGCCGCCCTGACGGTGGTGGACACCATCGTCGGCGGTGCCCTCGCGTTCGACGCCCGGGCGTCGAACTGACCGATGTTCGTCCTCGGCCA
>CAZTZM010000296.1:0-8724 GCA_964618005.1 uncultured Myxococcales bacterium
TTGAGCGACCGAACGAACTGCCGAACGACCAAGTGATACATCGGGATCCTCCAGAGATAGGGGTTGGGGGTCCTCGATCTACTCCGCGCGGATCGCACCGGCAACCGACTTCCCGAGCGTCCGAAAATGGCGCAGGATCGCGTCATGTCCCCCCAGCCTAGCTTTGCTATTGCCAGAACTGCGTGGATCGCGATTGGCGTTTTGCTGCTGGCGCGCTCCGCCGGCGCGCAGGTCAGCCAGCCCGACAGCACCGTGATGCCACAGCCGGCGAACCCGAACGAGATCAGCTGCTGTGTCACGGGTCGCGGCTTTCCGGCGGACGGCGACACGCTGGCGGGGCTGTTCAAGTACCACGAGATCGGCGGTGTCGCGGGCGGCGACACGGCGATCGATCCAATCAACGACGCGCACACGACACCGGGGACGTTCGCTCCCCAGTGCGGGTTGAGTGGCACCATCGTGCTTCACGGCGGCGGCTGCAAGAACGCGCTCGGCTGGTACAACGCCACCGATCCGGCTACGGTCCCGAAGACGATTTACCCGCTGGTGCCGGCCGATCTGACGCAGGCACCGCCCAACGGGATCTCCTGCGCCGACAGCGACTTCTGCCCGCTGGCGACGCGGATGACCACGCAGGCGCCGCAGCACAGCTGGGCGGATCCGCTCCCTGACTTCGCGGCTGATATTCGCAACGATCCCAACTGGGCGGGTGGCCCGGTCGGGTTCGCGATGATCGGAAATGGCGGCCAATGCCCGCAGACCAAGTACTCGCAGGCCGACATCAACGACCACTCCCCGGCGGGCCCGCCCACCAACGGCGCGCCCTGGGTGACCACGCTGATCTACCAGTCGATCGCCGATCCCAACGGCTACTACATCGCCTTCGAGGACCAGCCGACCTGCACCGCCAGCTGGCGCGGCTGCAACCCGGGCAGCACGACGCAGGCGCTCCAGGCGCCGAACGGAAATGACGGCGACTTCAACGACTTCGTCTTCTACGTCAGCGGCATCGACTGCGAAGGCGGCGGCCAGGCCTGCCCGACCAGCATGCCCGGCATCTGCGCCAACGCACCACACAATGCTCGAACGGCGGCATGACGTTCATCTGCGAGCCCAACATCCAGCCCCGGGCGGAGGTCTGCAACGGCCTCGACGACGACTGCGACGGCGTCGTTGATAACCCCGAGGCGCCCGGCCTCTGTCCGAGCGGCGAGGTCTGCAGCCAGGGCGTCTGTGTGTTTCCGTGCTCGACGGGTGAGTTCCCCTGTCTCCCGCCGGGTGTGTGCGACGACAGCGACGGCCTCTGCAAGGATCCGTCGTGCAAGAACGTCACCTGCAACTCCGATCAGATCTGTGTCCGCGGGCAGTGCATCGGCGGTTGCGACAACGTGACCTGCCCGCCTGGCGAGGTCTGCCGCATTGGTAACTGCGTCGATCCCTGCCAGGGGATCACCTGCGGCGACGGCCAGGTCTGCGAGAACGGCGCTTGCCTGGGGACCTGCGGATGCCGCAATTGCCCGGCCGGCAAGGTCTGCTCGACCCAGGGGCCCACCGCCGGAAAGTGCATCGACCAGGGGTGCGACACGACCAGCTGCAGCCCGCCCCAGACGGTGTGCGTGAACGGTCAGTGCGTGGACGGTTGCGCGGGCGTCCAGTGTCCGGCGGGTCAGAGCTGCTCGGGTGGTGTCTGCTCGGAGGTCGACGGCGGGATCGTCGGCGGTACGCCGGGCACGCAGCCCGACGCGGGCGCGGTCTCCGGCACCGGCGGCAGTCGGCCGGGCACCGGCGGCACGGTTGGACCGAACGGCACCGGCGGCGCGACTGGATCGGGCGGCGGCAGTGGGCCGCACGAGAGCGGCGTGACGACCTGCAGCTGCGACACGGCGAGCGGCCCCGGTGCCGGTGGCCTGGCGCTGATGCTCGCCGGTCTGGCGGTCGCGCTGGCGCGCCGGCAGGTCGCGCGCCGGAAGCGCTGACGGACAGAGCTGAATACGACAACGGCCCCGGCGAAAGCCGAGCCGTTGTCGATCGGATCAACCGAAGACGCTAGTAAGGCGGGGCCCAGTAGCCCTGCTGCCAGACCCAGGTGTAGCCGTTCCAGACCCAGGTCGCGGGCATCCAGACGTAGCCGGCGTAGGGGGGGTACAGGTAGGAGCCGCCGATCCAGACGCGGGCGCCGCCGTTGAAGCCCCAGTAGCCCGGCACCCAGACGCGACCACCCACGGGATGGATGCCCACGCCGACGCGGACTGCCGGGCCGCCGCCGCGGAAGCCGGGGGCCACGCGATAACCGGGGCCGCCGTAAACGCCGCCGTGGAAGCCGACCGCCGGGCCGTGAAACGCCGCGGGCGGTCCGCCGTGGAAGCCCATCGCCGGCGCGCCATGGAAGCCGCCGCCGCCGTGGAAGCCGCCGCCGCTGTGGAAACCGCCGCCGCCATGGAACCCACCGCCACCGTGCCCGCCGCCGCCCCGCGCAAAAGCAGCCGCCGGCGCGGCCATCAGAGCCAATCCGAGCACAGCCGTCAAAATGCGTCTCATGGTCCGACCCTCCGGGATTCAGATGAAAGACACGCTGGATCGGTCGCTGGTAAGGAAGGTTCCTCACGGCAAAAACGCGCACGAGTTTGGACGCGAATCTTGGTAGATCGGGGCCATGCCGTCCGCGAAGCCCCCCGCGAAGCCTGGACCCGTCGTGGCCCAGCCGTGGGTGTCGCAGCGCGTTCGCCGCATCGTGGCTGTGCTGGCCGCGGTGTACGTCGTCTCCGTCTGGATGGACGGCGCGGGGTTGAAGCTGCCCGACCACGTCCTGCCGCTGCCGGTGCGGTTCTTCGTGCAGGAGGCCGAGCTGTTCCCCCACGCGGCGCGTGACGCGATCGAGTGGCGGGCCGAGGGGTGGCGTTGCGATCTGGGCCGGTTCGAGGAGATCGACGTGCGCCCGTTCTTCCGGATCCGGAGCGACGACAAGGAGAGTCGCTTCTACCGGGCGATGTTCTTTCACGCCCACCAGCGCAAGGTGCTGGACGCGATGGACGAGTACCTGTCCCGTGAACAGAACCGGGCGCATCCCGAGGCGCGCATCGGCGGCGTGATGCTGCTCAGCCTGCGCATTCCGATCCCGCCGCCCGGCACGCCGGAGGGGCGCTACCAGCGGCTGCCGCTGGCCGAGTATCCGCAGTCGGTGCAGCGCAAGTACTGGTACGTGACCTCGTCCGAGGAGCGCACGCGCCGCTGCGAAGAGCTGGGGAGCGCGCCGTGAAGCGGCCTGTCCAGCTGACGCTGTGGGAGCGGTTTCGCCTCTGGCTGGCGGCGCCGCAGCCGATCGAGCGGCTGGCGCTGGCGCGCATCGTCCTGCCGCTGGTGCTGCTGGCGTTCCAGTCCTCGCGCCTGATCCACGCCGACGAGTGGCTGAGCCCGCACGGCTTCCGGGTTCCGTATCTGGGCGGCGACGATTGGCGGCAGCCGCTCTACATCCCGCCGGTGCCGGTCGGCGTCGCCTGGGCGGTCGCGGTGGCCATCACCCTCAGCGGCCTCAGTCTCTCGCTGGGCCTCTTCACGCGCCTGTCGGCCGGGCTGTTCGGTACGCTGCTCGCCTACGTCGCGCTGGCCGATCGCCTGGAGGCGTTCACGGTCAGCAAGATGGGCCCGATGCTGGCGCTCGCGCTCTGCCTCAGCCCGTCTGGCGCGCGGTACGGCATCGACGCCTGGCGCCGCCGCCGCGCCGATCCAACCGCGCCCGTCCCGACGCACGTCGGGGGCGGCGTCATCCGCTTCTTCCAGATCTTCCTCTGCGCCATGTACTCCGGCGCCGGCATCGCCAAGCTGCGCGGCGACTGGCTGAACGGCGACGTCCTCTGGAGCCACCTGCACGACGACTACCAGACGACCATCTCCTGGCTGCTTCTCCGCACCGTCCCCGGCTGGGCCTGGCAAGGCCTCCAGTACCTCTCCCTGGCCTTCGAGACCGCGGCGCCCCTCTGGTTCGCGCTCCCCTGGACGCGTCCGATCGCCGTCGTCGCCGGCCTCTCCATGCACGCCCTCATCGGCCTGATGTTCGGCCCCGTCGTCTGGTTCGCGCTGCTGATGAGCACGCTGCTCGTGGTCTCCTACGTTCCCGAGCGGTGGCTGCTCCGTCTGTTCCGCCCGCTTTCCAGTCTCTCCTAAGTAAAGGACCCTCAAAGGGTCCTTTGGATCCCCCGCTCACGCGACTCCTGAGCGCTTACGACGGCGACGGCGAGGGCTCGGGGTCCTCGGCGATAGCCGCGTCGCGCGCGCGCTCGGCCGCTGACTGGCGGGTCCATCGCTTCTCGCCGGCGTGGGCCAGCACCAGCAACGCGGGCTGCAGGAGCCGCGGCAAGACCGCCAGGATCAGCGCGCCGCCGATCACGACGATGGCCAGCGGCTTCTGGGTGTCGGCGCCGATGCCGTGGGAGAGGGCGGCGGGCGTCAGGCCCAGCATCGCGACGAAGGTCGTCATGAGGACGGGGCGCAACCGGCGCTCGGCCGCGTGGCGGGCCCCTTCTTCCAGGCCGTTCCCCTCGTCCCACAGGCGCTGCGCGTAGGTCACGACGATGAGCGCGTCCTGCACCGAGATGCCGAAGATGGAGATGAAGCCCATGGCGGCCGAGATCGAGAAGTTCGTGCGGGTGATGAGCAGCGCCAGGATGCCGCCGGTGCAAGCGACCGGGATGCCGCCCAGCACGATCAGCATGTCCTTCCAGTTTTTCACCGACGAGTAGACCAGCATCGCGATCACCAGCAGCGTGATCGGGATGATCAGGATCAGGCGGCCGGTCGCCTCGTTCAGCTGGTTGATCTCGCCCGCCCACTCGAGGTGCGTGTCGTAGGGGAGCTTGACCTTCTCGGTGATCTTCTCTTGCGCCTCGGCGATGGTGGAGGCGAGGTCGCGCCCGCGGACCGAGAACTTCACCGGCGCGTAGCGGCGGTTGTCCTCGCGGTAAATCAGCGACGGCCCCTCTTCCTCGACGATCTGCGCGAGCTGGCCGAGCGGGACCTGCGCCCCGTCGGGGGTCGAGACCAGGATCTCCCGGATCGCCTTCAGGTCCTTTCGGTACTCGGGCGCCCAGCGGATGGTCAGGTCGAAGCGGCGCTCACCTTCGTACACCTGCGTGACGGCCTGGCCGCCGATGGCGGCCTGCACGACCGCCTGGACGTCGCCGACGTTCAGGCCGTAGCGGCCGCACTGCACGCGGTCGGGCGTGATCCGGACGTTGGGCTGGCCCAGCGACGGGAACAGGCCCAGGTCCTCGACGCCTTTGATGGACGACATCACGTCGACGATCTCGTTGGCCTTGGCCTCGTTGACCAGCAGGTCGGGGCCGATGACCTTGACCGTGTTCTCGCCCTTGACGCCCGACATCGCCTCCTCGACGTTGTCGGAGATCATCTGCGAGAAGTTGAAGACCACGCCCGGGAACGCCTCGGCCAGCTCGCGCGAGAGCTGGCGGGTCATCCCCTCCTTGGTGACGCCGCGCCGCCAGTCGTTGGACGGCTTGAGCGGCGCGAACAGCTCGATGTTGTAGAAGCCCGACACGTCGGTGCCGTCGTCGGGGCGCCCGAGCTGCGACACGACGCTGGTGATCTCGGGGTGCTCGCGGTGCGCCAGGTCGCAGTTCTCGACCGACGAGCAGCCCAGGATGACGGCGCGCATGCGGCCCACGTACTTCGCCGACTGCTCGAGCGAGATCGACATGGGGAGCGTGGCGCGGATCCAGAAGTTCCCCTCTTCCAGCTTGGGCATGAACTCACGCCCCAGCGTGGTCGCCGCCCCCAGGCTGATGACCACCACTCCCGCCACGATCCCCACCGCCCAGCGCTTGCGGCGCAGCGAGAACGCGAACAGCGGCATGTAGAACCGCTTCAGCGTCCGCATCAGGAAGTTATCGTGCTCGTGTTCCTGGGCAGCGAGCGTCGACAGGCGCCCGGTCTCGCCGGGCTTGATCTCCGCGCCGCTGGCGATCTTCAGGGCCCGCTCGGCCAGCACCGGCGTCAGCGTCAGCGCCAGGATGATGGCGCCACCGATGGCGAACGCGTAGGTGTGCGCCATCGGCGAGAAGATGACGCCCGCCACGCCGGTCAGCGTGAACAGCGGGATGAACGCCACCGCGATGACCAGCGTCGACGAGAACATCGGCGGCCCGACCTCGCTGGCGGCCATCAGGATGCGCTCGATCTTGTTGCGCTTCCCGGGCGTCGACAGGTGCCGGAAGATGTTCTCCATCATGATGACCGTCGAGTCGACGACGATCCCGAAGTCGACCGCGCCCAGCGAGATCAGGTTGGCGGGCGTCCCGGTCCCCACCATCCCGATGAACGCGATCATCAGCGCCAGCGGGATGTTGAGGGCGGTGATCAGCGCCGCCCGCCAGTGGCCCAGGAACAGCCACAGCACCAGCGCCACCAGCACCATGCCGACCACCAGGTTCTCGATGACCGTGTGGGTCGTCAGCTCGACCAGGTTGGCGCGGTCGTAGTACGTCTCGGTGTGCATCCCCGGCGGCAGGATGTGGTACTTGGCGATCTGGTCGACCTTCTCGTGGACGTTGGCCAGCGTCTTCAGCGAGTCGCCGCCGTAGCGCATGAGGACGGTCCCCTGCACCACGTCGGCGTCGAGATCCTTGCCGACGATCCCCAGCCGCGGCGCGTGGCCGACCGAGACGTCGGCGACGTCGCGCAGCCGCACCGGCGTCCCGTGCTGCTCGGCGATCACGACCTCGCGGATGTCGTTCAGCGAGCGGAACAGGCCGATGCCGCGCACGTTGAAGGACTGCTCGCCCAGGGTCAGGCGCTGCCCGCCCACGTTCTGGTTGGCGTTCGAGAGCGCCGCCACCAGCTGCGGCAGCGTCAGCCCGTGACCCTTGAGGCGATAGGGGTCGACCTCGACGTGGTACTCCTTGGTGAGGCCGCCGTAGCCGACGACGTCGATGACGCCCGGGGCCTGGCGGAACTGCCGCTCGAGGATCCAGTCCTGCGCGGTCTTGAGGTCGGTCAGGGTGTAGCCCTCGCCCTTGACGACGTAGCGGTAGATCTCCCCGATGGCGCTCCAGGGTGAGAGCTGCGGCGACAGGTTCTGCGGCAGGCTGATGAAGTTGAGGCGGTTCAGCACGCGCTGCTGCGCCGTGTGATAGTCGACGTTCCAGGTGAAGTAGCACTTCACGTCCGACAGCCCGAACAGCGACTGCGAGCGGATGTGGTCCAGGTCGATCATCCCGTTCAGGCCGTTCTCCAGCGGGATGGTGACGTAGCGCTCGACCTCCTCGGCGCTCCAGCCGTTGGGCTGGGTGATGATCTCGATCATCGGCGGCACCGGGTTGGGGTAGGCCTCGATGTCGAGCTGCTTGTAACAGTAGAGCCCCATCGCGATGAGGCCCGCGGACAAGATCAGGACGAAGGCGGGCATCCGGAGGATGACCCGCACGATCCTCTGGATCACGGCTACAACATTCCCGACAGGAGAATGGCGCCCGAGGTGACGATCTGGTCGCCCAGGTTCAGCCCCCGGACGATCGGCAGGTAGTCGCTCCCCTCGTCCTCGTTCACGGCCACGATCCGGCGCGAGAACTTGAGGCGCCCGTCGGGCGCCGAGCCCAGCTCGACGAAGGCGACGGTCTGGTCGCCGATGCGCAGCAGCGCCGAGCGTGGCATCGCCGCCACCTCCGGCGCGTCGACCGCGATGCTGACGGTGGCGTACATCTCGGGCTTCAGCTCGCGGCTGGGGTTGGGGATCGAGCAGCGGACGCGGGCCGTGCGGTTGACGGGATCCAGCGCCGAGGCGATCCAGTCGACCTTGCCGGCGAACACCTTGTCCGGGTAGGCGACCACCTTGATGCTGACCGGCGCGCCGACCTTCACGCGCGCCAGGTCCATCTCGAACACGTCGGCGAACACCCAGACCGAATCCAGCTCGCCCACCGTGAACAGCTCGACGGCCGTCCCGCCCGAATACTGCCCCTGCACCTCGGCGCCCGGGTTCACGGCGCGCGCGATCACCTCGCCCTCGATGGGGGCGCGCAGCGTGAACTCCTGCGAGACCGCATCGGCCGAGGAGGCGCGGAACAGGCGCGCCTTCTGCTTGGCGCGTTCCATCTCGGCCTTGGCCTTGCTGAAGTTGTCCTGCGCCGACTCATAGTCGCGCTGCGAGCCGGCGTGGGCCTCGTAGAGCTCCTTCTGGCGCTGGAGGTCGTGCTGGGCGGCGATCAGGTCGGCCTGCGCCTTGCCCACGTCGGCGAAGGCGTTCCCGACGTCGGGCGACTCGATGGTGGCCAGCGCGGCCCCTTTCTTCACGCGCGTGCCGGGCTCGGCCAGGATGCGCTGGATTCGGCCGGTGACGGGCGAGAAGATGTGCGCCACGCGAAGGTCGTCGAACGACACCTTGCCGCTGGTGGTGATCTCGTTGCCGACGGTGTGCCGGGCCACGGCCTCGATCTGGACCTTGGCGTCGCGGATCTGCTGCTGCGTCAGCCAGACCTCGCCGTCGGGCGGCTGGGGCAGGTTGTTGCTGGCGGCGGGCGCGCTCCGGCAGCCGGCCAGCGGCAGCGCCAGGGCGCTGGTGAAGAGATAAGCGAAAGTCAGGTTGCGGCGGTTCATGGGACGAGCTCCGTGGCCGTGGCGGCTTCGATCTGGAAGATGGCGTTCCAATAGGTGGTGAGGTCCTGGATGTATTCGACCTTGGTGGCGACGTAGGTGCGCTGCGCGTCCAGGTACTCG
>CAZTZM010000297.1:0-5344 GCA_964618005.1 uncultured Myxococcales bacterium
CAGTACCAGTCGAACGGCGGCGCCGTGATCCGGTTGGAGGTCGGGTTCGCCGACTGGCTGGAGGATCCTGGAGCGCCGACGACCGCGCTGGCCGTGCACGAGGCGCGCCTCGACGCTGCGCCGGCCGCCACGGTGGCGGGCCGCGAGATCACGCTGGGGGCAGCGGTCTACCGGACGGGGAAACCGCCGGCGGAGGCGGCGGCGCGCGCGGCGCGTGTCGACCACCACGGCCGCCTGGTCATCGAAGGCGGCGCCGACCTGGCGGCAAAGCTCGCCCATGGCGTCGCTCTGATCTACGTTCAAAAGGTGTCGCGGTGAGGAAGGGGCTCTCGATCTCGCTCGGTCTGGCGATCGCCGCCTCGGCGGGGTGGTCGCACGCCGATCCGCCGCCGCCCACGGCGCCGCCGCCCGCGGTCGAGCCGGTGGGCATCCCGGGCGCGCGCATCGCGGTCGGGCAGGCGCCCGTCGTCGGGGGGAACGCGGCCGGGGCGCGCGAGCGGGCGCTGGACGAGGCGATCCGCCAGGCGATCGATCTGGCGCTGGCCGAGCTGGTCGACGCACCGACGCGCGCCGCGCAGGCCAAGGCGATCCGCACGCTGGAGGCCAAGGCCCGCACGTTCGTTCCCCGTTACCGGACGCTGGAAGAAGGCGAGGCCAACGGCGTTTACACCGTCCGCTTGCAAGCCGAGGTCGACGACGCTGCCCTGCGCGCCAGGATCGAGCGCTGGTCGGCCGGGCCGGCGGCAACGGAGGCGGCGCGGCCGACCCCCGACACGCTGTTCATCGCCTTCGGTGACGGGGCGCCCCAGACGCCCGCGCTGGTCAACGGCGTGCAGGCGGCGCTCTCCGCCGCCGGCGTGCGCGCCCGGGTGGCCGCGCCCCCGCTGCACCTGCCGCCGACGGCCACCGTGGCGCGCCTGAGCGCAACGGTCTCGGACGCGGGGTCCATCCGCGGGACGGCGCGGGTCGCCGCCGCCTGCACGGGCGTCGCGCGGTTCACGCCCGCCTCCACATCCGAGCGGCAGGCGACCGCGTTCGGCTTCGGCGACGACGCGGCGGCCGCCAGCGCTGCTTGCCTGGCGCATCTGGGTCCGGCGCTGGCGACCGAGATCGCCGGGGCCTGGTCGTCCGCCTCGGCTCGGAACCCCGACCTTCCCGTGCGGACGATCGACGCGGATGTGACCGAGCCCGCCGCCGTGGCGGCGCTGCTCAAGAGCGTTCGGGCGGTGGGGGTCGTGTCATCGGCCGACCTGGTGCGGGTCGGCGGCGGTCACGCCGAGATCCGCGCCCGGACGCGCTCGGCCCCCGGGGCGCTGGCCGAAGCGCTGGTGCGAGACGCCGACGCCACGCTGACCCTCAGTGACGTCCAGGCTGGCGCCGACACCGTTTCGTTGCGCGTGCGCCTGCGCGCACCTGCCGCCGGAAACACACCATGACCATCCTCACCCGCTGCGCCGCCTTCCTTCGCGCCCTGTCGTTCGCCACCCTCCTCGTGGGGGCTTCCTGCGCCCACGACTTCTCTCCCGAGGCCGCCGCTGTTCGCGTCGAGTGCAACATCGCCGACGCCACCGTCTGGATCGACGACCTGCTGGTCGGCAGCGCCAAGGAATGGAAGTCCGACGGCCGCCAGATCCGCCCCGGCTTCCACCGCATCGAGATCCGCCACCCCGGCTACTACTCCTTCTTCCAGGAAGTCGAGCTCCCCCCGGGTAGCCGCACCGTCGTCAACGCCAAGCTCCGCGAGACGCTCGACTGACCCTGAATCTTCAGGACGCCAAACGCCCTAATCCAGAGTTTCGCGGAACTCGATCTGGCGCGGGACTTTGTAGGGGGCCAGGTTGCGGGCGCAGTGGTCGATGATGTCTTCGGCGCGGCAGACGCCGTCGCGGACGACGCGCGCCACCACCATCGGACCGCCGAGATCGTCGGTGACGATGCGCGCCTGGGCGGCCTTCACCCTGGGGAACGACTCCAGGCAGCCCTCGACCTCACCCAGCGCCACGCGCTTGCCGTCGACCTTGACCAGGTCATCCTCGCGTCCGGTGATGATCGTGCGGCCCGCCTTGTCCTGCTGCCCGATGTCGCCGGTGCGCAACCAGCCGTCGTCGAAGCCGCCGATCGGGACGCCGTCCGCGCGTTTCGGCAGGTGGATCTTGGGGACCGAGACGACCGACAGCGCGCGCGAGCGCACCCAGATCGGGCCGGCCTCGCTGGCGGGAAGACGATCGCCCTTCGGGCCGGCCACGCGCAGCTCGACCCCTTCGAACGAGCGCCCGACGCTCTCCGGATCCTTGCCCGCGCGGTCGATCGCCAGCGGCCCCGCCTGCGTCGTGTGATAGCAGGAGAGCAGCCGCACGCCGAACCGCTGCTGGAAGGAGTCGGCGATGGCGCTCGGCAGCGGCGAGCCCGAGGAGATGAAACGCGCGCCGGTGGTCTTGAGCGGTTTCACCGTCGGCACGCGTGCCAGCGAGCCGAACAGCGCCGGCGTCCCCGCGAACAGGTCGATGTTCTGTTCGCGCAGGAGCTTGGCGATGCGCTTCGGCGAGACTTCGTCCTCCAGGAACAGCGTCGCGCCGTTGGCCAGCGAGGTCAGCAGCCCGAAGTCGAAGCCGTAGCTTCCGTGCAGCGGCAGCGAGCAGAGGATGCGATCGGTCGCCTTCACGTCCAGCGTCTGGCGGACCGCCGCGGCGGCGGCGGCCAGATTGGCGGACGTCTTCACGACGCCCTTGGGATCACCGCCGACCGTGGCGGTGAGCTGCACGACCTCGCCGGGCGACGGCCCCTCGGTCAAGTTGGTGGGCGGCGTGCGCCTGTAGAGACCGCAGGTCAGCAGCGTCCCCTGCAGGCGCCGCCGCGACTCCGGCACGAACTTCGACGGCGGGCCGGCCGGCGGGCGCGCCGTCGCCGGGCCAGCGTAGTAGGGGAGGGCGCTCGGGGGGGGCTGCGCCCCCTCGCCGCCGCGCGGGCGCGTGATGAGCGCGCGCAGCGGCGCCGCCTCCAGGATCATCTCCAGCTCGCGGTTGCCGGTGGTCGGGTCCAGCGGCACCAGCACCGCCTCGATCTTCGACACCGCCAGCGCGAGGATCACGAAGTCGGGAACGTTGCCGAGCATCAGCCCGACCCACGACCCCGGCCCGACGCCGAGCGCGTGCAGCTCCTGGGCGCGGCGATCCACGCGGTGGAGCAGTCCGCGCCACGACAAATACGTATCTCGATAGACCAGCGCTTTACCGCTGCTCTGGTTCGAGGCGACGCTCGAAAGCCATTCGTAAAGCTGCATGCTTCGGGGCCAGAGGCCTTTCGAAATGCGCCGGCCAGTCTATACGCCGACGGTCACCGGCCACAAGCCCGGCGTTTTCCTTGCTCGATCGGCTAGTTCACCCGGTGGCGGCTGTGGGCGGGCTGGCGGGCGGCGACCAGGCCCCGCTCGACGCCCGAGGCGGCCTTGCCGGCCAGGTAGGTGGTGACGATGTTGCGGCCGACGTAGGTGGCCTTGATGCGCCAGTTGGGCCCATTGCCCAGCACGACCGCGAAGGCGATGGCAGGGTGGTCGGCGGGCGCGTAGCCCACGAACCAGCTGTAGCCGATGGGGCCGCGATCGGTGTCGGCGGCCAGGGTCCCGGTCTTGCCAGCGACCTCGACCGGCAGGTAGCGCTGGCCGTGCTTGTTGCGGAAGGTCTTCTTGGCCGTCCCGATGCGGGTGGTCAGCTCCATCATGTGCCCGACGGCCGCCGCGGCCGCGCCGTCAGCGACATGGCGCGGCGCGGCCACCGCCAGCGGCTCCGGGCGGCCCTCCGCGTCGACGGCGCTCTCGATCAGCGTGGGGGCCGGCATCTCGCCGCCGTTGGCGATCGTCGCCGCCACCAGCGCGCCGTGCAGCGGCGACAGCGTCGAGTGCCAGAACCCCGCCGAGGCGCGCGCCATCTCCAGCCGGTCCACCGGCACGTCCAGGTGCGAGGGCTCGACGGGGATCTCGAACGGAATCGTCTCGCCGAAGCCGAAGCGGCGCCCTTCGCGCGCGATGTCGCCGGCGGTCAGGTGCTGCGTCACCAGCTTGGCGACGATCGCGTTCTGCGACTTCCCGATCCCGAACGCCAGGGTGTCGCAGCGGCGATCGATGGCCGGGATGTCGACCAGGTTGTCGGGCAGCACCGCGGACACGCCGCCGTGGTAGCAGACGCGCGTGGCGCCGGAGAGCCCGCTTTCGACGAGCGCGGTGGCCGAAACGACCTTGAACACCGACGCGGAAGGGGCCCAGGGGCGGACCGCCAGATCGGCCGGGCCCAGGCGCGGATCGGCCGCCGAGCGCCCGACCAGGGCCAGCACGCGCCCGTCCGGGACCGAGACCACTACCGCGCCGGCGTACGGGATCTGAAAGGTGCGCAGCACGTCCTCGGTCGAGGCCTGCAGGCGCGGATCGAGCGTCAGCTCCGCATGACCGCCGTTTGTCAGGTCAGCCACGTAGCGGCCGCCCGCCAACCGGATAGAATCAGGTTTGACGGCAATGGACTGTGCGTGGACAGGCAGGGAAACCAAGATTAGGACGGCGACAGTTGCGAACCGCTCTGTACGTGCCATAATGACACCGTCTTACATGTAGGATAAGGTGTCAAATTATGCCCCTCCTTGATGCCTGCATGGCTTTGACCTAGCCTGCTTCCGGCGGACGACTTCGTGGCGCGCCATCCCAGAGACCCCAACGACACCTCCGAGTCGGATCACGTCCGAGCGAAGACGGTCGTCACCAGCATCAGCCGGATCACCGAGCGGCCTGCCGGAAACGAGGCTTGCTTGGTGGTGATCTACGGGTCGGAGCTGGGGAAGAAATACAACCTCAACGCCGCCTCCATGGTTGTCGGCCGTTCGTCGAAGTGCGACATCCAGATCGATCAGGAGTCGATCTCGCGCAACCACTCGAAGATCGTGAACACCGGGAAGTCGATCCTGGTGCGCGATCTGGGCTCGACGAACGGGACCTACGTCAATGACGAGCCGGTCGACGAGTACGTCCTGCGCGACGGCGATCTGGTCAAGATCGGCCGCACGATCTTCAAGTTCCTCACCGGCGGCAACATCGAGAACGCCTACCACGAGGAGATCTACCGGCTCACGACGATCGATGGGCTCACGCAGATCTTCAACAAGCGCTACTTCCTCGACACGATCGAGCGCGAGATCGCGCGCTCGCACCGCTACCGGCGCGCGCTGTCGCTGGTGATGTTCGACATCGATCACTTCAAGAAGGTGAACGACGGCTACGGCCACCTGGCGGGCGACTACGTGCTCAAGCACCTGGCGCAGACGGTGCGCTCGAAGATCCGCCGCGAGGACTGCTTCGCGCGCT
>CAZTZM010000298.1:0-4346 GCA_964618005.1 uncultured Myxococcales bacterium
CGGGCGGCGCGGCCGGGGGCTCGAACGATTGCGGCCTTCCCGCGACGGTCAGCTTTCAGAAAGACGTCCAGCCGTTCCTGATCAAGTCGTGCGGCTCCTCGGGGAGCGACGGCTGTCATGTCATCGACGCCGCCTCGACGATGTCATCGGGCGGGTACGATCACGCCTACGATTGGATCACCGCCGGCGCGCACGCGTCGTCCTGCCCGGAGACACCGACGCCGCTGCGCTTTCAGGTGGTCATCGCCGTGATCGACCAGCCGGACCCGCCCTCGTGCTCGAAGTCGCGGCAGATGCCGCCGCCGAACGCGACCGGCGGCGGCCTCCGCGCGCCCTTGACGGCGTGTCAGGTCGCGACGCTGGCGGCGTGGCTCGACGAGCCGCTGGTCACGCAGATGCACCGCGCCGACGACAGTTCGCCGACGACGCCGTACCCGATGCCGCCGTTCAACTGAACCGCGGCGATCAGTTGTTCAGCGCGCCCGCGTTGATCCAGGACGCGACCAGCGCGATGAGCGTCGCGGACAGCTTCGTTCGCCCTTTCGGCATCTCGCCGCCGGAGACGTTCACGTAGAGCACCGACTTCGCCGCGTTTCCGGGCACCACGGCATTGGCGAGCAAGGTTTGATAGGCGTGCGCCTGGGTGTCAAAGGTGATCCCCGCCGCGCCGGGCCCTGGATTGTGGCAGCCGCTGCCCGCGCAACTGGACTTCGAAGCAGACGCGGACACGCCCAGGATCATCGCGTAAACCTCCGTGAACGTCGCGGCCTGTCCACCGCCGCTCCCTGCTGTTCCGCCGCTGCCGGTCTGCCCGACTGCTCCGCCACTGCCGCTGATCCCGGTGGTGCCACCCGTGGCTCGCTGACCGCCCGTCCCCCCGGTCCGACCGCCCGAACCCGGACGGCCCCCCGTTCCCACGGCGCCACCCGTGGAAACGGAACCTCCGGTACCGCTTCCGCCGGTCCCGATTGATCCACCCGTCCCCGCCCCACCGGTTCCGAAGCCGCCGGTCCCGTCTGCGGACGAACCGCCCGTCGCCCCTTGATGGCCACCGCTGCCGAGAGAGCCGTCAGCCGGAGAGGCCGCATCCATCTCGGGCGAGACGGGCCCATCGAGTCCACCCAAAAACGTAAGCGGCTCGCTCTGGGCACAGCCGAGCACGGAGACCAGCGTGAGCCCGAAAAGGCCAGGGCACATCGAAGAGGATTGTTTCATGGGTTCCCCGGGACATGAGGGGATGGCCCGGGCGGAACCTTACTGACTACGCTTGCGCGGATTGGCGGCGGGATTCCGCCGGGCCGCGGACGCTGAGCCGCGACGCACGCTCTTCAGGCGACGGTGACCTGCGTGAACGTGGTGTCTTCGATCCGGTAGGCGACCTTGCGGCCGTCGCGCTCGATCGTGCAGGCCCCTTCGGCGACCAGCTGCTGCAGGAGGGCCTGCACGGTGCGCAAGGGCATGCGCAGCGACTCCGCCGCCGCGCTGGCGCTGGTCGCGCCCAGCAGCGCCAGCGATCGCAGCACGCGGTCCGCCGACGGAAGCACACAGCGCATGTCGGGAACCACGATCGCCTCCCGGAGCACGAGCGCGATCGACGGCGTCATTGCGGGCGCCGCCGGAGACGGCGACGGCGGCGCCTCCGCGACCAGCGTCTCGGCCTCGTCCCGGCGAATGTCGCCCGCGTTCCCCAGCAGGGCGCGCATGCGATGGCAAAGCGTGTCGAGGACGGCGCGATGCCGGTACGGAACGAAGGTGAACCCGTAGACGCGCCGGAAGACGGTGTCGCGGGTGTCGCCGCCCTCCCCGGCCAGCGCCAGCGCGGCGATTCCAGTCTCGGTGCGCGCGCCCGAACGGACCGCGTCGCGGGCCAGCAAGCGCGCCGGCGGCGCCAGCGAAAGCCCCGGCGTCAGGAAACGGCGCCCCCGCTCGCCCGGGCGGGCCAGGACAAAGGCGGTGGCGTCCTCGCTCTTGGGATCTTCCCCCTGCGCAACGCCCACGCCGTGGAGCCCGAACGGAATCGTCGCGGTCTCACCGTGGGTCCACGCTGCCATCGAATCCGGAATCGAGTCCGCCGCGGGGTCGATGGCCGCCAGCAGCCCGGCCACCTCGCCGGCCAGAGCCGGCCAGATCCGCGCCGCCTCCGCCACCGCCGCCGCCGCCGCGTCGAACCGCCGCCGGTCGCCGCTTCGGGCCGAGTCGAGCAGCTCGCGCAGCGGACGCTCGGCGCGCGCCGACGGAAAATCGAGCGCGTCGCGCGGCGCCCGGGCGCCTCCGGCCAGCAAGCACTCCCAGCCGATCCAACCCGACCAGGGCGACGGCGCCACCCGATCGAGCGCCGCCAGGATGTGGAGCGCCAGGTGGGGCCGGCCGCTGTAACGGCGCACGCGGGCCAGCGTGATGTTGGCCAGGTACTCGTGGTGCGACAGCGCTTCGCTTTGCGCCATCCGCGAAGCGCGGCGGCTGAGCTCGACCGCGTCGTCCAATGATCCATTGGACAACGCCGCCAATGCCCGGACGACGTTGGCTTCAATCACCGCGGCCGCGGCGGCCACCCGGGACGCGCGTTCGGACAGATCCCGGCCCGCGGCGTCGAGACCCTCGATGTCGCCGGCCAGCAGCCGTTGCCAGAGGCGCGCCGACGCCAGGACGACATCTCCCGCGTCGTCGCGGTTCGCCGCCGGCGCCAGGAGCGACGCGTGCAGGTCGATCCACGCGGCCAGCATTGGCCCGTCGAAGCTGGCGAACGCCACCCGCTCCATCACGGCACAGGCCTGAACGATCCCGGCGCCGGCCTCCCGGCCCGAGCTGGCCAGCGCGCGGGCCTCGGACACGCGCGGGGCCGAGCCCTGCCGCGCGTCGAACGACCACCGGATCGTCTCCAGCGCCATTTTCCAGGCGCGAGCCGCAGGTGCGAGACTTCCCGACAGATGCGACACCAGCGCGTCCAGGCCTCGCAGGTCGCCATGCTCGGCGGACTGGAAGCTGATCCGCGCAGTCGCGGTTAGTGCGCCGTCGACTCCAGCCATGGGTGGGGGTGGGCCAAGCTGTATACTCGCCGGATGCCTGCGGGTCTCCCTCTCCCCCAGGGCCCAACCAGGACGGTACCATACACCTTCGTTGCGTCGATTGCGCAAGGCGGGATGGGCTACGTCGAGCTCTGTTGCCGTCGAGAGGGGCGTTTCCTGCGCTGGTGCGGGCGGAAACGAATCCACGAGAGCTATCGGGCGGATCTCCGCTTTCGATCGATGTTCATGGACGAGGCGCGGCTGGCGGGGCTGGTCCGCCACCCCAACGTCGTCGGCGTCTCCGACGTCGGGGAAGACGACGACGGTCCGTATCTGATCATGGACTACGTCGAGGGCGTGTCGCTTTCGCGCGCCCTCGGACAGGTGGCCCGTACCGGCCACGCGATCCCGATGCAGGTCGCGATCCGGATCTGCCGCGAGGTCGCGCTGGGCCTGCACGCCGCCCACGAGGCGCGGTCAGAGGACGGGACGGCGCTGCGCCTCGTGCACCGCGACGTGTCGCCGCAGAACGTCCTCATCGGGTTCGACGGCAGCGTTCGGGTCACCGACTTCGGGATCGCCAAGGCGCTCGGCAACGCCAGCCAGACCAACGCCGGGGTGCTGAAGGGGAACATGGGATACCTCTCCCCCGAGCAGCTGCGATTCGAGGAGCCGGACCGGCGCTCCGACGTCTTCTCGCTGGGTGTGACGCTGTACGAGCTGCTCAGCGGCGCGCGCCTCTATCCGAACACCGACGGGTTCGACGGGACGCGCCGGATCCTGACCGAGCCGCCGCCCGACATCGGCGAGCTGCGCAGCGACGTCCCGCCCGAGCTGGTCGAGCTGCTGTTCGAGATGCTGGCCAAGGAGCGCGAGGCGCGTCCGGCCACGGCCCTGGAGATCGCCGGCCGGATGGAAGGGATCCTGGCCGTGCTCATCGCGGAGGAGGGGTCGGTCACCGTCGCCGACTACATGGACCAGCACTTCGCGCTCGAGCGCCAGAAGCACCAGACGTACCTGGCCGAGCATCTGAAGCGGCTCAACGAGGCGCCGTCGATCGCGGCGCGAACGATCCCGCCCCCGCCGATGCCGGCGGTCGCGCCGCGGGTCCGGCACGGCAGGATGCGCCTGCGCTGGCTGTCGCTGGGGGCCGTGGCGATGGCCGGGGTCGTGCTGCTGGTCGAGCGCGGCGCCGGATCTCGGGTCGTACCCGCGCCGGCGGTCAGCGTGACCCGGCGATCGGAGGCGACGCCGAGTCCACCGCCCGTCGTACCGGAAGCGCCCCCACGCGCAGCGATCGCCCTGCCGGCGGCGGCCAGCGCCGCCGCGGCCCCCCCGGCG
>CAZTZM010000299.1:0-12543 GCA_964618005.1 uncultured Myxococcales bacterium
TCCTGCGCGGCGACCGGTTCGAAGAGCGGAGATTCTCGAAGGGAGACGGTCACTAGTGAAGCGCGGCCTCGCTATTCTTTCCCTCTCCCTGTCCTTGCCCTGGGCGGTGCTGGGCGGCCGTTCGGCGCGCGCCGCCGACAACGGCCTCAGCGCGGTTCCTGCGATCAAGATCGAGCGTGAGGTGGGCGCGGTGCGGAACCTGGCGCTGGAGACCGGCCAGAACCGGCTGCTCATCCTCTCGGAGCCGATCGGGCGGGTCTCCGTCGCCGATCCGCGCGTGGCCGATCTGAAGGTCATCACGCCGGTGCAGCTGCTCCTCACCTCGCGCGGCGTCGGCACGACCGACCTGACGTTCTGGAACAAGCGAGACGAGCCGCTGGTGCTCGCGCTGCAGGTGACGCGCAACCTGGACCGCCTCAAGGCCCAGCTGAGCGAGCTGTTCCCCGAGGAGAAGATCAACGTCTCGGCCGCCGGCGACCTGGTGGTCCTGTCGGGCGAGGTCTCGGACGTGCGCATCCCGGAGCGGGCCGCCGAGGTGGCGCAGCTGCACGCGGAGAAGGTGGCCAACCTCATCAAGGTCACGGGCAACCAGCAGGTCCAGCTGGAGGTGAAGTTCGCGGAGGTCTCGCGCTCCGGCCTGCGCGAGCTGGGGATCAACTTCTTCCACCAGGACTCGGCTGGCCGGTACCTGGGCGGCGTGGTCAATGCCGGCGCCGCCATCGACGCCTTCACGGCGGTGCCGGGGACGGGGAGCGGCGGATTGCCCGGCATTCAGACTCCCTCGGGCACCGGGTTCTCCCTGTTCTTCTCGGGGCTCCCGAGCTTCCCGTTCAGCGCGGTCCTGAACGTGCTCGAGCAGAGCGGCCTGGCCAAGATGCTGGCCGAGCCGACGCTGGTGGCGCTCTCGGGCCAGGAGGCGAAGTTCCTGGTGGGCGGCGAGTTCCCGGTGCCGATGTCCAGCACGCTGGGGGCCGTCTCCGTGCTGTGGAAGAAGTTCGGCATCATCCTGAACTTCACCCCCACGGTGATCGCCGACGGGGCGCTGCACCTGAAGCTCTCCGCCGAGGTGAGCGACGTCGATCCCACCCGCTCGGTGACGATCGGCGGCATCTCGATCCCGGGCCTGACCTCTCGCCAGAGTGAGACGACGGTGCGGCTGGCCGACGGGCAGAGCTTCGCCATCGCCGGTCTGCTCTCGGACAAGATTCAATCGACGGTCAGCAAGATCCCGCTGCTGGGCGACATCCCGATCCTGGGCGCGCTGTTCCGCTCCGTGAACTATCAGCGCAACGAGACCGAGCTGCTGGTGGTCGTCACGGCGCACCTGGCGAAGCCGGTCGCGCCCCACGATGCCCCACATCTACCCACCGACAACGAGCTGAACGATCCGAACGACGTGCAATTGTTCCTGCTCGGGAGCGATGGCGGCGGGCATCCCGACGACAGCAACGGTACAATGAGCTCGGCGGGTGACGGGACAGAGCGCCGGACGGCCATGAAGGACCGCGGACCCTCCGGCGAGCTGGGGTTCATCCGCTAGGCAGGCGATCGAACGATGTCGAGACCAACCGTCATGTTGCTGGGAATGGACGACGCGCAGCACGCCGATCTGCGCCTGGCGCTGAAGGACGTCGCCAACGTCGTTCGATCCAAGACCCCCGCGGAGCTGATCGCCGACGAGTATCGCAGCGTGAACCCGGGCGCCGCGATCGTCTCCGTCCGCCCGGACACGCCGCAGCGGTTCGGTCTGATCCACAACATCTCCGCCGCGGGCGGGGTGGTCATCGTGGTCTCGGAGGCCAAGGATCCGGAGCTGATCCTGCGCTCGATGCGCGCGGGGGCGCGCGAGTTCGTGCTCGAGAGCGATCACGAGGAGCTGCGCCTGGCCGTCCGCACCCACGCCAAGGTCACCTTCGGCACCGGCGAGATCGGACAGGTGATCACCATCTTCGGCGCCAAGGGGGGCGTCGGCGCCACCGCCATCGCGACGAACCTGGCGGGCGCCATGCAGCGCCGCTCGCTCCGCGTCTGCCTGGTCGATCTCGATCTCTACCTGGGCGACGTGCTGGCCTTCCTCGACATCCCCGGCAGCTACTCGATCACCGACGTGCTCGCCAACATGAGCCGCCTCGATCGCGACCTGCTCGCCAGCTCGGTGACCAAGCACCGCTCGGGCATCAACGTGCTGGCCCAGAGCAGCAAGGTCGAAGAGGCGGAGCAGATCAAGGGGCCGGAGATCGCGGCGCTGCTGGAGTTCCTGCGTCGCAACTACGACTTCGTCATCGTCGACGGCGTCCGCGGGTTCGACGAGATCTCGCTGGCGGCGCTGGACGGCAGCCAGCACGTCTTCATGACGCTGACCCAGGACGTTCCGGCGGTGCGCAACGGCCAGCGCTGCCTGGAGCTGTTCGGCCGCCTGCAGTACGACCAGAACCGCATCAAGCTGCTGCTGAACCGCTATCAGAAGGCCTCGAAGATCACCATCGAGGTGGTGGGTGAGACGCTGGGGCAGCCGCTGACCCACACCATCAGCAACGACTTCCTGCTGCTGATCGACGCCATCAATCGCGGCGTCCTGCTGACCGAGGTCGCCCCGCGCGCGAAGATCACGCAGGACATCGAAGGGCTCATCCCGCATCTCCTGCCCGAGAAGGCGCCGCGGCTCCGCCGCCAGAGCCTGCTCGGGACGTTGTTCGGAAAGAAGGTCGCCGATGGGACTACGTGATCGCTTGCTGAAGAACGAGCCGTCGACCGGCTCGTTCTCGGCCACCGTGCCTCGCACCCCGCGCCCGGCCGCGCCGCCACTCCGGGGCGGCAACCCGACCCTGGGGAGCCCCGACGCCCACCACGAGCTCAAGCACGAGCTGCACCAGAAGCTGATCGAGAAGCTGGATCTGCAGACCATCGAGCGGTTGCCGCGCGATCAGCTGCGCGACGAGCTGCGCCTCATCATGAGCCAGCTGCTGGCGCAGAGCGATCTGCCGCTGAACCGCGTCGAGCGCGAGCAGATGGTCGAGGAGCTGCTGGACGAGGTCACCGGCCTGGGGCCGCTGGAGCCGCTGCTGGCCGACACGACCATCTCCGACATCATGGTCAACGGCTTCAACACCGTGTACGTCGAGCGGTTCGGCAAGCTGGAGCTGACGCCGGTGCGGTTCCGGGACAACGCCCACCTGCAGCAGATCATCGTCCGCATCGTGTCGCGGGTCGGCCGCCGCATCGACGAATCGTCGCCGATGGCGGACGCCCGCCTCCCCGACGGCGCGCGCGTCAACGCCATCATCCCGCCGCTGGCCATCGACGGGCCGGTGCTGTCGATTCGTCGCTTCGGCGGCTCGCCCCTGCGCGTGAAGGACATGGTGGCGATCAACAGCTCGACGCCGGAGATGCTGGCGTTTCTGGCCGCCTGCGTGAAGGCCAAGCTGAACTGCATCATCTCGGGCGGTACCGGCACAGGCAAGACGACGATGCTGAACGCGCTGTCGTCGTTCATCCCCGACGGGGAGCGCGTCGTCACCATCGAGGACGCCGCCGAGCTTCAGCTGCAGCAGCGCCACGTCGTCCGCCTGGAGACCCGCCCGCCCAACATCGAAGGGCGCGGCGAGGTGCTGCCCCGCGACCTGGTGAAGAACGCGCTTCGTATGCGGCCGGACCGCATCGTCATCGGCGAGTGCCGCGGCGGCGAGGTGCTGGACATGCTGCAGGCCATGAACACCGGCCACGAAGGATCGATGACCACCGTGCACGCCAACACCCCGCGCGATGCGCTCTCGCGTATCGAGGCGATGGTCGGCATGGGCGGCGTCAACATGTCCGAGGCCTTGATCCGGCAGACGATCGCGCGCGCCCTCAACGTCGTCATCCAGCTGTCGCGCGGGACCGACGGCAAGCGGCGCATCACCAGCATCGCGGAGATCACGGACATGCAGGCCGGCGTGATCACGATGCAGGAGATCTTCAAGTTCGAGCAGACCGGCACGGATCAGAGCGGGAAGATCCTGGGGACCTTCCGGTTCACCGGCATCCGGCCGCGCGCGCTCGACCGCATCGAACGCTACGGCATCGATCCGGCCGAGATCATCAAGCCGTACCTGTAGGACCGGCCGCCATGCAGATTATCCTCGTCGGCATCCTGGCGTTCACGGTGGTGGCGGTGCTGGAGGCGCTCGTCCACACGGCGCGGTTCTTGGGGGACAAGCGCAAAGACGAGCTCAAGCGCCGTCTGTCATCGCTGGGCAGCCCGGAAGCCAAGGCGGTCACCGGCCTCCTGCGCAAGGGGAAGCTCTCGGCCATCCCGGCGGTCGACGCGATCCTTCGCTCGATCAAGCTGACCGCCCGCCTGGAGACCATCCTCGAGCAGACCGAGCTGGAGCTCACGGTGGCCCGCCTCCTCGCCTTGTGCGGCGCGGGCGCCTTCGTGGGGCTGGTGCTGGGGCTGCTGAGCGACGGCGGTCTGAGCTCGATCATCCTGGTGCTGCTGTTCGGCTCGCTGCCGCTCCTGTTCGTGCTGTTCATGCGGTCGCGTCGCAGCCGCAAGCTGTCCGAGCAGCTGCCGGAGGCGCTGGAGATGATGGCCCGCTCGCTGCGCGCCGGGCACGCGCTGTCGAGCGCGTTCAAGATGGTCACCACCGAGATGCCCACGCCCGTCTCGCTGGAGTTCGGGCGCGCCTTCGAGGCGCAGGAGCTGGGGTTGCCGTTCGAGAAGGCGGTCTCCGACATGACCCGCCGCGCGCCCGACAATCAAGACCTGAAGATCTTCGCCCTGTCGGTGATCGTGCAGAAGGAGACCGGCGGCAACCTGGTCGAGATCATCGAGAAGATCGCCGAGACGGTGCGCGGGCGCTACAAGTTCCAGGGCAAGCTGGCCGGGCTGACCGCCGAGGGGCGGATGTCGAGCTACATCGTGGGCGCGCTGCCGTTCCTGATGGTGGTGTTCCTGCTGTTCGCCAACCGCCCGTACATCATGCCGCTGTTCACCACGGACATGGGCCACTACATGCTCGGCTTTGCGCTGCTGCTGTGGACGCTCGGGTTCCTGTGGATGAAGAGCATGATCAAGGTGAAGGTCTGATGGGCGACCTGTTCGCCGGCGTCAGCATCGAGCTGCTGGGCGCGACGTTCGGGGGCCTGATCTGCGTGGTGGCGATCGCCTTCGGCGCGCGCCAGATGCTGTCCGGCCGCCGCGACGAGGTGATGGAGCGCCTCGAGCGCACGACGCACGGCATGGATCTGCACCCGCTGGAGCAGAAGGCGCCCGAGAAGACGCTGGCCCGGATCGCCAGCATCCTGCGCCCGTTCGCGCGCCTCGCCACCCCCACCCAGGGCGAGGAGCTGTCGCGGATCCAGCTGATGCTGGTGCGGGCGGGCTACCGCAACGAGAACGCCGTCGAGGTGTTCCTGGGGACCAAGCTGATCCTCACGCCGATCGCCATCATCCTGCTGTGGCAGATCAACGTCCATCTGGAGACGCCCATCGAGTTCCCGATGAGCTTCTGCGTGGCGATGATCGCGCTGGCGATCGCCTTCTTCCTGCCCAACATCTGGGTGGCGCTGAAGATCGACGAGCGGAAGCAGGCGCTGGAGCAGCCGCTTCCCGACGCGATCGATCTGCTGGTCACCTGTGTGGAGGCCGGCCTGTCGCTGGATGCGGCGATGGCCCGCGTCGCCCAGGAGATGGACCTGGTGGCGCCGCTGCTGGCGCAGGAGCTGAAGCAGGCCATGCTGGAGATCCAGGCCGGCGTGAAGCGCTCGGACGCCTTCCACCGGCTGTCGAACCGAACCGGCGTCGAGGATCTGAAGTCGCTGTCGGCGATGATCATCCAGACCGAGCTGTTCGGCACCAGCGTGTCGCGCGCGCTGCGGGTCCACGCGGAGTCGATGCGCACCAAGCGCATGCAGCGCGCCGAGGAGAAGGCCGCCATGGTGTCGGTCAAGATGACGGTGCCGCTGATCTTCTTCATCTTGCCGGCGCTGATGGTGGTCGTCATGGGACCGGCCGCGCTGATGATCATCGGAAAATGAGCGGCGCGGGCGGCTTGAAAGTGGCGTTGGGGGCGTGCCTGCTGGTGCTGGGCGGGTGCGCCACGGGCTCTGGCTCCCACCCGGCGAAGCCGTCGGACGTCGCCCGGATGGCGATGGCGCGCGAGATGGTGTCGCAGGGCGACTGGGCCGGCGCCTTCCCCATGCTCAACGAGCTGCACCGCCAGTGGCCCGACGACGCCGGGGTGCTCACCTTGCGCGGCATCGTCTACCGGGAGCGCGGGCTCTACGCCGACAGCGAGGCCGACCTGCGGGCGGCGCTGAAGGTCGCGCCGGAGGACGCCGAGGCGCACGCCGCGCTGGGCATCCTGTTCGACGTCCAGATGCGCCCCGACGCCGAGGCCGAGCACCGGGAGGCGGTCAAGCTGGCGCCGCAGAACCCCGCCTACCTGAACAACCTGGGGTTCTCGCTGTTCCTGCGCGAGCACTTCAAGGACGCGATCAAGGAGTACGAGAAGGCGGCGCGGCTGGCGCCGCTGTCGCGCCGGGTCCGCACCAACATGGGCTTCGCGTACGCGGCCATCGGCGACCTGCCCAGCGCCAAGCGCGAGTTCGAGATGGGGGGCAACGAGGCGGACGCCAAGAACAACCTCGGGTTCGCCTACGAGCGGCGCGGCGACATGGCCAACGCCTATGACATGTACCTGGAGGCTGTTCGCCTCGATCCGCACGCGGCCCGCGCGCGATCGAACTTGATGCACGCCGCGCTGGCGCTGAAACGCCCGGTGCCGCCCGAGGCCACCACGCCGCCGCCGGCGCCTCCGGCGCCCCCTGGCTACGTCCCGGTGGCCCCCGCCTCGCAAGTGCCGGGCGCGGCGGCGCCGGCGAATCTCGACAAGCAGCCGGTCGATCTGGCCGCCCCGGCCGCCGCCCCCCCGTTGCCGCTCACCAGCCCATGAGGACGATCATCATGACGACCACGAACGGTTCCCGGTTGATCCTGCTGGCGCTGGCCCTCGCGGCGACGCTGGGTGGCGCCGCCTGCAACCGCGCCCACCTGAGCCCGTACTACGGCAAGTCGTACAACGCCTGGTTCGCCTCGCAGCACGTGCGGACGGAGCCAGCCGACAGCGAGCCGACCCGCCGCGCGCTCAGCAGCCTCGACGCGCAGGAGGCGGCCGCGATCTCGAAGAACTACCGGCGGACCGTGGGCGGCCAGGACAGCCAAAGCCAAGGCCAGATGGTCATGATTGGCCAAGCGCACGGCGGCAGCTCCGAAGGCTACACCCCGCCGCCCTCCGTCCCGGGCGGCCAGTAAACAGAACCGAGGAGGCACGCCATGCGTTGGCGGCGAGCAAAGACGAATAAGCGTCCCCGAGATCGCGGCATCGCCGCGATCGAGTTCGCGCTGTCGCTCTCCATCCTCATGCCGATCCTGCTCGGGACCATCGACTACGGCTATTACTTCTACATCTCGGTCAACGTGGCCGAGGCGCAGCGGGCCGGGCTTCTGGCCGCGTCGCGTGTGGCGGTCGGCGACTGCAGCGCCAGCGCCACCGCCGCGCAGGTGGCGGCGAAGTCGGCCGCGCAGGGCCTCGCTACCACCACCGAACAGACCTACTTGAAGAACGCCAATGGCGTGCCGACCTCGGGCAACGGGCTGATGGACGTGGTCACGCTGGTGAACAACTCGCCGACCTGCTCGAACACGCCGCTCAATCCCACCTGGTCGATGTCGATGTCAGCCGACTTTCGCCCCATCATTGGCTGGGTGGCGCCGTGGATGAAACACTCAACCACGGCCGGTTGGGCACGCTACACCGCCCCGACGCTGGTCATGCTCGGCAAGTAGCGTGGCGCGCCTACTGCGACAGATAGTAGGTGCCCGCCCCACCGCCGAGGCTGGGGTCGATCGTCCAGGCGCCGTAGTTTCCCAGTTCGACCGACTGCCCGATCAAGGAGCCGTCGACCACCATGTTGGCGCCGCCGGCATTGATCAAGCCGTTCGGCGCATAGATCGATCCGGTGACGGTGAGACTGTTGTTCCCCAGGTTGATGGCTGGTCCGCCGCCTGATCCGAGCGCATACGCGACGATGTTTTGCGGCGATCCGGTCGCCGCGCTCCACGTGCTCGCGCTACTGGCGCCGATCTGGATCGATCCCATGGAGACCAGGGTGACACCGACCGCCGTGAAGCTGGTCCCCACCGGACTGGTGAGGTTCATGCTCCCGCTCGAACAATAAATGCCGGGTGGGAGCGTCGATCCGACCCAGTCGCTATATTGAATGTCGCGTGAGGTCGTCACGCTGCCGACCGTGCAGGTGAAGGACGAAGTCGAAATCGCGGAGAACGGATCGCTGAACGCGCTGGCGGACTGGCTGGGCGCGCTGGAGAACGTGTTCCACGCGCCATTCGAAGACGGAACGCCGCAGTTCGATTGCACGTTGCCGGTGGTCGTGGTTGTCACCGGCCCAGTCTGATAACTCAGCGGGCCGTTGCTCTCGACGGCGCCGTTGATGGTCAGCGCGGCGCTGCCGTTGATGCTGACGCCGGTTGTTGTGCAGTTACCCAGCGCCAGGATCGCCGGCGCGGGCGCGGTCATTTGCCCAACCGCCGTGACGGTCATCGGCTTGGTGCTCAGCCCGAAGATAGAGCCGAAGAAGCTGCGCTGCGTGGCCGAGATGGTGACGGTCAGGGAAGACGAGGTCGGCGTGGCGTTGACCGTCGCGCTCGGGTAGGCCGCCAGCGCGATCGACTTCGCGTTGGCTTTCGCCGTGCCTTGACTCGTCGCCAGCGACGGCAGGCCGGCCATCACGGCGGCGTCGGCCTGGTTCTGGAGGCCCGCGCGCGCCTGATACCAGTACCCCGCGTCGACGGCCAGCGCCGCCATCGCGAACAGCCCCATCGAGATAGCAGCCACCAGGATCGTGACCGTTCCGCGTTGCGGATCTCGAGGAGCAGACGAGGGTGGAAGAATCAGCGTCATGGGATCGTCAGCGTGCTCTGGGCAACGAAACTCTTGGACGTCAGCAACGTCATCCGGCCCAGGACCGGGTTGAACGTGTAGTAAGCCGTGACGGTCACGGTGTCGCCGCTGGTTCGGCCGCCCCAGGTGCCGGCGGCGGAGGTGTACGTGACCACCACACGGTTGCCGCTGGCGCCGGTGCCAAGGCCCAGCATCGGTGCGGCGTTGACGGCGGCGGTCTGTACCGCACCTGTGCTGGCGGTGCCGCTCGCGATGCCGGTCCGCGCGCCCACGATGGCGGCATAGCTGAGCATCGATCGGGCGACGATCATTCGCCCCGCGTCGATTGTCCCGGCGGTCAAAAGAATAAGGACGGGGACGACCATCGAGAACTCGACCAGCGTCGAGCCGCTCTGGGGGTCGCGCCTCGGTAGGCGAAGATGAAGCAGACGCCGCACGCGTTCATTGTATCTCGGCCGGTCGGCGCCGTTAATTGAAATACAGGCTCCGCCGGCGGCGGAGTTCAAGATCCTGGCGCGGCCGGCGGATATGATGCTCTGGGCCAATGGCGTTCGAGCAGATGATGGTGGCGCTGCTCTTCGTCGTGGTGGCGTTCCGCGCCTTCCTGAGCCCGGCGCAGAACGACACCTACTGGACGCTGCGCGCCGGCGCCGACATCTGGCGCACCGGGCACGTCCCGCTGGCTGACACCTACTCCTACACCGTGACCGGCCAGCCCTGGCCCGATCACGAATGGCTCTGGCAGGCCTTTGTGTACGGCCTCCATCGCCTGGGCGGGATGCCGCTGGTGACGCTGGGGGCGGGGGCGCTCATCCTGCTGGCGATGGCGCTCGCCTACCGGCTGACGATCGGTCCGGCGACGACGCGCTTCGTGGTCGCGGCGATCGGGATCTGTCTGGTGTCGTGCGTGTGGGCGTTGCGGCCACAGGTCGTGACGCTGCTAGCGGTGACACTGCTGGCGACGCTGCTGGTGCGCGAGCGCTTCTGGCCGATCCCGCTCCTTTTTCTCGCCTGGGCGAACGCCCACGGCGGCGTGTCGCTGGGCGGGCTGGTGTTGCTGGCGGCGACGGCCGCGGCGCTGCTTCGCTGGTATCGCTCGCGGTCCGCCGCCGACGCGCGCCGGGCCCGCGCGCTGGCGATCGTGCTGCCGCTGGCCGGCCTGGCCACCTGCGCCACGCCGCTCGGCATCCACATCTTCCGCTTCGTGTGGGACTCGACCGCTCGCCTCTACGCCGCGCACATCACCGAGTGGCGCCCGACGCTGCCGTTCGATCTGGTCGGCGCGCTGTTCTGGTTGGGGGCGCTGGCGTTCCTGTCCGTTCTTCTCTGGCGCCGGCGTGCGCTGCCGGAGGCCCCGTGGTCGACCTGGGCGGTCACCGCGGGCGCGCTGGTCTTGCTGCCGCCGGCCTTCCGTTCGATCCGCAACTACGCGCCGTTCGCCATGCTCGCCATCCCCGCGACCAGCCACCTGCTGGGCGCCGACTTCCGGTTTCGCCTGCCGGGCCGGAGGCGCGAGCGTCCACCCAGCCCCGATCACCCGCGCCTCAACCTGGCGCTGTTCTCCCTGTTCGCGCTGCCGGCCGCCGGTCTGGTCGCCGCGGCCTACGCGACCGCGTATCCGTGGCTCGATTGGCGCCCGCTGCCGGCCGCGGCGATCGCGGCCGTGCGTTCGTGCGACGGGCCGCTGTTCAACCACTATGACGACGGCGGCGCGCTGATCTGGTTCGTGCCGGAGCGCCCGGTGTTCGTCGACAGTCGGCAGGATCCCTATCCGTTGCCGTTCCTGCTGCAGGGGATCCGCGTCGAGCGCGGCGAGGAGCCCTACCAGCCGCTGTTCGCGCGCTGGGGGATCCGCTGCGCGCTCCTCCGCCCGTCGTCGAAGCTGGGGGCGCGGCTGCGGGCGGACGGCTGGCGCCCGCGCTTCACCGACGAGAGGTGGGCGGTCATCGCCGCGCCCGGGGCCGCGCCGCGATGACCCGCCGCCGGGCCGCGCCGCCCGCCGCCGGGATCTCGTTCGAGCGGATGGCGATCGCCCTGCTGTTCGTCGCGCTCGGGTTTCGAGCGCTGCTGATGCCTGCGCAGAGCGACACGTTCTGGTTGCTGCGCGACGGAACCGAGATCCTGCGGACGCACCAGATCCCCCACGTCGAGACCTACTCCTTCACCGCGCGGGGCGCTCCCTACACCGACCACGAGTGGCTGTCCGAGGCGTTGCTGGCGTTCGGGCACCACTGGGGCGGCATGCCCGGCACGGAGCTGGTGGCCGGGGCCGCCATCATCGCGGCGATGGCGCTCATCTATCGACTGATGATCGGGCCGTTGCTCACGCGCTTCGTGCTGCTGGCGGCGACGCTGGCGCTGTCGTCGTGCGTGTGGGCGCTGCGGCCCACGGTGTTCTCGCTGTTCTGCGTCTGCCTGCTGATCTGGCTGCTGGCACGCGAGCGGTTCCGCTATCTGCCGCCGCTGTTTCTGTTGTGGGCCAACGCCCACGGCGGCGTGATGCTCGGCTGGGTCGTGCTGGCCGGCGCCGTCGCCGCCGCGGCGATCCGCTGGCGCGTCGCCGGCGCTCCCGCCGATCGGCGGCGCCTCCTCGCGCTGGCGGTGGTGGTCCCCCTGGCGGCCCTGGCCACGCTGGCCACCCCGCTCGGCCCGCGCCTGTTCGCCTACGTCGTGGAGACCGCGCGGCGGGGGTACGCCATTCACATCACAGAGTGGGACCCGACGCTGCCGACCGATCTGCTGGGGACGCTGTTCTGGATCGTGGCGCTGGGCTTCTGGGTGGTGCTGGTGCTGCGGCGGCGCGCCCTGGCCGCCGGCTCCTGGGCCGACTGGGTGATCGTGGCGGCGGCGATCGTGCTGTTTCCGGTCGCCGTGCGCTCGCTGCGCAACGTCTCGCCGTTCCTGATGCTCGCCGCGCCGGCGGCCAGCCGCCTGCTGGGTCCCACGTTTCGCTTCCGGCTGCCCGGCGGGCGCGCCGCCGCGCGACCCGACAGTCCCGATCATCCGGTGCTCAACCTGGCGTTGCTCGGCGGGGCGGTGGTCCTGGCGGCCGCGTTTCTGGTCCTTGGCTGGCGCAGCGGCGCGGGCCCGCTCGACTGGCGCCCGGTCAGCGCCCAGGCGCTCGGCGCCATCCGCGGCTGCAGCGGCCCGCTCTACAACGACTACGACAGCGGCGGCTACCTGATCTGGTTCGCGCCGGAGCGCCCGGTGTTCGTCGACAACCGGCAGGATCCCTACCCGCTGCCATTCCTGCTCGAGCACGTCGCCGTCGAACGCGGCGAGAAGCCGTACCGGCCGCTGTTCGATCGCTGGGGGATCCGCTGCGCGTTCCTGCCGGCCACCGCCAAGACCACGCAGCGCCTGCTGGCGGACGGCTGGGGGATGCGCTTCCGCGACGATCGGTGGGCGGTGCTGGGGGCGCCCGCCTCAGACGGCCGGTGAGGCCGGCGGGGCGAGCCAGGCCGCGCGGCGCAGGCGGATCGCGATCGGGATGAGCAGCACCGGCGCGTAGTACCACCAGCAGATCGGCGCGACGAACATGGCGGCGATCCCGGTCGAGATCGCGCGCGCGCTGGGG
>CAZTZM010000300.1:0-42408 GCA_964618005.1 uncultured Myxococcales bacterium
TCCAGGCCCCTTCAGCCGTGGGTGGCCAGGGCCGCCACGACCTCGGCATCCGTGGAGTCGGGGGGGCCGAGGATGATGCGGGAGATGGTGGAGGGCGGGGTGAAGGTGGAGAGGCGGGGGTCGCGTTCGGCGAGGCCGGGGAGGTAGCCGGGGGCGAGGCCGACGGCGTCGTTCTCGAGGACGACGGTGGCCGCGGCGGAGAGGGCGCGAAGGCGGTCGTCGGAGATGGGAAGGGCGAGTGCGGAGAGCACCGACAGGCGGGCGGGGTCCCAGACGACGCCCAGCGAGGGACCGAAGGTCTCGGCGAGCTCGCTGAGCTCGCGCGGGCTGGGGGCTTGCCAGGGGGTGACGCCGACCTGCGCGGCCAGCTGAATGCTGGCGCGATCGGCGGCGCGCAGGAGGCGCTCGAGGGAGAAGCGGCAGGCGTCGAGAATCTCGGGCGCCCGGGCGCGACGCTCGTCGCGCGCCATGGCCAGCGAGGCGGAACCGGTCTCGTCGCTGTCGAGGGCGCGGCGCGCGAAGGCCGTCGCCAGGGCAGCCGGATCGGCCGCCAGGGACACGGTGCCGAGCTCGAGCACGGCGTGAGAAGCGCCGAAGGCCACCGCGGCGTCCAGGCCCCGTTCGACCAGCGCGATGGCCGCCGCGCGTTCGTCCTTGGCGGCGGCGGAGAGCCGCGGCAGGCGGCGGCCGGCCGGCAGCTGCCGCTCGGCCAGCGGCAGCGTCAGCGACGGAACCGACAGGCCGAGGCGAAGCGCGGCGCCCACCAATGGGGCGCGCGCGACGAGCTCCAGGTCGCAGTCCGCGCCCAGGTGGATGCCGATCGCGCCCGTTTCGGCGGCCAGGCGCGTGAGGGCCTCGCCGCCATCGGCGCGCGGCGGGCGCAGCTCGGTCGCCAAGAAAGCCATGCGGCGACGCAGGATAGCGCTTTGATTCGGATCTCCGCGCTGTTATAAATATTCGTCAGTTTTTTTTAGACGCTCGGTGGAGCCGGACGTTCGGGCTCCTGTTCTGCCGGAGGTGTTCATGTTCGTACGCCCACGCCGGGGTTTCATCCAGGCTGCGCTCCTTGTCGCGGCAATCATGGGCTTCACCGCCTCCGCTCGCGCGCAGTTGGCGCACGCCCCGGTCGATCTCGAGATGTTCCGTCCGGCGATGGACTCGAAGGGGTTCATCACGGTGAACTCGTCGGCGGTGCTCGGCCAGGGCGATCTCTCGTTCGGCCTCGTCACCGCGTACGCCCGCCAGCCGCTGGTGCTCACCAGCACCTGCTGCAACGGCCAGGCGACCAAGTTCCAGGTCGGCAACCTGGTCACCCCGTCGCTGCAAGCCGCCGTCGGCTTCACGCACATGCAGCACCTGGGGTTCGAGCTGGGCGTGGTTCTGCCGCTGGCGATCCTGTCGGGTCAGACCACCCCCAGCGACCCCGGCACCGGCACCAACACCACCCCGCACGACTGGACCTTCACGGCCCAGGGGATCGGCGACCTGCAGGTCCATCCGAAGATCCGGCTGATGAACGCCACCCGCAACGGGCTGGGGCTCGCGATCATCCCGTCGATGATCCTGCCGACGGGCGACAAGAGCTCGTTCTTCGGCGAAGGACAGTTCATCTTCCAGCCCACGGCTGTCCTGGATACGGAGCTCGGCTACCTGGGGCGCTTCCGCGCGGCGTTGAACGGCGGCGCGCGCATCCGCTCACACCACTCGGAGTTCATCGACCAGCCGTCGTCGTTCACGACCGCGGGGATGCCCACCTTCATGGGCGCGACGTTGACCTCCGGACAGGGAATCGACATCGGGACCGAATACCTGGCCGGGTTCGGCCTGTCGTACGGCATCGTCCCGCAGAAGTTCGACGTGGTCGGCGAGGTCTACGGCAGCTACGGACCGCAATCGCACAAGATCAACGGCGACGGGACGCAGGGGGCCAAGCTGGGCGCGACCGCCGAGGCGATCGCCGGCATCAAGCTCTACCTGGCGCGCAACTCGTTCTTCGAGGTCGGCGGCGGCTGGCGCGTGGCGGACGCCTACGGCGGCGCCGCGCCGCGCGCGTTCATCGGCTTCATCTTCGAGCCGTCGATCGGCGACCGCGACGGCGACGGCTACAAGGACGACGTCGACCAGTGCCCGGACGATCCGGAGGACTTCGACGACTTCGAGGACGCCGACGGCTGCCCCGATCCCGACAACGACAAGGACGGCATCCCCGACGTCGACGACAAGTGCCCGAACGATCCCGAGACCAAGAACGGCTATCAGGACGCCGACGGCTGCCCGGACAACACCACGTTCGACCGCGACGGCGACGGCATCCCCGACGACGTCGACAAGTGCCCCGACGATCCCGAGGACAAGGACAACTTCGAGGACGCCGACGGCTGCCCCGATCCCGACAACGACAAGGACGGCATCCCCGACAAGAACGACCTGTGTCCGAACGATCCCGAGGACAAGGACGGGTTCGAGGACCAGGACGGCTGCCCCGATCCCGACAACGACCACGACCGGATCCTGGACGCCAACGACAAGTGTCCGAACGAGCCCGAGACCTACAACGGGTATCAGGACGCCGACGGCTGCCCCGACAAGGGGAAGGTCATCGTCCACAAGGGCAAGCTGGAGATCCTCGACAAGATCTACTTCGAGACGGACAAGGACGAGATCAAGCCGATCTCGTTCCCGCTGCTCGACGCGATCGCGGCCACGATCAACGGCAACCCGCAGATCGATCTGATCGAGATCCAGGGGCACGCCGACGAACGCGGCGACGACGCCCACAACCTGGACCTGACCGAACGGCGGGCCCAGTCGGTGCGGCGCGCGCTGGAGCAGCGCAACGTCTTGCCCAGCCGATTGAAGGCCCACGGCTACGGCGAGACCAAGCCGATCTGCACCCAGCACAACGAAGACTGCTGGAGCCAGAACCGGCGCGTCGAGTTCATCATCCTGAAGCGCTCCGACGAGGCCAAGCTCCAGGGCGACGAAGGTCAGTGACGTGAACAGGCGCCCGCCGCACCGACGGGCGCCGTCACGTTTTAGGTAGCCGGCACGAGGGACCCGCCACCGGGTTCCGTGATACGTTCGGGGCGTGGCGAACGCATCCGATCTCGTCGTCGGCCTGGGCCAGGTGACGGTCGAGATGCTGGGCGTCGGCCCGCGCTCACCCGAGGCGGTCATCGAGCTGTCGACGTTCAGCGTCCAGAGCGGCGGCGCCGTGGGGACCACGCTGTCGACGGTGGCCGCCCTGGGCGGGCGGGCGCGCTACTTCGGCCGTCTCTCGGACGACGAGTTCGGCTCGATGATCCTGCGCGGCCTGAAGGACTTCGGCGTCGACGTCGGGCAGGTGTTGATCGAGCCGGGGAAGATCTCGCCCGCCTCGTTCGTGCTGGTCGACGAGCGGACCGGCCGGCGCCTGGTGCGCTTCACCCGCGGCAGCACCACCCCGGTCGAGCCGGGCGAGCTGTCGCGCGCGCTGTTCGACGACGCGCGCATCCTGCTGGTCGACGGCCGCGCGCCGAACACGCAGGTCGCCGCCGCCGAACGCGCCAAGGCGCTGGGCATCACGGTGCTGCTCGACGCCCGCAGCCTGGGCCCCGGGATGGGCGAGCTGCTCGATCTGTCGGACATCGTGATCGGCAACGAGCGCTTCGCCGCCGAGTTCTCGCACTCCTCGGACATGAAGCGCAGCCTGCTGGAGCTGACCCAGATGGGCCCCCGGATCGCCGTCATCACCCTGGGCGAAGAGGGCGCCATCGCGCTCGAGAACGAGACGCTGGTCCGCCAGCCCGCGCTTCCGATCGAGGTCCACGACACCACCGGCGCCAGCGAGGTCTTCCGGGGCGCGTTCATCTACGGGACGCTGCAGGGCTGGCCGCTCGACCGCTGCCTGCCGTTCGCGAACGCCGCCGCCGCCCTCAACTGCCGCCACCTGGGCGGCGTGGGCGGCATCCCCAGCCTGGACGAAGTCACCCGCTCAGCCGGACTGACGACCTAGATCGTCGTTCGGGATAACCCACATTGTCGGGATGGAACCCGATGATGCGGCCGAGCTGGCCCGTGACGACATGCCTGAGTTGACCCGCGCCTTCCCGACCGTGGCGGTGGCCGGGGCGACTGGATTCGTCGGGCGCGCGCTCACGCGGCGCCTCTCCCCGGACCACGACGTGATTGGCCTGGGACGCGCGGCACCCGAGGCGCAGGCCGCGCCTTCGCCGCCAGGGGTCACCTGGCGCCGCTGCGACCTCTTCTCGCTGCTGGACGCCGAGCGCGCCCTGGCGGGGGCAGAGGTCGCGGTCTACTTGGTCCATTCCATGCGGCCGAGCTCGCGGCTGACCCAGGGCCAGTTTCAGGACCTCGACCTCATCTGCGCCGACAACTTCGCCCGCGCCGCGGCCAAGCAGGGTGTGCGGCGAATCGTCTACCTCGGCGGCCTGGTCCCCAAGACGCGCGACGAGACCAACCTCTCCCCCCATCTGCGCAGCCGCCTGGAGGTCGAGCGCGCGCTGGGGGCCCACGGCATCCCCCTGGTGGCCTTGCGCGCCAGCATGGTGATCGGGGCCGGTGGCGCCTCGTTCGAGATGATGGCGCGTCTGGTCGAGCGGCTGCCGGCGATGATCTGCCCGGCCTGGACCGAGACGGCCACCCAGCCGATCGCCCTCGCCGACGTGGTCAGGCTGCTGGCCTTAGCCGTCGACGACCCCGCTCTCCAGCCCGGTTCGTACGACGTGGGCGGGCCGGAGGTCCTCAGCTATCGCCGCCTGATGGCGTTGACCGCCGAGCGGCTGGGGCTGCGCCGCCGCATGGCCTCCGTGCCGCTGTTCTCGCCGGGGCTGTCACGGCTCTGGGTGTCGCTGTTCTCGGGCGCGCCGCGCGCCCTGGTCGCGCCGCTGGTCCAGAGCCTGCGCCACCCGATGGTCGCCTCGGATCACCGCCTCCAGACGTACGCCGGGATCCCCGGAACGCCGCTGAGCGACGCGATTGACGCGGCGCTGGCCAGTCGACGGCGCGCGCCCCACGCCGCGCGCCCGTTCCCGCGCCGCGCGGCCCGATCCGGGCATCCGCTCACGCGCCCGCCCGGTGACGTCCGCTCGGTGCAACGCCTGGCCCTGCCCGGCGGCCACGACGCCCGCTGGATCGCCGACGAGTACCTGCGCTGGATCCCCGAACAGCTGCGCTTTCTGCTGCGGGTGGAGGTCGCGCGCGCCCCGGGCGATTCGCAACCGCCCCCGGCCAGCTGCTCCTTCCGCCTGCGCTTCATGCGCCGCCCGTTGCTGGAGCTGCACTATTCAGCGGAGCGCAGCACCCGCGATCGCCCCCTGTTCTACGTAACCGGCGGCGTGCTGGCGCCGCGAGAGCCCTCCCGCAGCCGGCTCGAGTTCCGTGAGATCGCCGAGCCCGGCACCGCGCTGGCCGCGCTGCACGACTACGTCCCGCGCCTCCCCTTCGCGATCTACCTGGCCACGCAGGGGCTCGTGCACCACCTGGTCATGAGCGCCTTCGCCCGCCACCTTCGCCGCCTGGCGCACGCCGCCGCGAGCTGATCGCGCGTTCCGCTACTTCGGTCCGCCGGACTTCGGCTCGTTGCCCAGGTGTCCCGGCGCGCCGGCCTGCGAGTAGAAGGCCTCGGTGACGTTGGCGGCGGTTCCCCACCTGGCCTTCGACCAGGTGGTCTCGTAGGCGTGCAGGAGGCCGAGGACGCCGCGCATCCCGCGCAGCGCGATCGGGTGGTCGGCGGCGATGTCCTTCTGCTCGCGCGGGTCGGCCAGCTCGTCGTAGAGCTCCATGCGGGCGGCGCCCTTGTGGACCAGCCGGTACCGATCGACCTTCAGGCCGCGGGCGACCTGGCCGTCGACGGTCATCGCGGCGCGCGGCGTGACGCCGACCTGGTCGAAGGCCAGCGGCACCAGCGACGTCCCCTGCATCTTGGGATCCGGCTTGGCGCCCGCCAGGTCCAGCAGCGTCGGCGCCATGTCCATCATCTCGACGTCGGCGTTCACCACCTCGCCCTTCGGCAGGAGGCCCGGCGCGCGGATGATCATCGGGACGTGCGTCAGCTCCTGGTAGACGGTGTCGCCGTGGCCGACGCTGCCGTGGTCGTAGAACTGGTCGCCGTGGTCGGAGACGACGATGACCACCGACTTGTCATAGAGCCCCATCTGCTTCAGGTCGGCGATGAACTTGCCGAACAGCGCGTCGCTGCCGGTCACCTCACCGTCGTAGAGCGCCTCCAGGTACGCCTTGTCGTTGTCGGTCACCTTCAGCTTGCCGGCCTTGATGAGGCCCAGCTGCACGCCCGACTGCACCGGCTTGATCGGGCCCGTGTAGACCTTGTCCCAGTACTCGGCCAGGAACTCTTTCTTCGGCGTGTAGGCGACGTGCGGCTCGATGGTGGCGAGGTAGACGAACTGCTTCTTGGCCAGCAGCGGCGTCATCCACGCCTTGGCCGTCTTCCACAGGTAGTCGGCGCTGTTGGGGAGCGACTCGCGGATGAAGTTGCGGTCGATGTCCCAGCCGCGATCGAACCCCCACTTGGACGAGATGTAGCCGTTCGAGGAGAACATCCCCGTCTTGTAGCCGTCGTGCTTCAGCTCCTCGGCGATGAACGGAACCTCGGGCGACAGCTTGGACTCGTGGGCGGTCGCGCGATGGACGGTCGGGTAGACCCCCGTCAGCAGCGACGCGTGCGACGGCAGCGACCAGGTCCCCTGCACCGTCGCCCAGGCGAACCGCGTGGCGTCGGCGGCGAACGCGTCGTAGTTCGGCGTCTTCACGCGCGTCTTGGGATTGTAGGCGTGCATCTTGTCCGCCCGGAACGTGTCGACCATGTAGACGTAGATGTGGTCGAAGCGCGCCTGCGGCGGCGCCGCGTGCGCCGGCGCCTTCACCAGCACGCGCGGCTCGGCCCAGGCCACCGCGCCGCCCCGCGCGACGAAGTCGATCCGCGCCGCGTGCCCGGCGGCGTCGCCGCAAGCGAGCACCAGGTCGTCCCAGTGAGCGCCGATCGGCCCCTGGTGCAGCGTCCGCGCCGGATGCCCGTCGACGGCGACCCGCACCAGCGCCGTGCCGCCGGCCTGGCCTTCGCCGCCCGCGCCCACCGCCAGCAGCGCGCCCGGCGGCAGCTGAACGTAGTAGGAGACGCGCGAGCCGGCGCCGCCCGGAACCAGCGCCCGGCGCGCCACGCCGCCCACGGTCACGTCGCGCACGGTCGCGGTCGCCAGATCGGCGGCCGCCGCGCCCAGCGACGCAGGCCCGAGCGCGATCTGCTGGATGGCCGCCGCCGAGCGCTTGCCGCCCGCGATGGTCGCGGCGCTCTTGAACTGCAGCCGCAGCCGGTTGTCGCCCGCGTGCAGGATGCCGGCCGGGACCGCCACGTCGTAGCGCTTCCTGGCCGACGCCACGTCGATCGTCCCGACGGGCTTCTCGTTGACGAAGATCGTGACCTTCTGCGCGGGGGCCAGCGCGCGCATGGTGATCGACAGCGTGCTGGCGCCCGGCGCGGCGCCGCCCGCCCCGTCGCCGTCGGCGTCGACCGGCAAGAAGGCGATCGACGACAGGCCGTTGATCAGCGCGGCCGGCTTCCCCTCGTCTTTCTCGCCGAGGAGCCACGACGTCTTCCAGCCGCCGTCGACGTACTTGAGGAGGTCGAGCGTGCCGGCGTCGATCACCAGCCGGCCGTCGCGGTGCGAGACCGCGTGGACCCGGTTGGCCAGGAAGTCGAACGCGGTGCGCGTGCCCGCGGCGTCAGCGGCTGGCGCGGGGGCCGCGGCCGCGCCCGGCACCGCCTCGAAGCCGGCGCCGCCAGACGCGACGGGACCGCCCGTGTGCGCGCGCGCGCAGCTGGCGATGAGGAACGCCACCGACGGAACCACCCGCAGGCGAGGGAAGCGACTCAGCCGGCGGGAACCGAGGACCAAGGGCGGGAGGGGCAAGCTACGTCGGTAACGCGGCAGGCCTTCGTCGTCAAGCAATTCGCGTCATGGGGCGCCGCGCATGAGCCCAGCCAATGCTCGAGACAGGTCCGTGCCGTCGGCCTCCAGATGCGCGATCACGCCAGCGCGATCCTCGGCGCTGCGGTTCTGACTCAGCTTCAGCTTTCCCTCGAGGCGCGCCGCCTGCAGCTCGAACCCGATGATCGCGCCCAGGACCATGTGGTTGAAGTCGTCCGGCAAGCTGTCGGGGCTCCAGCCGCCCGGCGGCTCGAAGCGCGCGGTCAGCTCGCGGACCAGCTCGGCCACGAAGCCCACGTCGTCGTGAATCGCGACGGGACCGCTGGCGTGCACGACGACGTAATTCCAGGTCGGGACCGCCGGCGAGGTCGTGTACCAGCTGGGCGAGATATACCCGTGGGGGCCCTGAAAGATGGCCGTCGTGGCCGCGCTCTCGGCCAGCGCCCGCGCGTGCGCGTTCTCGCGCGCCAGGTGCCCGGCGATCACGATCGCGTCGTCGCGCCGGCGCACCAGCAGCGGGACGTGCGAGACATGCAGCTCGCCCGCCGCCGGCGTCACCAGGGTCGCGAACGGGTGACGCCGGCAGAGATCGATCAGCTTCTCGGGATCGATCTCCGCGAACGCCGGCGGAACGTACATGCCCGCGCTAGGTCGTGGCCAGTCCGCGCGTCATGGCGATCTTCCCGGAGCGGACCAGCTCGACGATCTGATAGTTCCGCAACAGGTCCAGGAAGACGTCCAGCTTCTCGGCGGCGCCCACGATCCGCACGATCAGCGAGTCAACCCCGTAATCGACCACCTTGGCGGAGTACAGCTCGCAGATCTGCAGGATCTCCGTGCGCTCGGTGACCTTGCACTTCAGCTTCACCAGCGCGACCTCGGTCTCGTACACCGACTGGCCGGTGTGGTCGAAGGCGGTCACCACGTCGATCAGCTTGGTCACCTGCTTGATGATCTGATCCAGCGTGTCCGGATCGCCGCTGCAGGTGATCGTCATCCGCGAGAAGTCGCCGTTCGTGACGTCGGCGCTGACGACCAGGCTCTCGATGTTGTACCCGCGCCGCGCGAAGACCAGCGCGACCCGAACGAGGACCCCGGGCTTGTTCCGCACGAGGATCGACAGCGTGTGCAACGGCACCGCCGCCTTCACCGGCGTCAGATAGGCATTCGCAGCGGACATCTTCATCTTCCTTTCTTCAACATGAGCGAGTCCAAGGAACGGGAGGCGCGGCTCTGCCGCGCCGGCGAACGAGGTGAGCGGGGTGGGCCCGGGAGGGGCCTGCCCCTCCCGCGAAGCGAGCGGCTAGGTGCTCCCTTCGGGCTTGGCCATCTTCATCTTCGGGCGTTCGATGAGCATGTCTTTCAGACCCGCGCCGGCGGGGATCATCGGGAAGACGTTGTCCTCCTTGATAACCTCGGCCTCGATCAGGCAGGGGCCGTCGGTCCAGGCCATGGCAGCTTTGAGGACGCGGTCGACCTCGGCGGGGCGCTTGATGCGGAAGCCCTTGATGCCGTACGCGCCGGCCAGCTTCACGAAGTCGGGGTTCCCCTCCAGATCGACGCCCGACAGCCGGTTGTCGAAGAACAGCTCCTGCCACTGGCGGACCATGCCCAGGTAGCTGTTGTTGATGATGAGGATCTTCACCGGCAGCTTGTGCAGCGCGGCCGTAGCCAGCTCCGGCATCGTCATCTGGAAACCGCCGTCGCCGACGATGCACCAGACGTTGGCCTTCGGCTTGGCGAACTGCGCGCCGATGGCGGCCGGGAAGCCGTAGCCCATCGTGCCGGCGCCCCCCGACGACAGCCAGTGGCGGTTCTTGGTGGTGCGGCAGAACTGCGCCGCCCACATCTGGTGCTGGCCCACGTCGGTGGTGAGGATGCAGTCACGCCCGCCCAGGGCGTCCAGCCGATCGAGCACGTGCTGCGCCCGCAGCCCGCCCCGCTTGGCGTACTTGAGCGGGAACTGCTTGCGCCAGTCGGCGATCTGCTTCAACCAGTCGGCCGTGTCGAGCTGGTCGACCAGCGGCAGCAGGTCCTCGATCGCCAGCTTGGCGTCGCCCGCCAGCGACACGTCCGGGCGGATGATCTTGCCGAACTCCGCCACGTCGATGTCGATGTGGATCTTGGTGGCGGTCGGGCAGAACTCCGACAGCTTGCCGGTGATGCGGTCGTCCCAGCGGGCGCCGATCGCCATGATCATGTCGCAGTTCTCGACCGTCTTGTTGGCGTAGGCGGTGCCGTGCATGCCGAGCATCCCCTGGTGCAGCGGATGGTCCTCGGGGCAGGCGCCCTTGCCGAGCAGCGTGTTGACGATCGGCGCCTGCAGCTTCTCGGCCAGCTTCATGATGGCCGGACCGGCGCCCGCGATCACCGAGCCGTGGCCGACGTACAGCACCGGCCGGCGGCTGCGCGCGATCAGCGCGGCGGCCTTCTTCACCTCGTCCTTGTCCGGGTGCGACGGCACGCTGTAGCCCGGCAGGTCGACCTTCTCCACGAACGGCGCGCTGCAAGCGGCGCTGGTCACGTCCTTGGGCAGGTCGATGAGCACCGGCCCGGGCCGCCCCGAGCTGGCCAGGAAGAACGCCTCGCGCGTGACGCGCGGGATGTCGTTGGGGTTCTTCACCAGGTAGGAGTGCTTCACCACCGGGTAGGTGATGCCGGTGACGTCGGCCTCCTGGAAGGCGTCCTTGCCCAGCATCGGCGAGATGGTCTGGCCGGTGAGCACGATCATCGGGACCGAGTCCATCAGCGCGGTCAGCATGCCGGTCACCGTGTTGGTGGCGCCCGGGCCCGAGGTCACCAGCACCACGCCCGGCTTGCCGGTGGCGCGCGCGTAGCCGTCGGCCATGTGGGTCGCGCCCTGCTCGTGCCGGACGAGGATCAGCTTGATCTTCGAGTCGACCAGCGCGTCGAAGATCGGCATCGCGGCGCCGCCCGAGAGACCGAAGACGTATTCGACCCCCTCACGCTCGAGGCAGCGGATCAGCGCCTCGGCGCCGGTCTGCAGCTTGGAGACCGCCTTCGGTGAGGCGGCGGGGGTGGAAGTGGATGTGGCGGAGCGACGAGCAGTTGCAGGCACGAGAACCTCGCTTTCTGAGATGCGAGGCCAGAAGCTACGTCAAATCAACCCCACCGTCCAGGGTTTTAAAAATAAAGCCTGAATTTTCTATGTCGATTTGAGCATTTTGACGCAATGCTCAACGTCCTGCTGGCGCGATCACCGTCGAAATGCCGCCTCGAACCACGTCTTGCTGGGCGTGCCGTCCTGGAGATAGCGCCAGGGCGCGGCGATTTCCAGGGTCAATCCCGCCTGAGCCAGCGCGTCGCGCACCTCGGCCTCGCTGAAGCAGCGCTCGGTGAGCAGCAGCCGCTGCGGGCCGCCCGGCCCCGAGAGCGTCATCTCCGCGCGGCCGGTCCGCGCGCGGGCGTCGTAATGCAGGCGGGTCTCCAGGCGTCGATCGCCCACGTCCAGCGCCACCCGGTGCTGCCACCAGCGCTCGAACCCGAACGCGTTGTTGAGGTCGAAGACCAGCCGCCCGCCGGGACGCAAGAGCGCGGCGACGGCGCCAAAGCTCGCCGCCAGCGCCACCTCGTCCGGAAGGTGGTTCAGCGTGTCGTAGAAGGCCCCGATCAGATCGAAGCGGTCGCGAAACGGCAGCGGCCCGGGCAGCCGGGCGCGCGTCCAGAGCACCGCCTGGTGCCCCGGCTTCTGCACGGCCGCCGCCAGCATCCCCGCGCTGGCGTCCAGGCCGACCAGGCGCCAGTGCGGGCGCTCCACGCCGACCGAGAGCAGCAACGTCCCCGTCCCGCACCCGAGATCCAGGAACGACGGCGCGCTCGCCTCGACCTCGATCGCCGCCAGCAGCGGCCGCAGCCGCTCCAGGACCCGCAACGCGAACGACTCGCCGCCGAGCGCGTCGTAGATCGGGGCCAGCGCATCGTAGGTGTCAGGCCGCCTATCGGGCGGCACGTCGTCGGGCATGGTTCACGTCGTTCACCGTTGCCCTAGTCGTCGCGTCCGACAGAGCCACGCAGCGCCTTCTTGTCTCCCTGCGCGCGCTTGTCGTTGAGCATCCGCGCCTTCGCCCGCCGCGAGCGCCGCCGCTTCTGCCGGCGAACCTTCTCGGCCTCCTGCTGGCGCTTGCTGGCGGCGCCCAGCTTCCGCTCCTCGATCTTGTCGGCCAGCAGGCGGCGCGCGACCAGCCGGTTCGCCCCCTGCGTCCGCTCGCGCTGGCACTTCACCGCGATCCCGGTCGGGCGGTGGACCAGCACCACGCAGGTCGCGACCTTGTTCACGTTCTGGCCGCCCTTGCCGCCCGAATGGACGAAGGTCTCCTCCAGATCCTCGGGCCGCACGCCCAGGCGGGCCAGGCGTTCGTCGAGCGCGCGCGCTTTGTCGCCGGAGAGCGGCATCGCGCACAGTCTATCGCGCCGGCGGTTCCGCCGCGCCTATCGCCCGCGCAGCACGGCCGCCACCACGGTGGCGATCTTGTGGTCGAGCAGTCGCCCGAGCGGCTCCAGCTCTCGCCGGCCGAGGGCGGCCAGTGACGACGACGGCCGATCGAAGCTGACGGCGGCCGCTGGACGCCCTTCGGCCTGGTGAATGGCCACGCGAAACGGGACGTAGAGGCAGGCGCGCGGATCGACGCGCACGATCTGGGCGGCGATGCCGGGGTTACCGACCAGGTACAGCCGGCAGCGGACGGGGCGCCCGGCCAGCGCCTCGATCGCCCCCTGCTCGAACGCGTCGAAGATCATCAGGCCGCCGGGCGCCGCGGCCTCCGTGGCCGACGGCGGCGCCCCGCAGCGGCCGACAGCCGCCTCGAACGCCTTCACCGCCTCGGGGTAAGGAAGCCCCGTCTCGATGTAGGCGCGCTCGACGGCGCTCCTGGTGCTGATCGACCCGCTCCGACCCATGCCCGCCATCGTTAGATGGGGTCGGCGAACCGAGATCCGGAGATCGGCCCCCCACCGATTTTCGAACATCCAGCTACCGATCGACGAAGTAGAGGTCGTCGATCCAGAAGTCGAAGGTGACCGAGGGGGAACCGCCGGCGCACATGCCGTAGGTCGTGCAGGGCGGCAGGTCGACGCGGAACGAGATCTGGAAGACGTGCCGCGTGTCGACCACGTCCGGGCTCGGGTGGTACCCCCAGCTCGGGTCCTGCTGCAGGCTCGCGAAGTCGATCGTGTACGGCGCGAAGGTGTCGGTCAGGTTCAGCGAGGTCGCAAAGCTGTTGAAGCAATCGGCCGAGCTGCCCGGCGTATCGGCGTCGCACACGCCGCCGCGCGGATCGGTGCTGGCGTCGTCGACCGCGACCCGGATCGTGCTCGTCCCGGCGGGATCGGCCATCGCCCAGAACGTGATCCCGGCGTGCGCGCTCAGGTCCACCGGAACCGCGGTCCAGTCCAAGGTGACCGGGCAGCCTTCCGGATCGGTGAGCGTCCCGCCGTCGGGCGTGCCTGCGATCACGCCACCGTCGCTGCCGGGCTGCTTGGCGAGGTTGAAGCCCATGTTGGCGCCCCAGATTCCGACCAGCGGCGCGGTCGTCCGCAGGCGCGCTGCGTGGGTGCTGACCCCCGCCAGCGTCAGGTGGGACACGGGGAGCACCGCGAACGACCACCCGCCCGGATCGACCGCGGTGGCGACCGGCGAGATGTCGTGCGACGCCGTGCAGTCGGTCGACGTCCACCAGTTTCCGCGCCCCAACCGTGGCGCCGTCCATTCAATGAGATCGCCCCCGTCTTCCATGTCGTCGATCTTGGTGTAGCTGATGGCGGCGTCGGCCTGGATTGCGGCGCCGCCGCCCGAGCACGCCGCGCCGGCCAGCAGCGCGGCGAAGCAAGCGGCGGTGATCGGTCCCCGAACGTTCATACGCCTCACTCGAAGTAGATGTCGTCGACGCTCAGCGTCCCGGCGCCCATCGTGCCGTCGCTGAGGCCGGCGTCGATCTCGAACTGGATGCTGTCGACCCGCTTCAGGCAGGCCTCGGTCCCCCCCTCGATGTGGATCGAGCTCCAGGACGGCGACGAGAAGTCGCTCAGGTTGATCGACCAGGTTCGCCAGTAGACCCCGGCCGTCTCCGAATACACGACCGCCAGGTTGCCCGGAACCGACCCGTCGTCGGCCGTGGCCGAGCTACAACCCAGGTAGACGTAGAACTTGGCGGTCGCGGGCAGCGGCGGGTTGCCCGAGGACAGCATGACGTCGAACGCCAGGTGCTTGAGGCCGGTGAAGTCCTCCGGGCTGCGCGCCTTCGTCTGCAGGCCGGCGCCGATGTCCTGGGTGATCCCGTCCGGCGGATCGTCGAGCTGGAAGTCCAGCGCCAGCGCGTACTGGCTCTGGTCGCCTGCGCCCAGCGCGCACTTGTACTGGTTGTTGGGGTCGTTCGGCAGCGCGTTGACCAGGTAGCAACCCCAGGGCTGAAAGTTCGGGTCGGCCGGCTGATAGCTGCCGTTGTCGAAGTCGTCGATCGGGTAGGGCGAATCGAGGTCGTGCACCGCGAAGCAGCCGGCGCCGCCGAACGCCAGCGCCAGCAGGACCATCGCGCGCCTCACCATGCGCCGCTCCAGGCGAGGCGCAGCGAAGCGCCACCGCCCCAGCCGACCGAGACCTGGCCCAGATCGCGGCGCTGCACGCGATCGAGCAGGAACACCGTCACGCCGCTGGCCACCAGCGCACCGCCGACGATCGACAGACCCAGGATGGCGTGGTTCGCGTTGGTGAGCGAGCTGGCCAGCGCGTTGTTGGCTTCGACCTGCCCGCTGTACGCCACCGAGTCGTGCGGCTCCAGCTGCAGCTGGGCGTCGGTGGCCTGCCACGTCTGGTAGCGGCCGCGGTTCCAGACGTAGATCCCCAGCGCCGTTCCCCAGGAGAGCGCGCCGACCCCGGCGATGACGTAGGCGATGAGGCGCAGCCGGCGCCCGCGCGCCTGCAGATCGAGCGGCGGCGCGTCCGGCGGCGACTCGGGCAGCGGCTGGTCGGGGACCGTGGCCGCGGCGCGCGGACGGGCGGGCACGGCCGCCCCCAGGGTCAGCTCCAGCCGCTGGCGCACCCCTTCGCCCAGCGTGACCACGCGCGTGTCCTCCGGGTGCCCCTCCAGCGAGCCGGTGATGGTGTGCGTGCCGGCGGCCAGGCGGATGGGCTGGAACAGCGGCGTGCGGCCGATGTCGCGCCCGTCAATCCGGATCGCGACCCCCGGGATGTCGCTGGCGATCGACAGCGTGGCCAGCCGCGACTCCAGGAGGCCGATCTGCGCCTGGACCTGGGCGCGCCGCGGGGGCGGGATCCGCGCCTCACCCTCGCTGAGATAGCTGGAGAGCGAATCGATCGCCTCCACCGGACGGCCGAGCGCGACCTGCGCCTGTCCGATGTTGTAGAGCACGGCGAAGTTGGGGCTGGTGGCGTACGCGGCCGTGAACTGCTCCAGCGCCGCCTGATAAAAGCCGCGGTTGGCCAGCTCGATCCCGCGCGCGTAGTGGGCCGCGGCCGCCGCGCGCGGGTCCTCGTCCGCGCGACTGAGCCCGGCCATCGGCGGTGACAGGAGCAAGATGAGGCAAAGCACGAGGGCTCTCACCGGCTCTCATTTTACTAGCATCGCGGGTGCCAGCGGCGCGCCACGCGTAAACGCGACCTTACGCGTCTCGCGGACGGCCGGACGTCCGTCCCCCCGACGTCCAACGTCCGGGCCGGACGTCCGCCACCGCCGGGCGGCGAACCGTGCCGCCCGAGATCCGCCCGCAATCCAGTGTGATCGCTCCAACGAATTGCGCGGCGCGTTTGCAGGAGCGTCATCATACCGTTTTGAGGTCGGCACCGGGGCGCCCGGACCGCCGTGATAGCTGGATGACCTCGCTGGAAACTTCTTCGGGGAGGGTTGTCCATGGCCACGGATCGCAGAACGTTCCTTCAGCTTCTGGGCGCCGGCGCGTTCGCCGGCACCTTCGACGCCAGCATCAAGCGCGCGCTGGCGATTCCTGCGCACAACCGCACCGGCACGCTCGCCGACGTCGAGCACATCGTGTTCCTGATGCAGGAAAACCGGTCGTTCGACCACTACTTCGGCTCGCTGCGCGGCGTGCGCGGGTTCGGCGATCCGCGCGCGGTCAAGCTGCCGTCGGGCGATCCGGTCTGGAGCCAGCCCAACGGCGCGACGCCGGTGCTGCCTTATCACCCGACGGCCGACGACCTGGGGCTGCAGTTCTTCGTCGACCTGGCGCACGACTGGAAGACCACGCACGACGCCTGGAACGGCGGCAAGTACGACGGCTGGGTGCCGGCCAAGACGCCGCAGACGATGGCGTACCTGACCCGCCACGACATCCCGTTCCACTACGCGCTGGCCGACGCCTTCACCGTCTGCGACGCCTACCACTGCTCGTTCCTGGGGCCGACCGATCCCAACCGCTATCACATGTGGACCGGCTGGGTCGGCAACGACGGCCAGAACGGCGGCCCGGTGCTCGACAACGCCGAGGCCGGCTACGACTGGTCGACGTTTCCGGAGGTGCTGCAGGCCGCCGGCGTCTCGTGGAAGGTCTATCAGGACGTCGGCCTGGGGCTGAACGCGGCCAACTTCTGGGGCTGGACCGACGACGCGTTCATCGGCAACTACGGCGACAACTCGCTGCTCTACTTTCACCAGTACCAGAACGCGCAGCCCGGCAGCCCGCTCTACCAGGGCGCCCTGCAAGGCACGAACATCAACGTCAGCGGCGGGCTGTTCGACCAGCTGGCGGCGGACGTCCACGGCAACAAGCTGTCGCAGGTGTCGTGGATCGTGGCGCCCGAGGCCTATTCCGAGCACGGCAACTGGCCGCCGAACTTCGGCGCCTGGTACGTCTCGCAGGTCATCGACACGCTGACCTCGAACCCGGAGCTGTTCAGCAAGACGGCGCTGTTCCTGATGTTCGACGAGAACGACGGCCTGTTCGACCACGTGGTCCCGCCGACGCCGCCGCAGTCGCGCGCCGAGGGGCTGTCGACGGTCGACACCACCAACGAGGTGTTCGCCGGCAACGCGAATTTCGAGGCCGGCCCGTACGGCCTGGGCGTGCGCGTGCCGATGGTCGTCATCTCGCCCTGGAGCCGCGGCGGCTGGGTCAGCTCGGAGCTGTTCGATCACACGTCGTTGATCAAGTTCGTGCAGGCGCGCTTCGGCCACGGCGGAAACGGCCACCTGAAGGAGCCCAACATAACCAAGTGGCGCGGCGCCGTCACGGGCGACCTCACGTCGGCGTTCAACTTCCGGACGCCGAACGACAACCCGTTCCGCCTCCCCAGCACCGCCGCCTACGTCCCGCAGGACCATGACCGGCACGACGACTACGTGCCGCCGGTGCCCGCCGTGCAGTCGCTGCCCGCGCAGGAGTCGGGCGTGCGCCCGGCGCGCGCCGTTCCGTACGAGCTGCACGCGCACGGCGAGGCGGACATCGAGACCGGCAAGGTGAAGGTCGCCTTCAAGAACACCGGCAAGGCGGCCGCCGTGTTCCAGGTCCGCTCGGGCAGCGACGCCGACGGCCCCTGGACCTACACGGTCGGCGCGGGCGACGAGCTCGACGACAACTGGAACTTCCGCGCCAGCCACGAGACGGCGTACGACCTCTCGGTCTACGGCCCGAACGGCTTCCTGCGCGCGTTCAAGGGCAGCCTGGCCAACCACGACAAGGCCAACGTCGTCACCCACGTCCAGTACCACCCGGCCGAGAACGCCGTCACGCTGGAGCTCCACAACCTGGGCGCGCGCCTCAACAACCTGCGCATCCACAACGCCTACTCGCACGAGCGGACGGTGCACCTGGTCGAGACCGGCGAGACCCTCGCCGTCCGCGTCGAGCTGGACCACTCGTTCGGCTGGTACGACCTGACGCTGGAGGCCGACTCCGACGCCAGCTTCCGCCAGCAGATCGCCGGCCACCTGGAGACCGGCGCCGACAGCGTCAGTGACCCGCAGCTGGGCGGGTTCTAGCCCGACGACCGAGCGCCCGGCGGGCCGCGTGATGTGACCCGGCGGGCGATCGGCTATGTTAGGCGGCCACGATGGCCGTCCCCCTCTCGGAGCGGCGGGTTGTTTTCTTCCTGCCGGGGCGGTTCGCGCCCGGCGCGCGGGTTCGAGGGTTCGCCGTCGCGCGGGCCCTCACCGAGGCGGGGGTGCGCTGCGAGACGCGGGCCTGTCATCCGAGCGTGTACGGCGACACCAACCTGCCGCTCCCCTGGCGGCGGTTTCGGCCGCTCTTCTATCCGGCGGCGCTGGCCTCGCGGCTGGGCCAGCTGGGCGGCCTGCGTGCCGACGACGTCATTTACATCTACCGCCCGATGTTCGAGTGGCCGTTCACCTGGCTGGAGCGGCTGGTGGCACGCGGGCGTCGGACCGTGTTCGACTTCGACGACGCCATCTACCTCAACCGCTTCGGGCGCTCGAAGATCCGGGCTCTGATCGACCTTTGCGATCAGGTGGTCGTCGGCAACCAGACGCTGGCCGCGTTCGCGGACGCGCCCGCCAAGACCACCGTGATCCCCACGGTCATCGACATCGCGCGGTTCACGCCGCAGCCGCCCCGCCCGACGCGAGGCCCGGACGTTGTCGTGGGGTGGACCGGCCTCCACAGCAACTATCGCCAGCTGGCGGTGGCGAAAGAAGGGATCGCCCGGGCGCTCCGGCGAACGGGCGCGCGCTTCCTGATCATCTCTGACCGGCCGCCCCCGCGCGAGCTGGCCGCCCTGAGGGCCGAGTTCGTCACCTGGAAAGCGGCGACGGAGGTCGAGGACCTGGCCCGCGTCGACATCGGCGTGATGCCGCTGCCCGACGAGCCGTACGCCCGCGGCAAGTGCGCCTTCAAGCTGCTGCAGTACATGGCCCTGGCGCGGCCCGGCGTGGCGTCACCCGTCGGCGCCAACACCGAGGTGGTCACGCCGGGCGTCGACGGCTATCTGGCCGGCGACCCGGACGCCTGGGAAGAGTCGCTGGTCGCGCTGATCGAGGATCCGGAGCTGCGCGCGCGTATCGGCCGGGCGGGACGCGCCCGCGTCGAATCGGCCTACTCGCTCCAGGCGGTCCTGCCCCGCTACCTGCAGGTGCTGGACCGCCTGGGGTTGTCGGCCGCTACTTAGCGGCGTGCGCCGGCTTGGCGCTCGCCCCCTCGGCGGCGGCGATGATGAAGCCGCTCACCTCGTCGGGGTGCGAGACCATCGCCGCGTGGCTGCCGCGGATCGACGCCACCCGCGCGCCCATCCGGGCCGCGAACTTCTGCTGCGCCTCGGGCGGGATCATCTGGTCCTGGTCGGTGACCAGGTACCAGGTCGGGAACGACCGCCAGGCCGGCGGCCCGAACTTCTCCGTCCCCATGAGGACGCTGGCGGCGATCGGCTTCTGCACCGACTCCATCACCTGCGCCTGCATGTGCGCCACGTCGGGGGCGAAGTAGCTCAGGAAGCCGCTCGGGTCCAACCAGAGGAACCCCTGGCGGTCGGGGCGAATCGCGACCGAGCCGGGGGCGGGCGGCGACTGGTTGACGATGGTGCGCATCGTCTCGCCCTGGTCGGGCGCGAACGCCGACTCGTAGACGATCCCCACCACGTTGGGGGCGCGCGCGCCCAGCTGCGTGACGACCGCGCCGCCGAACGAGTGCGCCACCAGCAGCGTCGGCCCGCTCTGCGCCGCCAGGACGCCGCGCACCTTGGCGACGTCCTGATCGAGCGACTGCAGGCCGAGCTGCACGGCGGTCACGTGGTAGCCGGCGCGGAGCAGCCGTTCGATCACGCCGCTCCAGCTCGATCCGTCGGCCCAGGCGCCGTGGACCAGGACGACGTTGGTGACGGGGGTCGACTCCCCCCGCGGCGCGCCGACCGCGCGCCCCGCCAGCGCCAGCATCAGGGCCGCCGCCGCCAGCAGGCGAAGCCCGTTCACCATCCCCCCCGAGACGCCGCGCCTCATGTGGGTCACCCTCGGAAGAAGGCCAGCAGGTCGGCGTTGACCTGTTGCTTGTGCGTGGAACAGATCCCGTGCGGCGCGCCTTTGTAGACCTTGAGCTGCGCGCCCTTGATCTGCTTGGCCGACAGCAACCCCGCGTCGCCGATCGGCACGATCTGATCGTCGTCGCCATGAATGATCAGCGTCGGGATGTCGAACTTCTTCAGGTCCTCGGTGAAGTCCGTCTCGGAGAACGCCTTGATGCAGTCGTAGGCGGCGTTGAGGCCGCACAGCATCGACTGCAGCCAGAACCCGTGGCGCAACCCGTCCGACACCTTCGCGTCGGGCCGGTTGGCGCCGTAGAACGGCGCGCTCAGCTCCTGAAAGTACTGCCCGCGATCGGTCAGCACGCCGGTGCGAATCTGGTTGAAGGCCTCGATCGGCAGGCCGCCCGGGTTGGCGGCCGTCTTCAGCATCAGCGGCGGCACCGAGCTGATGAGGACCGCCTTGGCGACGCGCTTGCTGCCGTGGCGGCCGATGTAGCGCGCCACCTCGCCGCCGCCGGTCGAGTGACCGACGTGGATGGCACGCTCGAGCCGCAGCTTGTCGACCAGGGCCGCCAGGTCGTCGGCGTAGGTGTCCATGTCGTTGCCGGCCCAGGGCTGGCTCGACCGCCCATGGCCGCGGCGATCGTGGGCGATGCAGCGGAAGCCCTTGCCGGCGAGGAACAGCATCTGGTCTTCCCAGGCGTCCGCGCTCAGAGGCCAGCCGTGGCTGAAGACGACCGGCTGCCCGCTGCCCCAGTCCTTGTAATAGATCTCGGTGCCGTCCTTGACGGTGATGGTTCCCATGGTTTGACCGCTCCCTGCTCGTCGAACGACGAGGCGGCTTTGAATGTGCGGCCGCCCGCGGCCCTCCGACATATGAGGGATTTCGTCATTCTTTCGCCGCCGCCGGCGGGCGCGCGGGTTGCGTCCGGGGCGCCGCTTGCCGATACTGCCGCCGGCGCCGATACGGCGCGGGAGGACCCCATCATGCGAGGAGCACTTTCGGTCTCGGCGTTGTCCCTGATGCTGAGCCTCTGCGCCGCCTGCTCGAGCCAGCCGGCCGCGCCGCCGCCCCCACCCCCGGCGGCGCCACCTGCCCCGCCGCCACCGCCTCCCGCCGCGCCGAAGATGGTCGCCAACCCCGATGGGCTGTCGCTCGCCGATCGGATGGCCAAGCGCCAGGCAGCCGAGAAGAAGCTGGCCGACCAGCTGGCGGTCGAGGAGAACCAGCGCCTCTTGGCCTACGACAAGACCAAGCTGCCGCTGCACAAGGAGGTGTTCGCCTCGATCCAGAAGTACCGCGCCGCCTACGCCAAGGCGAAGACCAAGGACGACGTCGAGAAGATCCGCGGCAAGCAGGAGAAGGCGATCGAGGCCACCGGCAAGAAGCTGGAGAAGATCGATCCCAAGGGCGGAAACTCGAACGTCGTGACGGACTACGACGTCATGCTGAACGCGCTGGCCAACGACTACCCCGACGCGCTCGAGGCCTCATTCTCGGGCGACAAGCAGGGGCTCGAGGCCCAGAACGCCGAGCTCGACAAGCGCACGAAGAAGATCGAGGACTGGCTGGCCGAAGTCAAAGGCTCCAAGCCGATCGCAAAGAAGTAGCGACCCGTCAGGGCGCGATGAGTGAGACCGTGGGAAAGTAGGTGCGGTAGCGGGTGGTGTCGCGCGTGAGGAGGCGGAAGCCGGCCACGGCGGCGTGGGCGCCGATGTAGAAGTCCGGCAGGGGCGTCGCGCGAACCCCGCCGCGACGGCGGTACGAGAGAAAGGCCTTCCCGGCCAGGAAGGCCGCCTCGTAGGGGAGCGCCTCGCGGCGAAAGAGGGATTGAGGAACCGCCTCTTCCAGGTCCTCGATCCGCCGGAAACCGATCGAGATCTCAGCGTAAACGATGGGGTTGATCGCCAGCGGGGCCTGGTCGCCGGCTGTCGCCATCGCGCGCGACGACCATTCGAACCAAGCCGGATCCCGCGTGGCGACGTCCAGGAGGACGTTGCTGTCCACGAGGACCACCGTCACTTTTCAGTACGCGTCAACGACAGGATCTGGTCGGTCGTCATCTTCACGTCCGACCTGTCGGTCAGACGCCTGACGATCTCGGCGCCGCGGCCACGGTTCCCCTTCGGCGTGGCCTTCACGAGCCGGGCAGCGTTCCCCTGCACGTGAAACTCGACCTCCGTGTTGGGCAGCAGCCCGAGCTTCTCGCGGATCTCGAGCGGGATCGTGACCTGGCCCTTGGAGGTGATGCGCACGGTATTACCCTTACCGGTAATACTAACACCGGGATCATGCCGGGCCAAGCGCCCGCATGTCAGCCGTGCGACGGCCGCTCAGGCCGCCTATCGGGCGGCACGTCGTCGGGCATGGTTCGCTTCGCTCACCGTTGCCTTACGGCAACGCCCTCCTGGGCTACTCCTAGGCGGGGGAGGCGGTCTCTTCTTCCTTGGCGGGCGCCGCCTCGCGCTTGGTGTGGGCGCGCTCGTCGAGGACGGTCTCGAGGAATTTCTTGGCCGGGTCGGTCCAGACGTCGCCGTAGGTCTGGGCGTAGAGCAGCGCCTCCTCCAGCGAGCCGGGGCGCGCGGCGGCCACGTTCTCGACGCGCCGGCGGACCCGGCCGAGCAGCGTCTTGCCGTAGTGCGCGTTGGCGTCCAGCGCGGCGCCGAGCGCGGTGCGCGCCTCGGCCTCGTTGCCGGCGGCGAACCGCGCCAGCGCCAGCCCCAGCTCGGCGCGCCCCTTGCCGGTCTCTATCTTGGCGGCCGGCTCCAGCAGCGCCGCGGCGTCGGCCGGGCGCTCCAGCTTCATCAGCGCCTTGGCGGCGATCAGCCGGGCCTCGACCCCGACGGTGCCGTCGTCGATCCCGTGTACGCGCGCCAGCTCCTTCACGGCGTCCTCGAAGCGATCCTCGTCGTAGGCCAGGCAGCCCAGCGCGTGCGCCGCGCGGATGTAAGGCTGCGCCTCGGGCTTGTTGAAGGCGTCCTTCACGCCGTCGGCGCGCAGCTTCTCGGCCGCCGCCTCGCCGTTCTGCAGGACGACGCCCAGCTCCTCCTTGGCGCCGTCGGCGTTGCCGGCGGCCAGGCGGGCCATGCCGATGCCGACGTGCGCGTCGGACAGCTCGGGATCCACGGTCAGCGCGGCGCGGAACTCTTTCTCGGCGGCGCCCGGCCGGCGCTGCTCGAACAGCCGCCAGCCCTCGGTCAGCAGCGCCTGCGCGTCCGGCTTCGCCGGCACCGGCGCGGTCGCCTGCTCGTCAGCCAACAGGTGACACTTCTTGTACTTCTTGCCCGAGCCGCAGGGGCAGGCGTCGTTGCGTCCGGTGGCGGCCAGCCGCGTGGCGGCCTGCTCGGCGCCGCCCTTGTTGCTGTCCGTGGCTTCGGTGGCTTCGGTCTTGGTCTCGGCGCCTTCGGTCTTCTTCGGGCTCATGGTATTTCGCTCTCGCTCCGGGGGGCTGAAGTGAAGTTGTTGCTGGGGAGGGGGACCATACCCTAAAAGTATTGGCGGAGATCATGCCGCAACCGCTGGCTGGACGGACCATCGCGCTCCCCGAGGCGCGCGAGCTGGATCGAATGGCCGAGCTGGTCGAGCACGACGGCGGCACCACCTGGCGCTGCCCGCTGGTGTCGATCCGCGACGCCGCCAATCCAGGACCGTCGGAGGCCTGGGTGCGGGCGCTCGCCGCCGGCCAGTTCGACGACGTGGTCTTCCTCACCGGCGAAGGCCTCCGCCGGCTGCTCGCCACCGCGGCGCGAATCGGGCTGCGCGACCAAATGATCGCTGCGCTCGGCAAGGCGCGCAAGATCACCCGCGGCCCCAAGCCGGCCCGCGCCCTCCACGAGCTCGGCCTCGCCTCGGACCTGGCTGCGCCGATCCCGACCTCCGCCGGCGTCATCGACGCGCTCGCTGCCCTCGATCTCGCCAGTCACCGCGTCGGCCTCCAACTTTACGGCGAAGAACCCAACCGCCCGCTGGTCGAGGCCCTCGAACGCGCCGGCGCCCAGGTCCACACGGTGGCCCCGTACGTCTACGCCTCCGCCAGCGACGCCGCCGCCGTCACGGCGCTGATCGACGCCCTGGACGCCCGCCGCATCGACGCCATCGCCTTCACCAGCGCCTCGCAGGTCGACCGCCTGTTCGACGTGGCCGCCAAATCCGGCGCCGCCGACCGCCTGACCGCCGCCCTGGCCCACACCTGCGTCGCCGCCATCGGGCCGATCGTCGACGAGGCCCTCACCTCCCGCCACGTCCGCATCGACGTGATGCCCGAAAAGGGCTTCGTCATGCGCCGCCTGGTCAACGCGATCGCCGAGAAGCTCGGCGGGCGCTGAGTCCTCGTCTAGGCGAACGGGTCGACGATCTCGACCCCTTCGATTTTTTGGCCCGCCTGCAAATCCTCCGTCATGAGCCGATCACAGCCGGCCCGGCGCGCGGCGTGCAGAATCAAAGCGTCCCAGAAGCTCAGGTCGTAGAGCCGATGGAGCTTGATGCTCTCGATGACATGATCGGCATCGATTGTCACGGCGACCAGCGCGGCCAAGATCTCCACCTTCTTCTGCGCTGCATCGGCCGTCACGGAAAGCTTGCGGGTCGCGACGGAGAAGTATTCCTGCAGCACCTGCGTCGATATCACCGCATCTCCGGTCGTGAGCGCCGAGACCAACAAGGCTTGGGCCTTCACGCGCTTCGCTCCGGCATCCGCGTCGTCCGCGTACACGAGGACGTTTGTATCGAGAAACGCCCGGCCCATCAGGAACGCCGAGCGTCGTACGCGTCAGAGCGGCGGATTCGCCTGTTACCCGATCGTCCCGGCCCCTGAGCCCATAGCTTCTTTATGTCGTCCGCCAGCGCCTGTCCCGTCGGCCGTCCGGCAACCAGCTCGAGCTGCCGGCGAACAAGCTCATTCAGAGTCGTCCCCTGACGCTGCGCGACCTCGCGCACGCGGGCCACCAAATCATCCGCGAGCGCCACTGTCACGTTCATCGTGCACACATTCTAAGTGTCCACGGGATACGTGTCAAACGGGCGGCTCGAAGCCGCCACGAGCCGGCGCTACGCGCTGACGAGCTTGCGGAGCTCGCCGCGGGCGTGGAGGTCGCGGACGATGTCGGCGCCGCCGACCAGCTTGCCGTCCACGTAGAGCTGCGGGAACGTCGGCCAGCTCGAGTACTCCTTGAGCCCTTCGCGCAGCTCGGGGTCGGCGAGGATATTGTAGGACTCGAACGGCACGCCGATCTCCTTCAGCACGCCGACCACGGCGGCCGAGAACCCGCACTGGGGCATGGACGGGTTGCCCTTCATGAACAGCATGACGCGCCCCTTGGCGATGGTGCTTTCGATCCTCTGCTTGAGCGGCTCGGTCACGTGAGTCTCCTCGGTCCAGCTATTTGCGTTTGTACTCTTCGGGCGTCTCGGTGGTGAGCGCCAGGGCGTGAATCGGGGCGGCCGGCCCGTGGATGACCTCGCTCAGCGCGGCGTAGACCAGGCGGTGGCGGTCGACCATCCCCTTGTCGACGAACGCGGCCGAGATGACGGTGGCCGCGAAGTGGTCGCCGGTGCCGGTGGTGTCGACCACCCGGACCTCGGCGTCGGGGAGAGCCTTGCGGATGCGGGCGCTGATGTCCTCGGGCGTCATGGCCGTCTCGGCCCCCTGTATAGCACGCGATGCGCGCGCGCCAGGGCGCCGCGGCGGCAAACGCTATACTGGGCGCGCATGACCCTGGGGACGCGGGTGACCGTGGTGACGACGCTGCTGGTGGCGTCGGTCCTGGCGGGCTCCGGCTATGCCGCGCTGAAGGTGCGGCGCGCGAACCTGGAGGCGGACCTGGATCGGGAGGCGCACGAGATCGCCACCGCCCTGCGCGCCGGTCTGGAGCCGCTGCATCCCGCCACGGCGGAGGAGACCCTGGTGGCCCACGCGCGGGCGGCGCACCAGCACGACGAGCTGTTCCAGCTGGAGGTGTTGTCGATCGGCGCCGATAAGCGCACCGATGACGATGCCTGGCTGCTGCTGATGCGCGCGGCCGACATTCAGGACCAGCCGGTGGGGCGCGTGTTCGATTCGTCCTCGGGGCCGCGGTCGTACGCGATGGCGGTGCCGCTGTTCGACCAGGCGGCGCTGGAGCTGCCGGCGCGCCACCCCGCGCGCCACCCGATCGCCATCATGGGGATCCGCCGCAACGCCGGCTACATCGACGCGGAGGTGGCCGCCACGGCCCGCCGCATCTACCCGCTGTTCCTGCTGGTGGTGATCGGCGTGGCGATTGGCGTCCGGTTCGCGATCGAGCAGATCGCCGTGCGGCCGCTGCGCCGCCTGCTGGAGGGGATCGACGCCGTCGGCAAGGGCGACCTCTCGCGCGTGCTGCTGGCCGAGCGCGACGACGAGATCGGCACGCTGGCCGGGCGCTTCAACGCCATGACCGGCTCGCTGCGCGAGGCGCGCGAGGAGACCGAGCGGGCCGCCAGCGCGCGGTTGGGGCTGGAGGCGCGGCTGCGCCAGTCGGAGAAGCTGGCCACCATCGGCCAGATGGCCGCCGAGATCGCGCACGAGCTGGGCACGCCGCTGAACGTGATCGGCGGGCGCGCCCGCGCCATGGCCAAAAAGGCCGAAAAGGCGCTGGCGGAGAAGGCGCTGGACCGTCCGGCCGCCGACAAGGCGGGCCCCGACGCGGGCGAGGTGGTCAAGAACGCCACCATCATCGGCGACGAGGTCTCGCGCATCACCAAGATCATCCGCCAGGTGCTCGACTTCTCGCGCCCGCGCGGGCCCACGGTGACGCGCGTGCACCTGGGGGCGGTGGTCGCCGAGTCGCTGGAGTTCCTGCGCGAGGCGATCCGCGGCCAGGGAATCGAGGTGGACGTCCACACCATGCCGGCGCCGCCCGAGGTCCCGGGCGATCCCGACCAGATCCAGCAGGTCTGCCTGAACCTGATCATGAACGCCATTCACGCCATGCCGAACGGCGGCACGCTGCGCATCGCCACCGATCGGATGGTGCGGCGCAAAGGGGGCCTGGACCTGGCGCCGCCGGCCGAGTACGCCGCGCTGATCGTGGCCGACACCGGCCCCGGCATCCCCGCCGCCGACCGCGACAAGATCTTCGAGCCCTTCTTCACCACCAAGGACGAGGGGCAAGGGACCGGCCTGGGGCTGGCGGTCAGCCACGGCATCGTCAAGGACCACGACGGCTGGATCGAGGTGGAGAATCCGCCCACCGGCGGCGCCGAGTTCCGCGTCTACTTGCCGTGCGCCAGCGCCGAATCCTCGGCCGCTTTCCCTGCCGCGCCGCTTGCCGAAATGAGATCGATCGGCAAGGATTGATTGAAGCTCGCCGGTCATATGGCTGAACCCGCCACCACCGCCTCCGACAAAGCCCAACCACCGGCGACGGGCACGGCGCGGGCGACGATCCTGGTGGTCGAGGACGACACGGCGATGCGCACCTTCCTGCGCGAGGTGCTGGAAGAGGAAGGGCACGCGGTCGAGGTGGCAGCCGGCGGGCGGGCCGGGGTAGAGCGGGTGCGTCAGGGGGGCGTCGACCTGGTGATCTCCGACGTCAAGATGCCCGACCTGGACGGGCTGGACATGCTGCGGGAGATCAAGGCGGTCAGCCCCTCGCCGCACGTCATCACCATCACGGCGTTCGGCTCGATCGACACCGCCATCCGCGCCGTGAAGCTGGGGGCGTTCGACTACATCACCAAGCCGTTCGACGTCGACCAGCTCACGTTGTCCGTGGGGAAGGCGCTGGCCGAGCGCGCGCTGCGGTCAGAGGTCGCCCGCCTGCGCGACGAGGTCCAGAAGAGCTACCGCTGGGGGAACCTGATTGGCCGCTCCGCGGCGATGCAGGAGATCTTCGCGCTCATCCGGCGGCTTTCGGGGTCGTCGGCCTCGGTGCTGGTCACGGGCGCGTCGGGCACCGGCAAGGAGCTGGTGGCCAAGGCGATCCACTTCAACAGCCCGCGGCGCGAGCGGCCGTTCGTGGCGCTCAACTGCGCCGCCATCCCCGACACCCTGCTGGAGAGCGAGCTGTTCGGCTACAAGCGCGGCGCGTTCACCGACGCGCGCGCCGATCGCGCCGGGATCTTCGTGGAGGCCGACGGCGGCACGATCTTCATGGACGAGATCGCCGAGCTGTCGACCGCGCTGCAGGCCAAGCTGCTGCGCGTGCTGCAGGAGGGGGAGCTCCGCCCGCTGGGCGCCCCCCGCAGCGAGAAGATCGACGTGCGCGTGGTCGCCGCCACCAACAAGGATCTGGAGACGCGCCTGGCGAGCGGCAGCTTCCGCGAGGACCTCTACTACCGCCTGAACGTCATCCACATCCATCTGCCGGCGCTGCGCGATCGGCCGGAGGACGTCCTGGAGCTGGCGGAGCACTTCCTGGCCCGCAGCGCGGCCAAGGCGGGCAAAGAGGTCCGCGGTTTCCACGAGACGGCGCGCAAGGCGCTGCTCAGTTACGGCTGGCCCGGCAACGTGCGCGAGCTGGAGAACGTCGTCGAGCGGGCCGTGGCGCTGGCCGAGAACACGCTGGTGCAGCCCGAGGACCTGCCGGCGGTCGTGCGCGAACGGCGCACCGCCGCCGAGGACGACCTGGGCGCGGCGCTGGCGCGCGGGCTGACGCTGGAAGAGCTGGAGCGCGAGTACATCAAGCGCATGCTGGCGGCCGAGGGGGGCAACAAGACCCGCGCGGCGCAGCGTCTGGGCCTGGACCGCAAGACCCTGTATCGAAAGCTGGAAGAGTACGCCGCCGGCGGGACGCCGCCTGGTGACATCGAAGGAGGAACAACGCGATGAACGAAGGCGCCTCGATCGTCAGCCTGGAAGCGCGCGCCGAGCCGGGGTGCGACCTGCTGCGCGCGCCCGCCTCGGGCCAGCCCTGTGTCCATTGGCGGCTGCGCGTCGTCGAGCACCTGACCGCGCGGACCGAGCTGGTCCACGATCTGGCCTCGCCCGAGCCGTTCGAGCTGGCCTGGGGCGGTGCCCCGGAGGCAGGCCGCCCGCCGGTGCGGATCCGGCTCGATCCGGAGGCCGCCAACGTCGAGGCCACGCCGAGCCTGTACCGCGCCGGTACGCCGGGCGCGGCGGCGGTGGCGCAGGCGTTCGGGTTCCGCGGCGACGTCTCCGTCGAGGAGGTGATTATCCGCCCGGGCGAGGCGGTCACCGCTGAGGGATTGCTGCAGGACCTCAGCTCCGGCGCGGCGCCGTTCCGCGCCGCCGCCAACGGCCTGGAGCTGTTCGAGGCGACCGTCCGCGTCCCCTCGCGCGCGCTGGCCCCGGCCGTGCTGATCCCGTGGGCGTTCGGGACGGCCGCTGCGTTGCTGGGCGGCATGGGCCTCGCGACTTGGGCGGCCTGGCGCTATCACGTGGCGCACATGCCGCCGCGGACCACCGCCTGGCGCATCTGCTCGACGCCGGCGCAGCTGGCGCCGCCCGACTTTCCCCGCCCGCGCCTCCCTTGAGGCTCTCCCGGCCGCGCGGGCGCCGTCAGCGCGCTACTCGGCCGGGATTGGAGCCGACGCGGGGGTCGTCGGCGCCTGCTGGCAGTCGGCGGCGTAGCGGTGCGCGATCGCGACCGACCCGGCGTCCTCAGGGATGAGCGACGCGTATCTGTCGTACTCCTTCTCCGCTTCGACGCAGCGGCCGGCTTCGGAGAGCGCGTGGGCACGGCCGAACACCGCGACCGAGCGCCCCCAGCGGTCACTGGCGGCGAAGTGCTGCTCCGCGGCGTCCAGGGCCGCCAGCGCGCCGTCGAGCTCGCCCACGCGCGCCAGCGCCATCCCCTTGTCGTAGTACGGCCAGGGGTCCTTGGGGTCGGCGCGGATGGCGTCGTCGGCCAGCTTCAGCGAATACGACGGATTGCCCGACATCTCGGCCGTCGCCGAGCGGGTCGACAGCTCGGCCGAGCGCGGCGTCGACGGTTCAGCGTTCACGTTCTTCGGCGCCGCGATGTCGGCCGCGCGCGCCATTCCCCCGGAAATCAAGGCCCCCACTGCCAGAGCTCCCCACCACCTCATGATCGCCTCCTGCGATCAACCTAAGCATTTTCCCCACCCGGGGATGGGGCGCAGCGGGAGACCGGCTCAGCCCTGGGACGGGTCGACCACGCGCCCCGCGAACAGGACGGCGCCGGTCGGCTGGTGGACGATGAAGAACAGGAACGGGCGATCGACGGTCAAGGTGTTCAGCTCCACCGACGTCTTTCCGACGCTGATGCCCGTCGCGGCCGCCGCGGTGGTCCCCTTCTCGTCGACCGCGATGTCGGCCTGGTGCACGACCGCCTGCACGTAGAGATCGTTCGAGCCGTCGATGCCCGAGAGGTCTGCGGCGCCGGCCGTGAACGCGTCGGTCATCCCCAGCGCCTCCAGCGTGTCGTGCAGCGACGTCGCCAGGCTGAACTTGAAGCGTGGCAGGCTGATCTCGCCCCCGTCGCCGGCGCCGCCCAGGATCGTCGCGAGCTGATCGCTGGTCAGGCCGGCCTCGAAGGTATCGAATGTCCCAGCGTCCGGAACGAGGACCACCATCGAGACGGCGCCGCCCTGGTACCCCAGCGAGGCGGCGGTCCAGCCGGTCCCTTTCCAGATCGTCGCCCCGGCGCCCGACATCATCGGCACGCTCACGTCGCCGGCGAGCGCGTGGAAGGTTCCGGTGGGGCTGTTCGGCGCGAACGGTGACGACCAGTCGCCGTGGAAGTAGACCGCGTCGGCGAGCGCGAGGACCGTGCCACTGTCGATGGTCCCCTCCGGGAACAGCTCTGAGATGAGGCTGTCCGTCTGATTGGACACCCACTGGTTGATCGCGGCGCGCGCCGCCTCGGGCGCGGCGGCGAAGTCGACCGTGTTCACCGAGGAGCCGTAGCTGACCGCCAGCGTGTCCAGGTACGCCGGCAGGATCGAAAACCCTTTCTGCGTCCAGGTCGAGTTCGCCAGCCTGAGCTGGAAGTCGCCCGCGTCCCCCGTCGGCGGCGTGGTGATCGACAGATCCATCGCGTCGAACGCGGCGTTCAGCCGATCGGTCGGCAGCGTGAAGTGCAGGGCGCCGGCGATCTGGGTGGCGGTGGCGTTGGCGGCGCCGTTGTACAGCATCGCCAGCGCCACGGAGACGCTGGTGGGTGAGAACACCAGGTTCCCGTCCTTGCTCCGGAGCTGCTGATAGAGGTCGACCGCGAAGGCCCGGTTGTCGGTGGCCAGCTGGGTGGCGTCGGCGGACGGGACCGAGGGGTTCGTGTCGCGCGCCAGGGTCGACTGCTGGACACCGACCCCCGGGACGCTCCCCCCGTTGCCGCCGCAGGCGGCCAGGCCGAGGCCGATGGCGAACGGAAGGGCGAGCGAGAGGCGAGGCGAGGTCGTCATGTCCGACGGGTTCAGCAATTCGTGGACCAGCGAAGAGCCCCGGATCACGCGGGGTTCACCGCCGCGTCCTCTCGAATTTTCGAGGCGCACCCGGCCGGCGCGTCAGGCTTTCGGCGCGGGAACGGCGTCGGTCTGCACGTCCGGGTGGGCCGCCGCGAAGGCCGGGAGCGCCCCGCAAGCCGCCTCGGCCCGCAGCAACGTCGGAAAACCCTCCACCGGCGCGCCGAACCGCCGGGCGCCGTAGAGCTGCGGAACCAGATAAACGTCGGCGATGGTCGGCGCGTCGCCGATCAGGAACGTCCCGGCCGTCTCGCGCGCCGCCGCCTCCAGCGCCTCCAGCCCGCGTGCAATGAAGTGGCGCGAGAACGCGGGCGGATCGGCGATCCCCTGGCTCCGCAGGTGCTGATGCAGCGCCAGGTTCTGCATCGGCTGGATGCCGGCGTTCACCATCTCGGCCAGCTGCAGCGCGCGGGCCCGCGGCCACGGGTCGGCGGGCAAGAGCGGCGGCGACGGAAAGCGCGCCTCGAGATAGGTCAAGATCGCCAGCGACTGCGCCAGCGTGCGGCGGGCGCCTCCCTCCTCCACCTCCAGCACCGGCACCTGCCGCATCGGGTTCACCGCCTGAAACTCGGGCGCGTGTTGCTCACCGCCCCCCTCTTTCGCCAGGTTCACGACCCGCCGCTCGAACGCGATCTGTTTGTAGTGAAGCCCGATCCGAACGCGCCAGGCCGAGCTCGAACGCCAGTAGTCGTAGAGGATCATCCGGGCACCACCGTCTGCGTGAGGCGCCCGAAGATGTCACGCCCGTCGGCGGCGCGCATCTCGATCGTGACGACGTCGCCGGCGGCCAGGAACGGCGTCATGGGCGCGCCCCCCGCGATCGTCTCGCGCGCCCGCAGCTCGGCCAGGCAGGAGACGCCCCGCGCCGGATCCGCGTTGGAGACCGTCCCGCTGCCCAGGATCGTCCCCGCCGTCAGGTCGCGGGTACGGCCGGCGTGGGCGATGAGATCGAAGAACGAGAAGTGCATCTCCGGACCGGCGTCCGGGTCACCGGCCAGCTGGGGCGCCTGGCCCGCGCACGCCAGCGTCGTGCGCAGCGGCAGGTGCACGCGCCCGTCGCGCCACGCGCCGCCCAGCTCATCGGGCGTCACCGCGAACGGCGAGAACGCGGTGGCCGGCTTGGACTGAAAGAAACCGAACCCCTTGGCCAGCTCGCCCGGCACCAGGTTCCGCAGCGTGACGTCGTTCGCCAGCAGCACCAGCCGGACCCCGCCGCCCGCGTTCGCGGCGGTGGTCCCGCGCGGGATGTCGCCCAGGATGACCGCCACCTCGGCCTCGAAGTCGAGCCCCCAGGCGGGATCGCCGAGCGGGATGGCGTCGCGCGGCCCCAGCAGCGCGCCCGACCCGCCCTGATAGACCAGCGGATCGGTCTCCAGCGTGGCGGGCGGATCGGCGTGGCGGGCCCGTCGCACCAGCCGCACGTGGTTCAGGAACGCCGAGCCGTCGATCCATTCGTAGGCGCGCGGCAACGGCGGCCCCAGCCGCGCTTCGTCGAGCGGCTCGCCGGCCAGGGTGCCGGCCTCCAGACGCGCGGCCAGCTCGCCCAGCGCGGGCGCCGCGCGCCGCCAGTCGTCCAGCGCCGCCTGCAGCGTCGGCGCCACCTCGCGGGCGCGGGCGCAGCGCCGTCCGTCGGACGCGACCACCAGCAGCGCCCCGTCCCGCGACCCGTCGCGCAGCGTCGCCAGCCTCACGGGTCGAGTGTAGTAAGCTCCCGCGCGATGGCCAAGGACAGTTCCGATCCCGGCGCGAATCCGGACGTCTTGAAGCAGGAACTGGCGGCGATCCGCGCGAAGATCGACGCGACCGACGACCAGATCCTGGCGCTGCTCAACCAGCGCGCCGGGTACGTGGGCCGCGTGGCGGAGCTGAAGACGGCGGCCTCCGTCCCGTTCTACGTGCCGTCGCGCGAGCGGCAGATCGCCGAGCGTCTGGCCGCCGCCAACCCGGGCCCATTCCCTTCGGAGTCGATCCGCTCCGTGTTCCAGGAGATCTTCAGCGCCTGCCTGATGCTGGAGAAGCGCGTGAAGGTGGCGTTCCTGGGCCCCGAGGGGACGTTCTCGGACATCGCGGTCAAGAAGCAGTTCGGTCTGTCCGCGCGCGCCATCCCGATGGGGACCATCCCGGCGGTGTTCGAGGAGGTCGAGCGTGGCAACGCCGACTACGGCGTGGTGCCGGTCGAGAACACGACCGAGGGAATGATCACCCACACGCTGGACACGTTCCTGGAGAGCGACCTCAAGGTCAGCGCGGAGATCGCGCTGGAGATCAACATGTGCCTGATCGCGCGCCCCGACACGGCGTTCGCCCAGATCGAGCGCGTGTACTCGATCCCGGTGGCGCTGGCGCAGGTGCGGCGCTGGCTGGCGGCGAACCTGCCGCGCGCCACGCTGGTCGAGGCGCGCTCCACCACCGACGCGGCCCGGCTGGCGCGCGACGACGCCCACGGCGCGGCCGTCGGCTCCGAGCTGGCGGCGTCGCTGAACGAGCTGGTGGTCATGCGGCGGAAGATCGAGGACCTGACCCACAACATGACGCGCTTCCTGGTGCTGGGGCGCAACCAGGCCGAGCCGACCGGCCGCGACAAGACGTCGCTGCTGCTGGTGACGCGCGACGAGGCCGGGATCTTGTACAAGGTCCTGGGCGCGTTCGCCCAGCGTGGCCTGAACATGACCAAGATCGAGAGCCGCCCCTCGCGCCGCCGCGCCTGGGAGTATGTGTTCTTCGTGGACATCGACGGTCACGAACGCGACGCACCGGTCGCGGCCGCCATCGCCGACGTCCGGCAAGCCTCCGAGACCGTGAAGGTTCTGGGCTCGTACCCGCGCGCCGAATCGCGCGGCTGAGCCGTTCATCACGAGGCGCGTCGCAACACCCGAAGACCGCAGCTCTTCGCGGATTCGGCCTGATTCCAGGCTGATCCGTGAACGCTGTTGTTGACTTCGCAACAGCCGCTGTGCTCAAGAGGCGTTTTCGCAGGGCCGATGAACCACGCAGATGCCGAAGCGTATCCTCATCGCCGCCGCCGACGCCGCGCTGGTCGTGGAGCTGGCGCGACTGATGAGGACGCTCGACATCGAACCGGTCGCGCGCCCGCGCGCCGCCGCGGCCATCGCCGCGCTGAGCGTCGGTCCGTTCGACCTCTGCCTGGTCGATCTGGCGCTGCCCGCCGACGAAGGGATCGCGGTGATCATGAAGGCGCGGGCGGGCCGCCGGCCGGTCGCGACGGTGGCGCTGGCGCAGCAGGGGTCGGGCGCGGTCGAGGCGCTGTGCGCCGGCGCGGCCGAGATCGTGGCGCGGCGCTTCTGCCCGGTCCGTCTGGGGGCGCTGGTGCGGCGGCTCTCCGACGGCGACACGGCGTTTCGCCCGGCCAGCCCGGTGGTCGGCGATCACCCGCGCATCCGGCAGGCGCTGGCGCGCGTCGCCCAGATCGCCACGGATGACGCGCCGGTCCTGTTGTGCGGCGAGACCGGGACCGGCAAGGAGTCGTTCGCCCGGCTGCTGCACGCGGCCAGCGCCCGCGCCGCCGGCCCGTTCGTGGCCGTCAACCTGGCCGGCCGTCCCGAGGCGGCCGCCGAGGCCGAGCTGTTCGGCCACGGCGCCCAGGCCGAGCGCGCGCCGGCCCGCGCCGGCTGGCTGGCGGCCGCGCAGGGCGGGACGCTGTTCATCGAGGAGATCGACGAGCTCCCGCGCCCGGCGCAGGCCAAGCTGCTCCAGCTGCTGCGCGAGCGGCCGGTGTCTGCCCCACGGATCGTCGCCGGCGCGCGCCACGATCTGGGGTGGCTGGCGGACGAGGGGTCCCTCGACCCGACGCTGCTGGCCGGTCTGTCGAGCGCCGCCATCGAGCTGCCGCCCCTGCGCGAGCGGCGCGACGACATCCCCGCGCTGGCCGAGAGCTTCCGCCGTCAGGTCAACGCCCGAGAGGGACGGCAGGTCCCCGGGTTCGCGCTGGACGTGATGCGCCGGCTGTCGCAGCACGACTGGCCCGGCAACGTGCGCGAGCTGGAGAACCTGGTCGAGCGGTTGGTCGTGACCGCCGGGACGCGGATGGTGGTGATGAAGGATCTCCCCGCACATCTGCGCATCCAGGTGATCGACTTCCAGCGCCACGCGCGCCAGCTGCCCTCCGGCGGCGTCGACCTGCGCGAGCTCCTGGCGGAGCTGGAAGGGACGATCATCGCCGAGGCGCTGGCGCGGACCGCCGGCAACCGCAACCGCGCCGCCGAGCTGCTGGGCCTGAACCGCACAACCCTCGTGGAGAAGCTGCGCCGCCGTTCCGTCGCCTGACCCACATCGTTGCTCAATGAACGTTGCACGCGTTCACGGCACCCGCTCGCCGTTCACGTGGGGAACCTGGAGACCGTCACCCGGTTGACGGCGTCAAACGCTCGCCACCGCCAATCCGTTGACGGTCAGCCGTTGCGGCGCGCGCGAAACCCGCGAGTCTTCGCGGTCGTTGACACGACAGGAACGTGGCATGGGGCGTGCTGAAGAGGTCGGTCATGCCAACGACGAAGCGGAAGCCTGCGGTGAAGAGCGCCTCGAAGAAGAGCGGCAAGAAGGACCTGGTGGCGCGGCGGAATGAGTACGCGGCGAAGTTCTTTCCCTACATCGAGAAGGTGGCGCGGCGGTTGGCGCGGCGCCTTCCGGCCCACGTCGAGATCGACGACCTGATCTCGTCGGGCGTCATCGGCCTCATGGAGGCCGCGGAGCGGTTCGACCCGAGCCGCGTGGATCGGTTCGAGGCGTTCGCCGAGTTCCGCATCCGCGGCGCCATGCTCGACGACCTGCGCTCGCGCGACACGCTCTCGCGCGACATGCGCCGGCTCTCGAACGAGCTGCGCGACGCGACCCGCCGCCTGGAGGCGCAGCTGGGCCGCACGCCGGACCACGAGGAGATCGCCAAGCGCCTGGGCGTCGGCGTCGAGGAGCTCTACGCGCGCCAGCAGAAGCTGTCCGGTTCGTCGGTGGTCGGCATCGACGACGCGGGCCCGGACCTCCTGGAGCGGACCGGTGACACCACCGCCGACGATCCGTTCGAGATCGCCTCGCGCCGCGAGCTGCTCAACCGCCTGGTCGGCGACATCGGCGGCCTGCCGGAGAAGATGCAGCAGGTGCTGTCGCTCTACTACTGCGACAACCTGAACCTGAAAGAGATCGGCGCGGTCCTGGGCGTGACCGAGTCGCGCGTCTGCCAGATCCACGGCGAGGCCACCCGCCGCCTGCGCGAGTCGCTGGGCGACATGGCGACCGAGGCCGCCGCGTAAGACGCTGCAATCACGCGGTTTTTACGACAACCGCCGGCCTGGCCCCGGGGCGCCCCCGGTGGCTGTCGATTTCGCCTCAAGCGATATCTACATCCGCCGATGGTGTAGGGCATGAGCCACACCAACAGATACCTGACGCGACGGGGCCCCGTTGCCGCTCCCGGTCACGCGTTGCAGGCTGGTCCGGTGAACTCACCCGCGCGCGTCGAGGAGCTGCGTAAGCTGGTCGCCGCCGGGCGCTATCAGGTCAACCCGCGCTACCTGGCGACGCGGATTCTTCAGGCCGCCGGCGTCAAGCTGCCGGAGTAACGGCGCGCGCGATCAGCTCTGGCCGCCGAGCGCGGCGTTCGAGATTTGCAGCTCTTCTTGCGGCATCGGCGGGCGGGCGAAGAAGTTCACCGCGAAGCAGCCGAAGAGCATCAGGAACGCAGCCGCCAGCCAGAGGCCGCCCATGGCGACGCCCGGCATCCAGAGCCCCGGTCCCGGCGTGTTGTAGGGACTGCGCTGCGGTTCGGTCGCCGTCGTCGGTGAGCTGCTCATCGGATCTCCTGCCTCTTTGCTACCACGAACGGCCGGCCACGTCGACGGCCGCCCACACCAGGTCGTGATCGGAGCCGTCGGTGCTGACCTGCCCGCGCCCGACGACCGGCAGGTTGGTGCAGACCACGTCGTAGCGCAGCGGGATGTCGATCCCCAGCTTGCCCAGCGCCACCCCGATCCGGTGGGGGAGCGGCCGCTCGCGCTGGCGCGCGAAGAAGTGGGTGGGCGCCGGCTCGGGGTCGGTGGCGCCCAGCGCCGCCAGCGGCGCCAGCAGCGCGTCCAGCCGGCGCCGCCCGGGCCACCAGGAGAAGGCGTTGGTGTCCCCGCACGCCACCAGCCGGCCGGTGAGCCCGCGCGCGGTCAGCCCCGCCGTCAACATCTCGACCTGCGCCTGGCGCTGGCGGTGGCCGCCCGCCGTGTCCAGGTGAAAGCAGACGGCGATGAAAGGCGGCCCACCGGCCTCCAGCTCGGCCCACAGGGCGTACTTCTGCTTGGTCTTGCCACCCAGGATGTAGCGCCGCTCGAACCACGACAGCGACGCCAGCCGCGGCAGCGGAATGATCCCGACCGCGCGACAACGCAGGACCCGCGACGCGACGACGAACGCCAGCCCCGGGCAGCCGTCGTCGCGCAGGACCTGATACCCGTCGCCCAGCGCGGCCGCCACCCGGACGCTCGGCCGCGCGTCACCCGGGCCCTCACCCTCCAGGTAGCGGTCCTCCTGCAGCGCGAGCAGCGCCAGGCCCGTCCGGTCGCGGAGCTCGACGTGGTGGCCGACCAGCGCGTCGATGCGACGGCCGTGCATCAAGTTGTGCGTGGCGATGACGAGCGACACGGCTCGGATCCTCGCATCCCCGGGCGGTAACGTCGACATCGGTAAACGGATTCGCGCCTCGAGCGCCTTCGACCGCCGCGCGATCAGGGTCGGCGACGCCCGACGCTGAAGCCGACAGCGGGCCCCTTGGTTGCATTTGTCCATGGTGACAGGAGGTGGCCGATGAGGTGGACGCGAAACGACGTGAGCGAGGGGATGTCCGTGACCAGCACGACGGGAGAGCGCCTGGGGAAAGTCATCCGGACCGGCGCCGACACCTTCGTGATCGAGAAGGGGGTGTTCTTTCCCAAGGACTATGAGCTGCGCTACGACCACATCACAGCCCTGGGCGGCGATCAGATCACGTACACGCTGTCCGACGTCGACTCGCGGTTCCGCACCACGGCCGAGACCACACGCCCGATCTCAGCGGCGGCAACGGCCCGTGCGGCCAACGTGACCGCGGAACGGCCGAGCGCCAGCTCGGTGGCGGCGGCGCGCCCGGCCGCGGCGGCGACCGCCAGCACCACCTCCCGTACCGAGGGGGATGTCCGCATCCCGCTGCGCGAAGAGGAGCTGGGGATCCAGAAGATCGCCCGCGAGACCGGGCACGTGCGCATCCACAAGACGGTGAAGACCGAAGAGAAGCACTTCAGCGTCCCGGTCTCACGCGAGGATGTCGTGATCGAGCGTGTGGCGGCCACAGGCGACGAGGCCGGCCTCTCGGCGGAGGGGGCGTTCGAGGAGCGCACGCTGGACCTGCCGCTTCACGAAGAGGAGGTCCAGGTCACCAAGCGGACGCGCATCCGCGAGCACGTGGTGGTCCACCCGGTCGTGCACGCCGTCGAGAAGGAGGCGTCAGCCAGCCTGCGCCACGAGGAAGCGGAGATCGAAGACACCCGCGGGCGCGTCTCGAGCGGCGGCGCCGACCGCGGCAGCAGCGAAGACGACAACTCGGATCCCGGCGGCGGCTACGGCGCGCCCGGCAGCACGCGTCGCTGAACCGGAAGCCTCGCGAGAGGCGATCCCGGCGCCAGGCTCCCCAGCGCCGCGGTCGCCTCTCGGACTGTCAGGATCAGGTGCCGGCGCCGAGGGCTTTGAGCAGCTGGGCGCGGGCGGTGTAGAGCTGGTACTGGGCCTGGACCCTCTGGGCGGCGGCGGTGGTCAGCGCCACCTGCGCGTCGCCGAGCTCGATGATGTTGCCGACCCCGGTGGCGTAGCGCCCCTCGGCCAGCCGCAGGCGGTCGCGGGTGTTGGCCAGCGCGTCTTCGGCGGCGGCGATGGCCGCCTTGGCGGCGCGCACGCCCAGGCGCGCCTGCTCGACGTCCAGGCGCACCTGCTGTCGCTCCGTCTCCAGCTGCGCGCGAGCCTGCACCACCTCCCCCTCCGCCTGCTTGATCTGGGCGTTGATCGCCCCGCCCTGCAGGATGGGGACGCTCAACGTGACCAGGCCGCTGAAGTTCCAGGTCGTGCGATCGAGGTAAGGGCCGCTCTCGTTGGCGCTGCCCGCCAGGGACAGCTGCGGCCAGTTCATGTCGTGCGCCTGCCGCAGGCCGTACTCCTGGCTCTTGAGGTTGAGGCGCAGGTTGGCCATCTCGGGGCGCCTCTGCTTGGCGGTGTCGATCAGCGACTCGACGTGGCTGTCTTCGCCCTCGACCGGCGGCAGCCCCTCGTCCGAGAGGTCGTAGTCCACCGAGCGCTCGACCCCCATCGCCTGGTTCAACATCGCCCGGGAGACGGCGTAGGTGTTCTCCGCGTTGATGAGCGCCAGCTGCGCGGTGGCGCGGTCGGCCTTGGCCTGCGTCAGGTCGATCTCCGGGTGCGTCCCGACGTCGACGAATCCCTGCACCTGCGCCAGGTGCTTCTCCTGATTGGCCAGCGTGTCGCGCGCGACGCCCACCATGTCCTTGGCGGCCCGCGCGGTGAAGAACGCCACGCGCGCGTTGTAGTCGACCTGCGCCTCCGTCACGTGGACGCTCTGATCCAGCGCGTCGGCGGCCGCCCGGGAGGCCTTCCAGCGGTTGATGGTCTCGCCGAAGTCATAGACCAGCTGGCTGGCCTGCACGCCGAACCGCCAGAGCGGCTCGGTGGAGAGCGAGGGGGCCACCACCTGCGCCGCGTTGGGCGTGGTGCCGCCGGGCTGCGGGACGAAGTTCGAGGTGGCGCGGGTATAGGTCGCGGTGCCGCTGACCTGCGGCAGCAAGGACGACCGCGCCTGATCCGCGTTGCCACGCCCGGTGGTGGCGGTCCCGCGCGCCAGATCCAGCGTCGGCTGGTGGGCGCGTGCCGCGCGCAGCGCCTCGGCCAGCGTGACGACCGGGGCGTTCGCCACCACGTCCGGCTGGGCCGGGGGCGACGCCTCGTCGGCGCGCGCCGGACCGGCCAGCGCCAGCAGCGACAGGCCGACGAACCATCGGATGAACATCGGCGACCTCATTCGTATCGAAGCGCGTCGATGGGATCGAGCTGCGACGCCTTGCGGGCGGGGTAGAGCCCAAACACCACGCCGACCAGACCGCTGAAGCAGACCGAGATCACCACGATGTCGGGGCGCACCAGCGTGGGCCAGCCGAACTTGGCCGCCAGGCGCCCGGCCGTGAACACGCCCAGCGCCACCCCGATGAGGCCGCCCGCCACGGCCAGCGTGAGCGCCTCGACCAGGAATTGCAGCAGGATGTTGACGGGCGTGGCGCCCACCGCCATCCGCACGCCGATCTCGCGCGTCCGCTCGGTGACGCTGACGAGCATGATGTTCATGATCCCGATCCCGCCGACCAGCAGCGACACGCCGGCGATGCTGGCCAGGAGCGTGGTCAGCGTGCGCATTCCGTCGGCCTGCGCGTTGGCCATCTCGGTCAGGTTGCGGATCGAGAAGTCGTCCTCCGCGCCGGCGTCCAGGTGGTGGCGGTCGCGCAGCAGATCCGTCACCTGCGTCTCGGCGCGCGCGGTCGCCTCGGTCGAGGTGGCCCCGATGAAGATCGCCCCCGAGATGTACTTTTGCAGGCCGCCCTGGATCTTGCTCATGAAGGTGGTCTGCGGCACGAAGGCGCAGTCGTCATAGTCCTGCCCGGTCGGCGACTGCCCCTTCTTGTCCATCACGCCGATCACCTCGAACGGGATGTTCTTGATCCGCACCGTCTGACCGATGGGGTCGACGGCGCCGTAGAGCTTGTCGACCACGGTCGCGCCCAGCACCACGACCTTGGCCGACGACTCGATGTCGGAGTCCAGCAGCGACCGCCCGTGCAGCGTCTTCCAGTTGCGGATCGAGAAGTACTCGGGGGAGGTGCCGTTGACGGAGGTTGCCCAGTTCTGATCGTCGCTCATCAGCTGGGCGGTCGACCGCAGCTGCACCGCCGCGTAGCGCACGGCCGGCGCCTCGCGCCGGATCGCGCGCAGGTCGTCCCAGGTGAGGGTGGGCAAGCTGCCGAACCCGCCGCGGGCGCCGCCCGACTGCGTGCTGCCCGGCAGCACGATGAGCAGGTTCGATCCCATCGAGGCGAACGAGGCCTCGACCTGCGCCTTGGCCCCCTCGCCGATGGCGACCATGGCGATCACGGCGCCCACGCCGATGATGATGCCGAGGACGGTCAGGAACGAGCGCAGCTTGTTGCGCAGCAGCGCCCGCAGCGCGACCCGCAGGGTCTCGAGCGGGATCACGCCACGACCTCGTGCGGCTCGGCGTCCTGGGAGCTGGCCAGATCCTGGGCGGCCTGCCGGGGCGTCTGGCGCTTGTCGGTGCGGACGCGCCCGTCGCGCATGACCACCACGCGCGACGCGTAGGCCGCCACGTCGGGCTCGTGCGTGACCAGCAGGACCGTGATCCCGGCGGCGGCCAGCTCCTGAAACAGCACCATGATCTCGACGGTGGTGCGCGAGTCCAGGTTGCCCGTGGGCTCGTCGGCCAGGATGAGCCGCGGGCGGGTCACCAGCGCCCGCGCCACCGCCACGCGCTGCTGCTGGCCGCCGGACATCTCGTTCGACCGGTGGTGGATCCGTTCGGCGAGGCCCACGCGCCCCAGCGCCTCCAGGGCCCGCCGGTGCCGCTCGCGCGCTGGAACGCCGCCGTAGAGCAACGGCAGCTCGACGTTCTCCAGCGCGCTGGTGCGCGACAGCAGATTGAAGCTCTGGAACACGAACCCCAGGGTCTTGTTGCGGACGCGGGCCAGCTCGCGGCGGTCGAGCCGCGACACCTCGCCGCCGTCCAGCCGATACGCGCCGCTGGTCGGCCGGTCCAGGCAGCCGATGATGTTCATCAGCGTCGACTTCCCCGATCCCGACGACCCCATGACCGCCACGAAGTCGCGCTCGGCAACCTCCAGCGAGACCTCTCGCATGGCGTGCACCTCGACGTCGCCCATCCGGTAGACCTTCGAGACCTTATCCAGCTCGATGAGCGCCATGGTCAGAACAGGCGCCGCATCCCGCCGGGTCCGGGCGGCGGCGTGCCCTCCGGCTGGGCGTCGGTGGCGGCGGCGTCGACG